>JAJEIW010000067.1 GCA_022828045.1 Acidimicrobiia bacterium | reverse complement strand
TGCCGACGGTCCAATTCAGCCGGCACGCCATCCCCACGATCTGGTCGGTGGTGTGGATGTCCTTCGGACGTCGGATCCGCGGGATGGCCTCCATGTCTTCCTTGGTTTCGAAGAGCTTCATGCCGATCGGCGTCGTGCGGATGCGCAGCACGGCCTGCAGGCGCGCCAGCAGCTCGTCCCAGTCGATGGACGCCGTGCGCACGTGCGCTGCGGTCTCGGTGGTTGCGTCGGCTGTGTCGGTCTGAGTCACGGCTGCCCCCCTGTGTTTCCCGCTCTTGTTCGCCATGTCTATGTGATTGGGCTCACGGGCTGTTCTGGCCACGGCTTCGCCATTCGGCTCAGCCTCATGTGCACGGCGGCCGTGAAGTTCCCGGAGTCTCCGGCTGCCGTGTTCGGGAGGTCACGCTAGTTCGGTGACCACTAGCGTGAGCCGCCGAGCGAGCAGAGACCGGGTTGGCAGACCGGGTGATCGGAGATAGGGCAATGGCAGACGGACTGAGGGTCGAGCGGGACGGGCGCGTCGGGCTGGTGATCATGGATCGCCCGCCGCACAACTTCCTGAGCTACCGCCAGGTGCACGACATTGCCGACGCCATGGTGGAGATGGAAGAGGACATGAGCATCGGCTGTGCCGTGCTGGCTGCTGAGGGCCGCTCGTTCTGCGCCGGTGCCGACTTGGGCGGCGAAGGCGTCGGCGGCGGTGCCGAAGAGAAAGTCGGCGGCAGCGCCACGCTGCAGCTCTACCAAGGGTCGGGCCGGCTCTTCGATGTGACGCTGCCCATCGTCGGGGCGATTCACGGCCCCGCCATCGGCGGCGGACTCGGCTTGGCGATGGTGCCCGATATCCGCATCACCTGCCCCGAGGCCCGGTTCTGTGCCAACTTCGCCTCGCTGGGCATCCATCAGGGCTTCGGCATGAGCGTGACGATGCCGCTGCTGCTCGGGCCGGAGCGTGCCGCCAAGGTGCTGTTGGGTGCCAAGCGTTACAAGGGCGACGAGGCGGTGGGCCTGGGCTTGGCGGACGAGTGCGTGCCCGCCGATCAGGTGCGCGACCGCGCCATCGAGGTCGCACGTGAGATCGCGACCAATGCGCCACTGGCGGTGCGGGCTATCAAGGCCACGCTGCGGCTCGGTCTCGGCGACAAGGTGCGCGAGGTCACCCAGCGCGAGGCAGCCGAGCAGCTGCGCCTGTCGGGCACCGAGGACGCCCGCGAGGGCATGAAGGCCGTCAGCGAACGCCGCCCCGGCAGTTTCGTCGGCCGTTAGGCCGAGCGATCAACCCTGGGTCGGTAGACCGAGCAACAAGTCCTGGGCCGCTAGGCCGAGCGCCGCCGCGCTACAGATCGACTCCGGCGAGGGGCGTAAGCGTGGCGAGGTCGTGCACTTCGAGCCGGCCACGACGGTTGGCGTCGAACCCCCAGCCCTTGAAGCTCAGCGTCCACAGCTCGTCGCCGACGACGATGCTGCGCACGATCCGCCGCGGCTCGTGGTTCCACCAGCAGATCGAGACAGATTCGTCGCCCCGCAGCAGACCCAGTCGCGCAACTTCGTCTTCGAAGTAGGGCTCGGGGTAACAGTCGAAGCCGGTCATTCCCGACTCGCCGGGCTCGCAGGCCAGCACCTCGCTGCTGGTCTCGGCGATCAGGAACTCGACCTCGGTGGAGAACTCGCTGCGCTCGGCCGACGGCAGGTCATCCGCGGCGAGCTTGCGGCAGTCGGTGATGCCGGGCTGCTCGTCGGACTCGGAGTGCGACACACGGCCGAACTCCCGGACAGACCGGTCGTCGACATGCAGTACAACTGCCCCGGAAAAGTCCTGCCACACGGTCACCGGCACCACGGCGAGCCGTTCGGGCGCCCACCACAGGAACGCCCGGTGGTCCCAGCCCACGTCGTGCCATCCGTCCGGCGCAGCCCACACCGACACTTCACGCGGATCGGTGAGGTTGCTGACGTCGAACAGCGACACCTTCGCACCGGTGATGCGCCCGTCGAGATCCGCGTCGGCGCCCACGCCGAGCACGAGATCGTCGCTGATGGGATGGAGGTAGCTGGAGAACCCGGGGATCTTCAGCTCGCCGATCACGCGCGGATCGGCCGGGACGGACAGGTCGACGGTGTAGAAGGGGTCGATCTGGCGGAACGTGACCACGTAGCCGATGTCGCCGGCGAAGCGCACCGACTGGACGTTCTCGCCCCGGCCGATGTCGCCTACGCTGCCGATCTCGACCAGCTCGTCGCCCTGCTGTTCGAGCACCCGCACATGCGATTCCGACTCGTCGCCCCAGGGGTCGCGCACGGTGGTGACCACCCGCAGGTAGCCCTCGTGCTCGGACAGCGAGAACTGGTTGTGGATCTCTCCGGTCACCTCGCCCGATGCCTCGTAGCCGGCGCTGCCGCCGCCGGAGATGTCGAACCGGTGCAGGGCAGTGCGGCGCTCCTGCCAGGCACGCCTCCAGCCGTCCTCGTCGTCATCGAACTGCTCGGGGTCGAGCCAGCGGGTCGTCGCCACGTACAGCGAATCGACCGACGCGTACACGGTGTCGCCGGGGGCGGTGACGGCGGTCGATGACGACGGGTCGAGATCGCCGCTGACCGGCACGCTCATCACGGTGCTGACGCCGAAGCCGGAGAACACCGACGGCGCATGCACCTCGGCGCAGTCGGTGAGCTGCTGGCCCCCGGCGATGTCGACGTTGCCGGTCGCGTAGCGGGGCAGCCAGTCGTCGAGTGTCGAGTTGAGCACTGCCTCGCGGTTCACCCGCTCGGCGGCGTCCTCGCCTTGGGAGTTCTGCGGGTACACGAACGGGAAGTTGTGATGCGGGTCGTAGCGCATAATGACCCGTGCGATGCCGCCGACGCTGCGGGCGCTCAGGTACTCGCCTTCCACCCGCATGGTGTCGACGATCGACAGCCGGCCGTCGATGAGGTCGATGCGCTGCAGCACCGTCTGGGGCACGTGAAAGTCGTCGTCGTAGGAGCGCACGATCAGCAGCAGGCTGTCCCCGTCGATGAACAGCTCCGGCGACCAGCCCTCAGCCACCGCGATCGCGTCGATGACCTGGCGCCGGGCGACGTCCACGACGACGAGCTCGCCTCCCGACAGCGTGAAGATGCGACGACCGTCGGTCTTGACGAAATCGGCCTCGTCGACGCCCCGTTCCTGCACATTGGTGCCCGAGAAATCGACGCCCTCCACCGGAGCAGCAGCCGCGAGAGCGCCGCTGTCGTCCGAATCGGCCATCTCATCCTCGGCCATCATGTCGTCCTCCGCGGGGCCGAACCAGCCCCCGCCGCCGAAGCCCCACGGGCCGACCCGTGCTGCGTACTCAGTACGCAGGTGCTCCAGCAGCGCGTCGCAATCTTCGAAGAGCACCAGCGCAGCCGTGAGAACGATGTCGTCCTCACCGAGCACGACCACCGGCAGATCGGGATCTCCAGCGGGATCATCCGGACTGCTGCCGGGATCAGACCTCCCGGTGCACGCGGTGGCGAGCAGTACCGCGCAGGCGAGAGCGATGGGGGTCTGGTGCAAACGCCGCATGTCGTGTGTCCCCCGCCGCCGTGCCGGTCGAACCGGGATGCTGAGTCATCATGATCTCATGCCAGCCCTGTGAATCGTGTTCACGGCGGCCGCCGGGCGCGACATCATGGGAGCTATGGACAGCATGCGAGTCGCGATCACCGGTATTCGAGGGCTGATCGGCGGCGCACTCGCCGCGAGTTTGCGCGCTGACGGTCACGAGGTGGTCGGCATCTCGCGACGGCCCGGCTCGGTTGATGCTTCGAGCGCCGCCGACGGGGCTGGCCAGTCGACGGTCGCGTGGGACGTGGCTGAGGGGACCATCGACGCATCCGCACTCGAGGGGCTCGACGCCATCGTCCACTTGGCGGGGGAGAGCATTGGCGGGCGGTGGACTGCTGCGCGCAAGGCAGCGATCATGTCGAGCCGCGTCGATTCCACCCGGCTGCTTGCAGGGGTCATCCGTGAGTTCGAAGCCAAGCCGTCGGTGTTCGTCTGCGGCTCGGCGATCGGCTTCTATGGCAACCGGGGCGACGAGGAGCTGACCGAGCGGTCGCTTCCGGGCGACGGTTTCCTGGCTGACGTGTGCATGCGCTGGGAGCGCGCTGCG
>JAJEIW010000030.1 GCA_022828045.1 Acidimicrobiia bacterium | reverse complement strand
CGGAGGCCACCGAGCAGGGTCTGCTCTGATCCCCCGGCCTCCCCGGGCAGGTAGGCACCGCCCGGGGAGGCCACTCCTCCTCATCCGCCCTTGGCCCGGCGCGAGCGGTTGAGGAGGAGACCGAATTCGGGCTCACCGGTGGTCTCCACAGCCTGGACCGAAGAGTTCGGCGTGGAGCACGACCCGACCGGCCTGTTCTGTGAATCGAACCGCTTCCGCTACCTGAGGGAACAGTCGGTCAGCCAGACGACGCACCGGTACGGCAACCTCCTGTCCCAGCGGGGGCGGCTGGACCCTCTCACCACCTTCAGGGGTTCAGGAGCGAGGTCCGCTTGCCCGCAGCGGATCCGAGGTCGTTCGAGATCAGATTCGCAAGGCGCCGGACGGTTCGAGCGGCGTCGATCAGTGAGTCCTCGAATCGGAACTTCGGGGCAGTGATGCCGAGCGCAGCCACTGCCACGCCCGAAGGGCCACGAATCGGTGCGGAGCAGCCGAAATGACCTCAGAGTGGAGGGTTCATATGTCCGAACGAACGAGACGTCGCAAGGGGCGGCGTGGACACGCGCACGGACCGCCGGCGATCGAGCAGCCGCCGTTCCGCCTTCATCGCCGCTGTGTGGCGCCGACGCGTGTCGTCTCCGACGACGAGCTCGAAGCGGTGCACGAGGCATCGCTGGCCATCCTGCGCGATGTCGGCATCGACGTGCTCCTGCCAGACGCTCGAGCGAGGCTCGAGGCGGCGGGTTGCACGGTCTCGATCTCCGACGACCGCGTGCGGTTCGACCCCGAGATGGTCGTGGATTTCGTCGCCTCCGCCCCGGCCGAATTCACGCTCCACGCGCGCAACCCCGGCCACACCGTCCGGATCGGTGGCGACAACGTCGTGTTCAGCGCCGTCGCCAGCCCGCCGAACGTGAGCGACGCCGCCGGTGGGCGGCGCACCGGGAACCTCGAGGACTTTCAGAACCTTGTCCGGCTCAGCCAGCACCTCAACGCCGTCCAGGTCCATGCGGGCTACCCGGTCGAGCCTGCTGACGTCCACGCCTCGGTGCGCCACCTCCACGCCATCGCCGGCCTGTGCAAGCTCAGCGACAAGGCCGTCAACGCCTACAGCCTCGGAGCCGACCGCAACCGCGACGCCCTCGAGATTCTCCGAATCGCGCACCAACTCGCCGACGACGAGATCGATGGTCACACGATCGTGTACTCGGTGATCAACACGTCGTCGCCGTTGCGTCTCGACGAGCCGATGTGCACCGGCATCATCGAGTTCTCGTCGCGGAATCAGGCGGTTGTCGTCACGCCATTCACGCTCGCCGGGG
Organism: Acidimicrobiia bacterium; assembly: GCA_022828045.1. Lineage (GTDB taxonomy): Bacteria > Actinomycetota > Acidimicrobiia > Acidimicrobiales > Poriferisodalaceae > Poriferisodalis. Next base: position 5,043 of record JAJEIW010000030.1, on the reverse strand, counting down.
CAATGGCTCCGGTGACGATCGCCGGTGCCGTGGCTCAGCAGAACGCCGAGGCCTTGGCCGGGATCTGCCTCGCCCAGGTCGTGCGACGCGGCGCCCCGGTTCTGTACGGCGGCTTCACCTCCAATGTGGACATGAAGTCAGGTTCGCCTGCTTTCGGCACTCCCGAGTTCATGCAGGCGGCGATGCTCGGCGGGCAGCTCGCGCGCCGCTACGGGATCCCGTACCGCTCCTCGAACGTCAATGCCGCGAACGCTGTGGACGCCCAAGCCGGATACGAGTCCGTTTTCTCCCTGTGGGGAGCGATCATGGGCGGCGCCAACCTCGTCTTTCACGGCGCCGGATGGCTCGAAGGTGGGCTGCGTGCCTCCTACGAGAAGATGGTCCTTGATGCCGACCTGATCAACATGGTCGCCACCTGGCTCCAGCCACTTGTCGTCGACGACGCCACGCTCGCGGTCGAGACGATCGGCGAGGTCGGACCCGGCGGACATTTCTTCGGTGTTCAGCACACCCAGGACCGCTATCGAGATGCGTTCTACACCCCGATGGTGTCCGATTGGCGCAACTTCGAGTCCTGGCACGAGGCCGGCTCACCGACCGCAGACACCAAGACAGCAGCCCTCGCCAGCCAGCTGCTCGCCGAGTACCGCCAGCCCGCCATCGACGAGGCCGTGCTCGAAGAGATCGATGCCTTCGTCGAACGTCGCGTCGCCGAGGGCGGGGTCGCTACGGACTTCTAGCCCGGGAGAAAGGTCGAGGAACCCAGGATGCGAGACCAGGCACGAGTCGTGGTCGTCGGCGGAGGCGTCGTCGGCGCCAGTGTGCTCTACCACCTGACCAAGAACGGCTGGACCGACGTTGTCCTACTCGAACGAACCGAACTCACCGCCGGTTCGACCTGGCACTCGGCCGGTGGCATGCACACCCTCAACGGCGATCCCAACGTCGCCAAGCTCCAGCAATACACGATCGAGCTGTACAAGGAGATCGAGGCACTCTCCGGCCGGGACTGCGGTATTCACCTGACCGGCGGACTGATGCTCGCCGACAGCGAGGAGCGCATGGACTGGCTTCGGATGGCCCACGCTCGCGGCCGCTACCTCGGGATGGACACCGAGCTCATCAGCGTTGCCGAGGCCAAGAAGCTCATGCCGCTGCTCGAGGAGGAGTACTTCGTGGGCGCGATGTACGACGCCCACGAGGGCCACGTCGACCCCTCCGGCGTGACTCACGCCTACGCCCAATGCGCCCGAGACAACGGCGCTGCCATTCACCGCAACAGTTGGGTCCGCTCGCTGGCCCGTACAGCCGAAGGGTGGAACGTCGAGGTCATCGAGACATCCAGCGGCGAGGCAAAGGGAACCATCAGCTGCGAACACATCGTCAACGCCGGTGGACTCTGGGCACGCGAGGTCGGCCGGATGGCCGGTGTCGAACTGCCAGTTCTGGCCATGGAGCACATGTATCTCCTGACCGAGGACATCCCGGCGATCGCCGAGTACAACACAGAGCACGGCGAGGTCCTCCACTGCATCGACTTCGGCGGCGAGATCTACATGCGTCAGGAGGGCGGCGGGCTCTTGCTCGGGACCTACGAGCAGGGCGGTAAGCCGTGGTCGGTCGAGGAGACCCCGTGGGATTTCGGCATGCGGCTCCTCAGCCCCGACCTCGACCGCATCGCCGAATCTCTCGACGTGGGCTTCCGGCATTTCCCTGTGTTCGAAGAAGCGGGCATCAAGCAGGTCATCAACGGCCCGTTCACCTTCGCTCCCGACGGCAACCCATTGCTCGGTCCGATCCGCGGCCTCCCCGGATTCTGGAGTGCCTGTGCGGTCATGGCCGGACTCAGCCAGGGCGGCGGCGTCGGTTTGTCGCTCGCCAACTGGATGACCGATGGCGACCCCGGCTTCGACATCTGGGGAATGGACGTCGCCCGCTACGGCGACTTCGCGACCCGCCGATACACGAGCGAGAAGGTGCAGGAGAACTACAGCCGTCGGTTCCGCATCCAGTTTCCCAACGAGGTGCTCCCCGCCGCTCGGCCGCTCGAGACCTCGCCGATCTACGACCGTCTCGTCGCCGAGAACGCGGTGTGGGGCGACGGGTACGGGCTCGAAAGCGCTCTGTGGTTCCAGAAGCCTGGGCTCGAGCCGATCGAGGAAGTCACGTTCGGACGTTCCAACGCCTGGGACTCCGTGCGCGAAGAGGCCCTCGCCGTTCGCAATGGCGTCGGGGTGATGGAGACGACCGGCTTCGCCAAGTTCGTCTTCACCGGCGCGGATGCGCGGAGCTATCTCGACTCGATCATCACCAACTGGCTTCCTGCGCCCGGCCGAATGGTGCTGGCGCCGATGGTGAACCACAACGGCAAGCTCATCGGCGACCTCACCGTCGCCTGTCTTGGCCCGACCGCCGGCGAACCCGCCGGCCCGGTCACCGCAGCGACCGGCGGCGCGACCCAGAACACGGGGCACCAGGAACGCCTCGTCGTCTTCGGGTCGGGCGTGGCCATGCGCTTCTACGAGCGCTGGTTCGATCAGACGATCCCGGTCGGCGCCGACGTGAGCTACACGACCCTCGGCTGGGACCTCTGCGGTCTCGCCATCGCCGGCCCGCAATCGCGGACCCTGCTCGAACGGCTCACCACCACCGACGTGTCCGGCGAGGCGTTCCGATTCATGGACTTCCGTCAGCTCGACCTCGGCCCGATCCCCGTGTGGTGCGGACGAGTCTCGTTCTCCGGAGACCTCGGCTACGAGTTCTGGATGTCGTCGAGCCGCCAGCGAGCGACCCTCGACCTCCTCCAACGTGAAGGGAGCGACCTCGGGCTTCGCCTGTTCGGCCTGCACGCGCTCGACTCCCTTCGCCTCGACAAGGGATTCGGCACGTGGGGTCGCGAGTACCGGCCCATCTACGACCCGTTCGAGGCCGGCCTCGAGCGATTCGTCAAGCTCGACAAGGGCGAGTTCATCGGCCGCGACGCGCTGGCCGTAGCCCACGAGGCGGGCCTCGAACGACGGCTGCTCACCTGGTCTGTCGACACCGAAGGCGGCCGCGACGGCGCCGACGTCATCGGCGACGAGCCCGTCTGGTACGACGGCGAGGTCGTCGGCTGGGTCACCTCGGGCGGCTACTCGCACTACATGGACACCTCGGTGGCCATGGGTTACGTGCCTGCCCACCTGGCAGATGCGCCTGGGCAGTTCGAGATCGAGATTCTCGGCGTTCGGAGGGCCGCGACCCTCGTCGACGGCTGTCTCTGGGACCCCGAGGGGCAACGAATGAGGAAGGGGTAACCACCCATGACCAACGAGAACAGCTACGACGCCATCATCATTGGTGCGGGCGTCATCGGTGTCGCCATCGGCTACGAACTCTCGAAGGCCGGCCGCCGGACGCTCAACATCGACAAGCTCCCGGCTGCCGGATACGGATCGACGAGCAACTCGTGCGCCATCATCCGCTTCAGCTACAGCACCTACGACGGGGTGGCCATGGCGTGGGAGGGGCAGCACTACTGGGTCAATTGGCGCGACTACCTAGGTGGCGATGTCGACGAGCGTGGACTGATCGACTTCGTTCAGTGCGGCACCGCACTGCTCAAGAAGTCCGGCGGGCACTCGCACCACGAGAAGGTCGTGCCGCTGCTCACCGAACTCGACATTCCGTTCGAAGACTGGGACCTCGACACGCTTCTCGACCGCCTCCCGGCCCTGAACGGATCCGAGTTCGGCCCGCCGAAGCGTCCCGACGACGACGAGTTCTGGGCCGATCCAACCGAACAACTGCTCGGCGCCGTGTGGACCCCTGACGCCGGGTACATCTCGGACCCTCAACTCTCGACGCACAACCTCCAACGCGCGTGCGAGAGCGTTGGCGGCGAGTTCGTTTTCAACACCGAGGTCACTGCGATCAACCAGACCGAGCATCGCGTCACCGGCGTCACGCTGTCGACCGGCGAGACGATTTCGGCTCCCGTTGTCGTGAATGTTGCCGGTCCCCACAGCTTCGTCGTGAACCGCATGGCCGGCCTTGAAGGCACCATGAACATCTCCACCAAGGCGCTCCGCCACGAGGTGCACCACGTGGCCTCACCCGAAGGCGTCAACTACGGCTCAACCGGCTGTCACGTACAGGACGGCGACACCGGCATCTATTTTCGTCCCGAATCCGGCGACAACATTCTGATCGGCTCCGAAGACCCCGACTGCGACCCGCAGGAATGGATCGAGGATCCCGACAACTACGACACCGAAGTGTCCCACGCGCAATGGGAGGCCCAGGTCCTCCGGCTTGCCCGGCGCATGCCCGACCTCGGAGTGCCCAATGTCAAGCGCGGTGTCGTCGACCTCTACGACGTCGCCGACGACTGGATTCCGATCTACGACAAGACCGATCTGGGCGGGTTCTACGTAGCGATCGGTACGTCGGGCAACCAGTACAAGAACGCTGGCGTCGCGGCCGCGGCCATGGCCGAACTCATCGATGCGGTCGAGAGCGGCCACGATCACGATGCCGAGCCCGTGGTCCACATCGGTCGCTACACCGGACTCGAGATCGACATGTCGAGCTTCAGCCGGAATCGTGCGATCAACCCCAACAGCAGCTTCTCGGTGAACGGCTAGCAGGTCCGGCAAGCAATGCGCCGAACCGATTTCTACGAAGCGTTCGATCTCGTCCGCGGCGGCCGAGCGAGCAAGGTGATCTTCGACCTCGGGACCTGAGTGGGCCAGGGAGACGCATGACCGGAAAGATCCTCAACTCCATGAAGGTGCTCGCACCTGCCGAGTGGACGCTGCCCGTGGCTATCGTCTCGTTGACTGGCGGCGAGAGCAGCCGAACCATCACCGAGGCGGCGGTCTCGATCACGCTGCCGATCGTGATCGTTATCATCCTGTTCCAGAAGCACCTGGTGAAGGGCCTCGGCGCCGGCGCCGTGAAGGGTTGAGCGATGGCCGAGCACCTGCAGCGCGCAAAGTCCGTCGTCCTGGAGTATCACCGAAGTCTCGACAGTGTGCTGGCGCGTCGGCCCGGTCACGATGG
>JAJEIW010000206.1 GCA_022828045.1 Acidimicrobiia bacterium | reverse complement strand
GCATGGGTTCCGCAGATGAGGGTCGGATGGCGCTGCGGTTTCGGCGGGTCCTCTAGGGGGTCTAGAACTTCCTCGTCGGGGTTATCGGTTCCGGAGTCGTCGGTTGGCTCCGAAGCTGGCGAGATAACAGGTTCCGAAGATCCAGACTGGGCACCCACCGGCTGGGCAATGAGAGTGCAGATGAGAGAGGTGATAACAAAGGCCGTGAGAAATCTTCTCAAGACATGCCTCTCTTCAGTTGCGTCGAATGCGAGCTAGAAGCCGCGGCGATGGCACCTTCGGAGCGTGTATTACCTGCGGCACTTTAGCACCTCCCATAGCGCGACTGGCGCGTCGCAGCGACGCCTTGGCGGCGGGACTGCTTGCTGATCGGATGGCGGGAGAGCCGCTGGCGAAGGTGCACCCGGTGGGCGGGTTCGGGGCACTGATGACCCGCCTGGAGGGCCGGATCTGGCGCGACCAGCGCTCACGGGGAGCCGCCTATGCCGCAGCCGGAATGGCCGTCAGGGCGGTTGGCGGGCTGCTGATGCGCTCGACCACGTCGGCGGTCGCACTGACGGCGGCGGGACGTGAGCTGCGCTCGGTGGCGCTGGGGATCGCCGATTCGCTGGAGGGCGGCGACATCGAGGCTGCTCGGGTGGAGCTTCCCCGCCTCGTGGGCCGGGATCCCAGCGAACTGGATGCCTCCGGCATCGCGGCGGCGATCATCGAGTCGGTTGCCGAGAACAGCGTGGATGCCGTTGTCGCTCCAGCGTTCTGGGCGGCGGTGGCCGGTGCGCCGGGAGCGGCCGCGTACCGGGCGGTCAACACCATGGACGCCATGGTGGGACGAAAGGACGAGCGCTACCTGCGATTCAGCTGGGCTGCGGCCCGGCTCGACGACGTGGCCAACTACGTGCCGGCTCGCCTGGTGGCGGCGCTGCGGCCGCGGCGGGCACGCGCCGTGTGAACCGCGATACGCGATGACGCGCCTGCGCATCCCTCCCCCAATGCCGGAGTTGCCGAGGCAGCCGTTGCGGCTGCGCTCGGCCGAGAGCTGGGCGGTCCGCTGCGCTACGGCACGCAGCAGGAGAACCGGCCACGCCTCGGCGTGGGTCCGCGGCCGAGCACCGACGACATCAGGCCGACTGTGCACCTTGCCTCGCAGACCGAGCTGCTGCTCGTGGCACTCGCGCTGCTGGCCTGGCTGCTGGAACGAAGTCGTTCGAGCCACTGACGCCACAAACCCTCGGCCCCCAGCAGCGCTGCGGCGATGCAACGAGCGGCTCAACCGACGCGCCACTCAGCAGCGATGCGGCGATGCGACGAGCAGTTCAGCCGACGCGCCACTCGGCGACCCAGAAGGCACCCATGCCGTCGGGGTCGGCGAGTGCGGCTGCTTCGTCGAGCAGCGTGCGGGCGGCCAGCGCATCGGCCGTCGGATTCGATCGGCTTCGCTGCCACAGCGCCCGTGCATCGGCCGTCATCGAGTCGATGCCGACGGCGGCAAGCCACCCGGCCTGCGTGCTCAACGTGGCACCTGGCGGCAGCTGGTCGAACGCGACATCGCAGGTGATGTCTGCTGTGCCTGGTGAGTCGAGCGGGTCATGCCCGCGGCGTTGTGACCGGTAGGTGCGCAGCCACTCGCTCTGGGGACGCTGTGCCAGTTCGGCCGTGCGGCGCACGCCGTAGTCGAACGTCAGCAGCCGACCGTGTTCGAGCAAGCGCAGCGCCCGGCGGACCCAGACCGTCGCTTTCAGCTGCAGTGGCACACGCGCACCCGGTGCGACGCCAGGGGCCATTGCCTCGGCCATCGCCGCCGCATCGGCCGGAGCATCTCGCAGCACCTCTCTCGCGCTCCCGGCCGTCGGCAGCGCGACATCATGCTCTAGCGTGCCGTGGCCTTCCTCGGCTCGCGGCCTATCCATTGCAGGGTCGGCGTCTTCGACATGCACCTCCTGCCAGCCGGTCTCCGAACGCTTGAGCAGGCGGAACGGCAGGTTGTCGAGCAACTCGTTGGCGAGCACGACGCCGACGAGCGGGCCAGCGGGGAGATCAGACACTGCAACGACGCGCTCCGACTCACCGGCATCGGCGATCCGGGCGAGCGCGTCGCCGAGCTGCCAGTCCACCCGCTCGACCATCACGTACCGCACGGCATCGCGGCACGCCACAACATGCGCGAGCACGTCGAGGCACAGCGTGCCGCGGCCGGCGCCCCCCTCGACCACTACAAACGGGTCAGGCTGGCCCAGCTCATCCCATGTGCGATCCAGATAGCCAGCGATGCACCGAGCGAACAGCGTGCCCAGCTCGGGCGATGTCGCAAAATCGCCGCCCCGAGCGGCCGGTCGTCCCCCGCGCACGTAGAAGCCGGAAGCCCCATACAGCGCCTCGTCCATGAACTCGTCAAAGCGCTGCACAGCCGAATCACACGGCTGGTCTGAACTGCGGCTCAAGTTGCGGGCGGACTTGCCGCTGCAACTGCGTGATCGACCTCCACAGCACGCAGCCTTTCGTCGTGACCGTCAAAGCGAACGTCGTCTCGCGCGCCGCGCGCATCCATGCGCGCGATCCACCGGTCGATGCGTCGTTCGATGCGTCCAGCGGTGTACAGCAAGAGGCCCGCAAGCACGGTGAACTGCGCAATCACGAGGCCACCGAGAAATCCTGCTTCGGTCATGGTCACTACCTCCAGTCTGCCGCATAGGCGCACCACTCTGGCGCGCTGACGGGGCAGCGATGGTTCTAGTGCCGTTCTTTGAGTGACATCAATTTATTTATATTGAAAATATACGAAACGACAAACTCCGAACGTCAACCTGCCGAGTGCGCCGTCTGCAAGCAGCGCATCTCTGGCGGGGTCAGCCGCCGAAGTGGAACGTTGCGACGTCGCCGAAGTGGCTCACCAAACCCGGGAAGATGCCCAACGCCAGCGTGGCAATTGCTGTGATCGCCAGCGCTGCCGCCAACGCTCCGGTCATCGGGATCCGCCCTGGAGTGAAGCGCACCATCGTGGCCCGACGGGTCTCGGTGGCCAACCACGCATCGCCGTGCTCGTCCTGCTCGGCGGACGCATCGGCTGCTTCGGCGACATCAATCTCGTCGTCGCCTCCTGAATCGACCCCCAGTGCCACCATCTCGGGCACCGGCTGGAACCACATCTGCACGAGCACCCGGGCGTAGTAGCCGAACGCGATCACCGCGTTCACCGCCACGATGACAGCGAGCACCCAGCCAGCGGGCGTGCTCGCATCGGCCAGCGCCCGGAAGATCACGAACTTTGCGAACCAGCCGCCCGCCGGCGGTATGCCGGCCAGCGCCGCCAGGAACAGCGTCATCAACACTGCCATGCCCGGCGCATAGCTAAACAGCCCGCCGTAGCTCGAGATCTCGCCTGAGCGGGTCCGCCGCGACACCGCCAGCACCACGCTGAACGCGCCCAGGTTCATGAACGCGTAGATGATGGCGTAGACGATGATCGCCTCATATGCACCGGGCAGCACGTTGGTGGTGATGTCGGTGCCCGGCACAGTCCAGGCATCGCCCTCGAACGCCACGGCGAAGGGCGCCAGCATGAAGCCGCCCTGCGCCACGCCCGAATAGGCCAGCATCCGCACGATGTTCGTCTGGCGCAGCGCGATCAGGTTGCCCACGGTCATCGTCACCGCGGCCAGCACCCAGAAGAACGGCTGCACCACGTCGGCAGCACCCTCGAAGGCCACGAACACCAGCCCAAGCAGCGCCACAAAACCAGCTGCCTTCGACGCCACCGACAGGAACGCCGTCACCGGTGTCGGGGCGCCCTCGTAGGTGTCGGGCGCCCACGTGTGGAACGGCACCGCCGACACCTTGAAGGCGAAGCCGATCAGCACGAACAGGATCGCCACGATGACGATCGGGCTCGCGCCCTCGCCCCTCAGTGCGGCGGCAATGGTGCCGAAGTCGGTGTCGCCGGCCACGCCGAACACCAGCGACATGCCGTACAGCATCACCGCCGAGGCGAACACCCCCATCAGGTAGTACTTCAAGCCGGCTTCGTTGGATCGCGGACCGCCCTTGCGCCATGCGGCCAGCATGTACGCCGGGATCGACAGCAGCTCCAGCGCGACGAACACGCTCACCAGATCGCGCGAGCTGGCCATCATCACCATGCCCAGCAGCGACGTCAGCAGCAGCGTGTAGTACTCGTTCTCGTAGTAGTCGCCCTCGCGCACGTAGTCGACCGACATGAGCACGACCACGTAGCCGACCAAGATGAACAGCGCCTTGAGCACCAGCGAGAAGTCGTCGACCACGTAGGCGCCGCCGAAGATGGGCCGCTCGGCGCCATCCACCGCCAGCGTCAGGATCGGCACGAGCGTGACCAGCAAACCGATGCCGGCGAGCGTGGGCATGATCCGCTTGGCCTTGTCGTCGAGTGCGATGTCGACGACAGTCACCAGCGTGCCGACCGCCAGCAGGGTCAATTCGGGCGCGAGCGCGTGCCAGTCGAGGTCCGGCCGCACAAATGCGAGCATCGAACCAAGGTTCATCGTCGGCACCGCCTCACGACTGCCTCGACCGCCGCCTCAGACTGGCGAACCCAGCCACGCTTCATCCGGTCCATGGGCAATCCCCGACCACTGCCGTTCCAATGCTGCAGGCGATGCCGGTCGACACGTCATCGACCACGCCGAAGATCAGCCCGGGGACCCAGCCGAACAGCACCATGGCGATGATGAGCGGCGTCCACGCGGCCCATTCGTAACGGTTCACATCGGCGATCACGTGCCCTTCCCATTCGGGCTTGGGCTCGCCGAACGCACTGCGCTG
>JAJEIW010000153.1 GCA_022828045.1 Acidimicrobiia bacterium | reverse complement strand
CAGCGCCACCAACGCCCGCGCGGTGCCGATTTACCAGACCACGTCGTTCACCTTCGACAGCTCCGAGCATGCTCAGAACCTGTTCGGGCTGGCGGAGATCGGCAACATCTACACCCGGATCATGAACCCGACCCAGCACGTGCTCGAAGAGCGCATCAGCGCGCTCGAGGGCGGCGTGCGCACGGCGGTCGGGCTTCCGGGAGCGTTGGCGGTGGCCTCGGGCCAAGCGGCCGAGACCCTGGCGGTGCTCAACCTGGCGGAGGCAGGCGACCACATCGTGGCGAGCCCGTCGCTGTACGGGGGCACATACAACCTGTTCCACTACACGCTGCCGAAGATGGGCATCGAGGTCTCCTTCGTGGAAGACCCCGACGACATCGATTCGTGGCGCGGCGCAGTGCGCGACAACACCAAGGCGTTCTACGGCGAGACCATCGGCAATCCGAAGAACGACATCTTGGACTTCGAGGCGGTCGCGGACGCGGCGCACAGCGTGAACGTTCCGCTGGTCGTGGACAACACGGTGCCCTCGCCCTACCTGTGCCAGCCGCTGGCACACGGGGCCGACATCGTGGTCCACTCGGCGACGAAGTTCATCGGCGGCCATGGGACGTCGATCGGCGGTCTCATCGTCGACGGCGGCACGTTCGACTTCGGGGCGTCTGGACGGCACCCGATGTTCACCGAGCCCGATCCCAGCTATCACGGGCTGGCCTACTGGCCTGCTCTGGGTGCCGGATCGTTCATCCTCAAAGCCAGGGTGCAACTGCTGCGTGACATCGGCGCTGCGGTTTCGCCGATGAACGCCTTCTTGTTCCTGCAGGGAATCGAGACGCTGTCGCTGCGCATGGAGCGGCATGTGGCCAACGCCGTGGCGGTGGCCGACTACATCGAAGGTCATCCACAGGTCGACTGGGTGCTCTATGCGGGGCTGGAGTCGAGCCCGTACAACGAGCGGGCACGCAAGTACCTGCCCAAGGGCGCCGGCTCGGTGCTGGCCTTCGGCATCGACGGCGGCATCAAGGCGGGTCAGAAGTTCGTGGAGAGCCTCCGGCTGCACAGCCACGTCGCCAACATCGGCGACGTGCGCAGCTTGGCGATCCACCCGGCGAGCACCACGCACAGCCAGCTGACACCGCAAGAGCAATCCGACACCGGCGTCGAGCCGAACCTGGTTCGGCTGTCGGTCGGCATCGAGACCATCGACGACATCGTCGCCGACCTCGATACCGGCTTCGAGGCCGCTCGCAGCATCTGACGCTTGACATCAACGGCCGGCGGGCTGGCGGCTCAGGGTTGCCAGCCCGCCGTCTGATGCAATTCATGCGGGATAGCGCGGGGTAACTCCTGCTGGTTCCCGCGGGATAGATCCTGCTGCTTTTCGCAGGTTGCGCTAGCGGGCGGCGCCGGCGGCGCTGCAGCTGCGCGCAGCGAGGCAAGGCGGCCGGTAGCTCATCCCCAGAGGCCACATATCGGCACGGCTTCGATGTTCTCGCCGAGTCCGTACCGCTGCGGTCCCGTGTGAAACACCACTCCGCCGGCGAACTCGTCAGGAGCGAGCTGCTCGCGCAGCCATTCGAGGTGCCGAGCGTCGCGCCGAGTGGGAGCGCTGCTGGATTTCACCTCGAAAGCCGCCACGCGGCCATCGAATTCCGCGACGAGATCGACCTCGTGATCGCCTCGCTGCGTACGCAGGTGATGCAGATGCACCATGGTCTGCGAGGCCTCGGCTTCCGCCCGCAGCTGGGCTGCCACATAGGTATCGAGCACACGCCCGCGGGCGTCGGCATTGTGCTGAAGGGTCTTGTGGTCGATGCGTGCCAGCCAGGCGGCGACACCTGAGTCAGTCAGGTAACGCTTCGGCATCGCGACCAGACGCTTGAGCCGGTTCGTCCGCCATGCAGGCAGGTCATCCACCAAGCGCAGCGTCCGCAGCACGTCGTGGTAACCAGCGGCGGTGCGCACGTCGAGCTTCGCTGCGTTCGCAAGTGCGGCGTCCGGCACGACGCCGGCCGTATGCACTGCCAGCGCCCGCAGATAGCGGGTCAGCCGTTCCGGCGTGCGCCGCCGTCCGGGACCGGCCTCCAACTCCCCCAGATCGCGTGAGGCCGTCGATTCCACATAAGCCCGCATCCATCGATCACGCCGACGCTCATCGGCTGCCTCGATGGCGTCGGGAAAGCCGCCTGCCAGCGCTATCTGCAGGTAGTCGAGAATGCCCGGCGGCTCGGGAGGCAAGGCGAAGCGGCGGTCGCTGTCCCAGCGGTCGAACAGCGTTCGTTCCGTGGCGTCGCCGAATCGCTCGCGGCCGGTGAGCGGCCACAGCTCAATGTTGAGGAAGCGGCCCGTGCCGGGCCACGATCCGACGGTGAGGTCGTTGCGGGCCGAACCCGTGATGATGTAGCGACGGGGTCCGCTTCGGTCCTCGTCCACTGCTCTCTTGACGGCGCCCAGTACCTCTGGGGCGTGCTGCCATTCATCAAGCAGCAACGGGAACGGCCCGATGGAGATCGCGGCGTCAGGATCCTCGAGCGCAAGGCCTCGCTGCCCGGGGCGGTCGAACCGCAACGCCGCAGCGGCATGGCGAAGCGCCGTCGTCGTCTTGCCGACAGCCCGCGGCCCGGTGACGAGCAGCGCGGGCCAGTGCATCAGATCATCGGCAAGCAGCCGATCCGCGATACGGGGAATGTACTCGGCGATACATGGAGCATAGCTGTTGAATGGCAGTTTATGTAGTTTTTCGCAGGGCAATTCATGCATGTTTACGCAGAGCTATTTCTGCTAGATTTCGCACTCGTCACCATGCTCTGCGGCCCACCCTGTCAGCGATGCTCAGGCCGGCTGCGCAGGCCCGAGCTCGATCAGGTGGACTCCGTCGTCCGACCAGAGCAAGTGTTCCGTGACAGGTCGGCTACCGTCGCCAATGCCTCGGCGATTTGATCTCAGCGGACGGCGCCGGCGTCGCGCAGGGCGGCGATCTCGTCGGGTTCCAGGCCGAACTGGGCCAGGATCTCGTCGGTGTGCTCGCCCTGGGCGGGGCTGGGCCGCCGGATGTCGCCGGGCACCCCGTCGATCTGGGTGGCATTGCGCACGATGCGGATGTCGCCCATCACCGGGTGATGCACCGGCGCGGCCATGCCCAGGTGCTGAACCTGCGGGTCGGCAAAGGCTTCGGCCACGCTGTTGACGCGCCCGCACGGGATGCCGACGGCGTTGAGCCGCTCCACCCATTCGTCGCAGCCCGCGGCGGCGAGCTGCTCGCTGATGAGCTTGTTCAGCTCGGTCCGGTTGGCCGAGCGCAGCTTGGTCGACGAGAATCGCTCGTCGTCGACCAGGTCGGCGCGGCCGATCTCAGCACAGAACGCCCGCCACAGCCGCCCGCCGGGCGCCGCGATGTTGATGTAGCCGTCCGCCGCCTCGTAGGTGCCCATCGGGATCATCGTGGGATGGTCGTTGCCGGCCTGTGGCGGGTCCTCCCCCGCCACCGTCCAGCGAGCCGCCTGGAAATCGAGCATGCCGATCATCGACTCGAGCAGCGAGGTGTGCACCCAGCGACCCTCGCCGGTGCGGGATCGCTCGATGAGCGCCACGAGCACACCGATGGCGAGCTGCAGGCCGGCGGTCACATCGCTGATCGCCACGCCCGCCCTCACAGGACCGTGACCTGGCAGCCCGGTGACCGCCATCATCCCGCCGAGGCCCTGGGCGATCTGGTCGACACCGCCGCGTGTCGCGTACGGGCCGTCCTGACCGAAGCCCGAGATGGATCCCATCACCAGCCCGGGATTCACGGCGTGCAGGGTGTCCCAGTCGAACCCCAGCCGGTACTTGACGGTCGGTCGCAGGTTCTCGATCAGCACATCGGCTGACCGCACCAGGCGGTGCAGCAGCTCGCGGCCCGAGGGGTGCTTCAGGTCGATGACCAGCGATCGCTTGTTGCGATGGATGTTGAGGTGATCCGGCGATGCCTGGCGGCCTTCCTCGAAGCCGTCGGTGGGGGCATCCACCCGGATGACGTCGGCGCCCCAGTCAGCGAGCTGGCGCACAGCAGTGGGCCCCGCACGTGCGATGGTCAGATCGAGCACGGTGATGCCGGCGAGCGGCAGCTCATGGTCCGCAGGATCGGCGCTCGGCGCCGACACCGGGCTCATTGGTCGAGCCTCATGGGACGGGCGCCATCTGCCCAGCACAACTGGCCCAGCCTCATCGGCACAGCCTCATCTGCCCGGCACCCACTGGATCAGTGGCGCGCGGGTTCGGCCTGTGCGCCGCGCACGAGCCTGCCGGGACGGGCACCGGA
>JAJEIW010000062.1 GCA_022828045.1 Acidimicrobiia bacterium | reverse complement strand
GGTCACGCCGGGGCGGAAGCCTTCGATGAGCGCGTCGGCCTGCTCAACCAGCTTGAGGATGGTCTCGACACCGTCAGGCGACTTGAGGTCGACCGCCACCGAACGCCGGCCCCGGTTGAGCACATTGAACCTGCGCCCCCGGTCGATGCCGAGGTCTTCAGGCGTCATGCGGTCGATGCGGATCACGTCCGCGCCAAGGTCAGCGAGCAGCATGGCGCAGAACGGTCCAGGGCCGATACCGGCCAGCTCGATCACCTTGAGTCCCTGCAGCGGTCCCATGGGTTCCTCCCCGTCAGTAGATGTCTCGGGCGCGTACCCGAGGGGGCGAAGTCTTGCACGCAGCGCTTCGTACCGCCCGGGAGGGCCGTGAGCACCCAGCGTTGCACTCACTAGCCTCGCCCGGCGATGGAGCGTTTTGGGTTCGTGGGCCTGCCCAACGCGGGGAAGTCGTCGCTGTTCAATTCGCTCGCCGGCGGCGGGGCGCTGGCGGCGCCGTACGCCTTTGCCACCACCGATCCGAATGTCGGCGTGGCCCGGGTGCCCGACCTCCGGCTCGATGCGCTCGCCGAGATGAGCGGCAGCAAGAAAGTGGTGCCCACCACCACGGAGTTCATCGATATCGGCGGGCTCGTGGAGGGCGCCAGCAAGGGCGAAGGGCTCGGCAACCGCTTCCTGGCGGGGATCCGCGAGGCCGATGCGATCGTCTTCGTGCTGCGCGCTTTCGGCGACTCTGACGTGCCCGGTCCCGCCGACCCGCTCGAACACCTTCGCATCGTCGAGACCGAGCTCACGCTGGCTGACCTGGAGTCGGTGGAATCCCGCATCGACCGCCGCCGCAAGGCGTCCCGCAGCCAGCCGTCCGACACTGTGCTGGCCGACGAGGCAGCGGCGCTCGAAGCCGCGCTCGAGCATCTGGCGGCGGGCACGCCGCTGTACCGGGCGTGGCCGCTCGGCGCTGTGTCCGATGGGCCCGACGAATACCCGCACCGCGCCGCGCTGCGGAGCCACTTCCTGCTGACCGACAAGCCGGTCATGGCAGTGCTCAACTTCGGCGAGGACCAGCTCGATGCGGCGGCGGAGCTGGCAGCGCCCATCGAGGCCGAGCTGCCGGGTGCAACGGTGCTGCCGCTGTGCGTGCAGCTCGAAGCCGAAGCGGCGCAGCTCACCGGCGCCGAGCGAGCCGAGCTGCTCGAAGGACTCGGTCTGGGGGAGGGCGCGCTGGAGCGGTTCGTGGCCGCTGCACACGGCCTGCTGGGCCTGCGCACGTTCCTCACTACCGGCGAGAAGGAATCCCGGGCCTGGACGTTTCGGGCCGGCTGGCGGGCACCGCAGTGCGCTGGACGCATCCACACCGACTTCGAACGCGGCTTCATCCGCGCTGAGGTGATCGACTGGGCCGAACTGCTGGATTTAGGCTCATGGTCTGCCGCGCGGGACGCCGGCCGCCTGCGAGTCGAGGGGAAGGACTATCCGATGCGCGATGGCGACGTCGTGGAGTTCCGCTTCAACGTGTAGCCATGCCCTGGCTGGCCTGCGGGGATCGAGTGGTGGCAAGCCTGGAGGTCGCTCGCACCCGTTCCGAGCGTCGGCGTGGCCTGCTCGGGCGCGACGACCTGACGGGGGCGCTGCTGATCGAGCGGTGCCGCTGTGTGCACACCATCGGGATGAGCTTCGACATCGACGTGGCGTACCTCGATGCGCTTCATCGCGTGATCGACATCGTGACGATGCCGCCCGGGCGGATCGGCCGCCCCCGTTTGGCCGCCCGCTCGGTCATCGAAGCCCGGGCAGGTGCTTTCGAACAATGGGGCATCACCGTCGCCGACGCCCTGGATGTTCGCCTCGACACATGAGCCCTCCGGCGCACCCCGGCGAGCGCGGAGTCGGACGCGTTCGGGGCGTGGTTGGCTACGGGCATGACTGAAGGCTCGGCCGTGGCCTCGGACCCTGGTCTGTGGCTGGTTGCCACACCCATCGGCAACCTTGCTGACATCGCCCCACGGGCGTTCGAGGTGCTGTCGGCGGTGTCTTTCGTGGCCTGCGAGGACACCCGCCGTACCGGCCTGCTGCTGCAGCGGCTGGGTATCGCGGGGCAGCCGCTGGTGCCCATGCACGAGCACAACGAGGCCACCGTCGCCGCAGAGATCGTGCGGCGCCTGGGGGCAGGAGAGACCGCCGCGTACGTCACCGACGCGGGCATGCCCGCCATCTCCGATCCTGGGCAGCGATTGGTCGCCGCTGCGGCATCAGCAGGCGTCGTCGTCAGCGCCGTTCCGGGACCGTCGGCGCCAGTGACGGCATTGGCCATCTCGGGCCTGCCGACAGATCGCTGGGTCATGGAAGGGTTCCTGCCCCGCAAGACAAGCGCCCGCAGTCAACGCCTCGACGGAATCGCCTCCGAGCAGCGAACCGTCGTGCTGCTGGAATCGCCCAAGCGCCTTGGCGCCACGCTCGAAGACTTGACCGGAGCCTGCGGCCCCGACCGTCGGGCAGTCGTCGTCCGTGAACTCACCAAGCTCCACGAAGAAGTGGCGCGCGGCACGGTCGCCGAGTTGGCAACCCATTTCGCCGAACCGCCCAAGGGAGAGATCGTCGTGGTTCTCGCCCCAGCGACCTCGGAACCGCCCTCCGACGAGCAGATAACCGCCGAACTGCACTGCGAACTGGAAGCCGGCGCTACCCCTCGCGACGCAGCGACGGCCGTCGCAGAGCGTCTCGGCGTGGGCCGCAACCGCACTTATGCCCTCTCGACCAAACTGGCTCAGGCCCGTGACACCTAGGAAACAGCGCGGCGAGCTCACAGATCACACAGCGGCGAGGGCAGCGAAATCCTGCGAGCGGCATTGGTGCTCGTCAGTACCCTGAACCGGTGACCTCTTACTACGTCACGACGCCGATCTACTACGTCAACGACGCCCCCCACATCGGGCACGCGTA
>JAJEIW010000245.1 GCA_022828045.1 Acidimicrobiia bacterium | reverse complement strand
CTGCGACGACAGCGAACCGTTCGAAGCGCCGTCCGACCGGTTCGACGGCATGTCGCCTGTGTCGAGAGCTCTGGCGCTGGCGGATCGGGAGAACGTCGACTGGGTGGTACTCACCCGCGCCTCGGAGATTCGCCTCTACTCGGCACGGCCCGGCATCGGCGTAGGCCGCAAAGGCCGGGCGGAGACATTCGTGGAGCTGAACCTGTCGCTCCTTGCTTCCGAGCAAGCCGGCTACTTGGGGCTGCTGTTCTCGGCCGCCGCCATCGCGCACGGCGGCTCGCTGCATGAGATCCTCGACGACTCCGAGCGCTTCGCGGCCGCCCTCGCCGTCCGGCTGCGCGAACGGGTTTACCACAAGACAGTTCCGGCGCTGGCTCAGGCCGTGGCCGCACGGCTCAGTCACGACACCCCCACCGGCGACATCAGCGAAGCCGATCTCGACAGCGCCTACGAGCGGGTCATGGTCATCTTGTTCCGGCTGCTATTCGTGGCCTACGCCGAGGACAAGGATCTGCTCCCCTACCGCAGCAACGGCCGCTATGCCGATCACTCGCTGTCGCGCATGGCTCAGCGGCTCGCCGATGACGAGCGCAACGCCAGGACCCGCTTCGATGACCGCGCAACTGACATGTGGGACGACGTGTGCGGCCTGTGGGATGCGGTCAACGAGGGCAACGCCGACTGGGGCGTGCCGACCTACAACGGCGGTCTGTTCTCTCCCGATCCCGAGGTCAGCCCTACCGGCGCAGCGATTGCACGGCTGCGCCTCACCAACGCCGAGTTCGGCCCTGCCCTTGCGGCGGCGCTGGTCGACGACAGCCCTCAGGGGCTGGGTCCGGTCGACTTCCGGTCGCTGTCGGTGCGGGAGTTCGGGACGATCTATGAGGGACTGCTGGAATCGAAGCTGTCGGCGGCACCCGATGACCTGACCGTCAAGAAAGTCAAGGGCGACCTGCAGTATGTGCCTGCCGGGGCGAACGACGACGTGGAAGTGGAAGCCGGCGAGGTGTACTTCCACAACCGTTCCGGTGCCCGCAAGGCAACAGGTTCGTACTTCACCAAGCCGTTCGCGGTGGAACACCTCTTGGACCATGCGCTCGAACCGGCGCTCGACGACCACCTCGCCCGTCTCGACGCGTGGCGAGAGGCCGACGACGACGCAGGAGTGGCAGCGGCATTCTTCGACTTCCGGTGTGCTGACATCGCAATGGGCTCCGCGCATTTCCTGGTGGCAGCGGTCGACCGCATCGAGGCCCGTCTGTCGGCATGGCTGTCGCTGCACCCCGTCCCCGCGATCACCGCAGAGCTGAACAGGCTGCGAAACGTCGCCATGGACGAACTCGGCGACCTGGGCGACGGCATCGAGATCGAGACTGGCTCGCTACTGCGTCGCCAGATTGCTCGACACTGCGTCTACGGCGTCGACAAGAACCGCGTTGCCGTCGAGCTGGCGCGTCTCGCAATCTGGGTCCACACCTTCGTGCCCGGCCTCCCGCTGTCCTTCCTCGACCACAACCTCGTCCACGGCGACAGCCTCACCGGCGTCGGCACCCTCGATGAGGTGGTTGCTGCATTCGATCCCGACGCCGATCCTGCGGTGCCCAGCCTCTTCCGCAGTCAGCTTGTCGGCCTGCTGGAGAAGGCCGAGGGCGCGTTGCGGCGGCTGGCGCACACCTCTGACGCGTCCAAGCACGAGATCGACGAAGCACGAACAGCGCATGCCGATGCGGGAGTCGCAGTGGCAGGCGCTCAGGCAGCCTTCGACGTCATCACTGCGCACCGCGCCGGGGTGTGCGACCTACCGGAGAACTTCGATCCGGCCGTCGTTGTCAAGCTGGCCGCCGACCCGCAAGTGCGTGACGAGATCACGCGGTTGATGCCAGTTCACTTCCCGGCCGCTTTCCCCGAGGTGTTTCTGCGGGAGCGCCCGGGTTTCGACTGCCTCATCGGCAACCCGCCCTGGGAAAAGGTGATGGTCGAACGCAAGATCTGGTGGGGTCGGTATCTGCCGGGCATTCGTTCGCTCCCTGAGGGCCAAATGAACGCGCAGATTGACCGATTCGCAGCCACTCGGCCGGAGCTTGTAGCAGCTTTCGAAGCGGAGATAGTTCGTACTGCTCAGGTTCGCTCAGTCGTCCTGAATGGTCCTTATCCAGGAATCGGTCGCTCGCATCCTGACCTGTACAAGGCATTTGCTTGGCGAAACTGGCACCTTTCGCGTTCGTTCTGCGGCCACGTCGGGCTAGTCCTTCCACGCACTGCCGTTTCCGACGCGGGTATGACGGCCTGGCGTCGCGAGATCGTCGGCATCGAGAACATGGGGTTGCCAGCAGCCGCACCGAGAGAGAGAGAGAGAGAGAAGGCGCCCGGATCACGGTCGCGACGCTCATCAATCAAAAGGGGTGGGTGTTCGAGGACGTCCACAACTCCTACACGGTGGTGTTGGCAACGCTCAGGCGCAGATCAGCGTCGCCACCTGCCTCAACACCAAGCAATGGACATTCGACGATGTCGACGGCCGCTACACCATCGCCCTCGTCGCTGCTCGCAAGCGCAGCCCGAACGCCGAGCCGTGGGGGTGGCTTTGAGGCGGACACCGGCGAACCCTGCGTAGCCATCTACCCGGGACCCGCGAACTCGCTGCAGCGATTCCATGAGGTAGTCGACGGAAAGCCAGAGTTGGTCCCGACGACCGACTTTGGAAGTTGGTCAGACAATTGCGCGTTCCCGCAGCTGCCAAGCAGATCGTCGTTCCGCGTCTTCCTCAAGATGCGCAAGACACCATCGTTCGGCGATTCGGCCTCTCCTCGAAGAGGGGCGAGAGTAAAATCTGACGCTCACGCCGAGCCGAGCCGAGCCGAGCCGAGCCGAGCCGAGCCGAGCCGAGCCGAGCCGAGCCGAGCCGAGCCGAGCCGAGCCGAGCCGAGCCGAGCCGAGCCATCGACTGGTGCAAGAACTCAACGCCACCAAAGACAAGCATCTGTTCAGACGGGACATCAACCCGGATGGAACGCACGTCTCGTTTGGGAACTCGACGCAGGCAAAGACAAGTGGCTCTTCGCACGCGACGCCGGAGAGCGTGCAGTGAGCCAAGTGGGTACGTATTGGCCCGTCTACACCGGGAAGTCGTTCAACCTCTGGGAAGCCGATACCGGGGTGTACTCGGCATCAGTCGAACCTTCGGTTGCATGCGAGGCGCTTCAACGCAAGAGAGAAAATGGCCATCGCAACTCCAAGTCGGCGTTCTCAAGAATGCCGAGCGAATGGGTGTCCGATCCCTCCACGCTGCCATGTCTCGCCCCAAGAATTGCCATCAGGGACACGACAAACAGCACCAACACCCGAACCATCATCTGCGCGCTCGTACCCCAGGACGTCGTCATCACTCACCAGGCGCCGTATCTGCTTCGGATCTTGGGTACGGCGCGGGACGAGGCTCTGCTGCTGGGTGTTCTCTCGTCCATGATCTTGGATTGGTATGCGCGCCGTGTAGTTGAGCTACACCTGACAGCGAGCCACCTCAACAACTTTCCGGTACCCGACCCGGGCGAGGGACACCCGCTGCGGGATCGGGTGGTGGAGATCGCGGGACGGCTGGCCGCTGTCGATGACCGGTTCGCGGAGTGGGCGGCCGAGGTCGGGGTGCCCGTCGGCTCAGCGAATGACGAGGCGACCAAGCAGGACCTGATTCACGAGCTCGACGCCTGCGTGGCTCTCCTGTACGGCCTCGATGAGGACGATCTCGAGGTCATCTACACGACGTTCGACGAGAAGCGGCCCGAGCGCTACTTTGACCGGCTCGCGGCGGTCATCGAACACTTCAGAAGGCTGCGATGACGCCATCTCTGCTGCGCAGCGGCCGGCTTGTCTGCCCGAACGGCTCGACGCGGCAGATCTCCTGTCGGGCCAGCACGGCGTCCCGGCTACCCGGCGCGGGCAGCAAGGGGGCGGGTGCCATTGGCATGGCGCCGATGGGTGCCGATGTGCGGCGCAACGGGTCCCGGTGCTCAGTTCTGCAGGCGAACGAAGGAGTCGCCGAGGTGATTCTCGATGAGCTTGGCCATCGGAAGAGCGTCGAACATGTGCATCAGCGTGTGGTGGATGCTCAGCACGGCATCTTGCATCGCTTGGTCATCTTCGAGATCATCGACGACGACGCCGTGGCTGCGTGCGAGATCACGGCCGATTCCCCTGCCGTGCGAGTGGTGTTCGTCGTAGCTGGCGAACCAGTCGGCAATGGCGGCAGGGTCGGCCGCGTTGTGCGGATCGTCGTGCAGCATCCAGCGCTCGAGCCAGTCCTGCACCAGTTCCCGTGCGAGTTCTTCGGCCGATTCGCACTGCTGAAGCAAGGCCGTGCCGTAGCGCTCCAGAATCGGACGCCACGCAGCCGACGACGACGGGTTGAGGATGATGTCCTCTCGCGCCTTTGCGAATTGTCGAATAGGCGCTCCGGCGGGCGCGAGACGAAACTGATTGCCCAACGGCTGGAGGACCTGAGGATCGATAGGGCCGAGCTGAGAGTGCGCCGCCATGACGATCCGGTTGCCGGCCAAGGCGATCATGGTCCCCGCGGACATCGCAGCGACCGGAACGAACACACGGATTTCGCCCGCGAACTTGTACCGCACGTACTCGACGATACGCTCCGCAGCATTGACGTCGCCACCCGGAGTGTGCAACAAGATGTCGAGATCAGGGCCATCCAACCCGCTGACGGCCGTCATGAACCCGTGGATGTCGTCAAGCGAGATGGCAGCCCGGTTCCCAGCACCGGAACCTCCCAGCCAGTTGCCGTAGTACAGGATCGTCGCCCGCCGGGTCAGACGGTGCATCTGCGCCAGATAACGACGACGGACCGCGTCATAGTCGGGAGCACCGCTCGCGTCAGCGGTCGATGCGACCAGCTCCCGTTGGATTTCCGCCCAGTTGGGCATTCCTCAGTCGAGCGCCGCTATGTCGGACTGCCCGACGTTGCGACCGCCTGCCACCGGAACAGGACGCGTGAGGTGCCAGAAACGCATCGCTTCAGCGACCCCAGGCTTGGGCAACGACTGCTCCAGCACGCGGTCGACTGTCGGGGAATTCTGCGTTTGGCTTTCAGTCACCGCCGTCTCCTGTCTCGGACTGAACGCTACCGCGCTGGGTCGACACCGAGCCCCATTTCCTGCGAGCGGCTCGACGCGCGGCGAGAGTCCCGTGGTCATTGAGCCGAAGCCCGAGCTGGCGGTCAACCGTGACGGCCGGACCGTGGCGCAGGCGCTCAACGGGTTCATCACTCATGCCGCTACTGGCTTCGTGGGCGGTGCCGCATTGGACATTGCGACCGCCTATTTCAATGTCGGCGGCTATTCCCTGCTGGCCGACGCACTTGACCATGCATCAGGCGTCCGGCTGCTGTTGGGCGCCGAGCCGCAGCCGCCGGAGAACCGCCGACGAGCACTGCACGCCGAGC
>JAJEIW010000296.1 GCA_022828045.1 Acidimicrobiia bacterium | reverse complement strand
CTGCGGCCCCTACGACGCGTCGGACCCAAGGGCGAGGGCCGGTTCGAGCCGGTCGACTGGGATGCCGCGATCACCGAGATCGCCGACCGGATCGGCACCGCCGTCGCGCAGCATGGTGGCGAGACGGTGCTGCCGTACTCGCTCGACGGCACCCAAGGGCTCGTGCAGAAGGGCGTGCTGGCCGATCGGTTCTTCGCAGCGCTCGGGGCCACGCAGCTGAACCGGCACATCTGTGGCGTGACCGCCTGGCACGGGGCTGCCGAGGTGCTCGGCGTGCCGCTCGGGGCGGACCCCACCGAGATCGCGAGCGCCCGCACCATCGTGCTGTGGGGCACCAACACGCTGCTCACCAACCGCCACCTGTGGCCGTATGTGGAGCAGGCTCATGGCAACGGCGCCAGCGTCATCGTCGTCGACCCGGTCTCCACGATGACCGCTCAACGCTCCGACTGGCACGTCCAGCCGCGCCCCGGCACCGATGTCGCGCTCGTGCTGGGCATCATCGGCGTGCTGGACCGGGACGGTCTCATCGACGAGGAGCGTGTGAGCGCCGCCGCCTCGGGTTGGCCCGAATTGCGTGCCGAAGCCGAGGCCCTGGGCCTTGAGAGCGCGGCCTCGATCACCGGTCTCGCTGAAGCCGACATCATCTCGCTGGCCCATCGCATCGCGCAACAGCAACCCGCTGTGCTGCGTGCGCTCATCGGCATGGAACATCGTGAGCACGGCCAGGACATTCACCGGGCCGTGGCCGCCTTGGCGGTTGTGTCGGGTTCGGAGTACATGCGCTCCACGCAGGTGTACTTCGACACGGCATTTGCCGACATCGTGCCGCCGCCGGGACCGCAGCGGACCTTCAACATGTCAGCCCTCGGCTCAACGCTCACCGATGCCAGCCTGCGACCGCCGGTCACGGTGCTGCTGAACTACGGCTGCAATCCGGCTGCTATCACGCCCGACCAGAACCGGGTGCTGGCGGGCCTCGAGCGCGACGACCTGTTCACGGTGGTCATCGAGCAGTTCATGACCGACACCGCCCGCTATGCCGACATCGTGCTGCCCACCACCACCCAGATCGAGCATCTCGACTTGATGAACGCGTGGGGCCATCTCTACGTGTCGCTGAACCTGCCGGCCATCGAGCCGCTCGGCGAATGCCTGCCGAACACAGAGATCTTCCGGCGACTGGCCGGCGCGCTGGCCCTCGACGCATCCGGCCTCGCCGACAGCGACGAACAGATGGCGCGGGACCTGCTCGCGAGCGGCCACCCGTGGCTCGACGGCATCACCTACGAACGGCTCCAGCGCGACGGCTGGGCACGGCTCGCAGTGCCAGCGGGCTGGTCTGCGCTGGCCGACAGGGAGGTTCCTCTCCCGCCGTCCGACGTAGATGCCGGGGCGCAATCCCGCTCGCTTGGGCCGATCCGGCTCGGCGAGCTGCGCTACCGGCCCGCCGCGGAATCGCTCAGCGGCGACCCGGAACTCGTCGAGCGCTATCCACTGGCGCTGATGTCGCTCAAGCAGCACCAGCGCTTCCTCAACAGCCATTACGGCGGGTTCGAGCACCACCTGCCCGACCCGCCCCGGCCCCGCCTCGACATCAGCGCCGCCGATGCCGAGGCGCGTGGCATCGCCGAGGGCGAGCGAGTGCGTGTCTACAACGGCCGCGGCGAGCTGTTCACCACTGCTGCCATCTCCGACCGCCTGCAGCCCGGTCTGGTGACGATGCCCTTCGGCTGGTGGGCTGGCGAAGCCGATGCGCGCACGGTCAACGTGCTCACCAATGCAGCAATTGGCGGCGACGATCCCGACGTCGGCTCGGCTGCATTTCACGACACCCTCGTCGAGGTGGAGGCTGCTCCTGATGTGCGGCAGCCAGCCGACCGCCCGTCGTCGTAGCCTGCCAAGGCGATGAACGTCGCTCAACTGCTCGAGCGCTTCCCTCACGACGACACCGTCGTGCTGATCGACCGCTCAGCCACACCGCCCGAGCGGGTCACCGCGTCTGCGCTGCGAGAACGAGCTCTGCGCTGCGGGGCGGGCCTCGCTGCCCGCGGCCTGGCGCCGTTCACCCGCGTCGGGCTGCTCGCCGCCAACTGCGGCCAGTACTACGACGTGATGTTCGGGGCGCCCGCTGCGGGGCTGGTCTTCGTGCCGCTCAACACCCGGCTTCCCGCCGAGACGCAGGCATACATCCTCGACGACGCCGACGTGCGACTGGTCATCTCCGATTCCGAGCACGCACCGCTCGTACCACCCGACATGCCCCACATCATCATCGGCACACCCGAATGGGACGCCCTTGTCGCCGCCGATCCCCTCACCGCGGTCGCCGATGTGGACGACGACGACGTCGCCGTGCAGATCTACACCTCGGGCTCTACCGGGCGGCCCAAGGGTGTGCTGCTGACGCATCGCAACATCACCTTCACCGTCCTCGAGTACGGCGCAGCGATGCCGGGCGAGGTGATGCTGGTCTCGGCTCCGCTGTACCACAAGAACGCTTCGATGTCCTCCAAGCTGGCGTTTGCCAATGGAGGCACAGTGGTGCTCCTTCCGGGCTTCACGGCTTCGGGCTACATCGAAGCCATCGAATCCCACCGGGTCACCATGTGCTCGGGCGTGCCGACGATGTTCGCCCTCGTCACCGCCGAAATCGCCTCCCGTGTCGCCGCTGGTCAAGAGATGCCGGACTTGTCGTCGGTGCAGCGGGCTTTCATCGGCTCTGCGCCCCTGACTGAAGCCCTGTACGACGACGTGCAGCGTTTGCTGCCGCAGGCGGTGGTCTCCAACGGGTACGGCACCACCGAGGCGGTGCTCGAGTTCGGTCCCCACCCCGAAGGCAAGCCCAGGCCCAAGATCTCCGTCGGCCACCAGAACCCCAAGGTGGAGTTGCGGCTCGTCGACCCCAACACCGGCGAGGACGCTGACGCCGGCGAGCTGTGGGTGCGCTCGCCCGGCGTCATGACCGGCTACCACAACCTGCCCGACGTCACTGCCGAACGTCTCACCGACGGCTGGTACCACACGGGCGACCTCATGACTCGCGATGAGGATGGCTGGTACTACTTCGTGGGCCGCGTGGACGACATGTTCGTCTGCGCCGGCGAGAACATCTACCCCGATGCCGTCGAGCAGATGCTCGAGAAGCACCCCGCGGTGCACCAGGCCGTCGTGGTCCCGGTGCCTGACGATCTGAAAGGCCAGCTGCCGGCAGCTTTCGTGCGTCCCGAGCCCGGCCGCACGCTCACGGTCGACGACGTCAAGCGCTACGCGCTTGCCAATGG
The DNA here is from genome assembly GCA_022828045.1 of Acidimicrobiia bacterium. Taxonomy (GTDB): domain Bacteria; phylum Actinomycetota; class Acidimicrobiia; order Acidimicrobiales; family Poriferisodalaceae; genus Poriferisodalis. Next base: position 571 of record JAJEIW010000296.1, on the reverse strand, counting down.
TCCCGCGTACGCCCATCCCCGCCATGTGTGGATCGTTGACGAGATCCCGCTGGCCTCGACCGCCAAGATCGACCGCAACGGCTTGGTCGCCCAGGCCGCCGATCTGGTGAAGGCTGACTCCCCCTGAACAGCGAGCACGCGGATTCGGATAGCGCGGCCGACGCTGCAGCGCCGCCCCACTCGCCGGAGAATCGCCCCGTGCCAGCGAGCCCTACATCGAGGCTCCGCAAGCTGAGTCGCAGCACCCTGAATATCGCCAACGAGATCCGCCAGGACTGGGCTCAGCACCGCATCGCCGGGCTCTCCGCCGAGATTGCATTCTTCGCCCTCTTGGGGCTCTTCCCCGCCGTCATCGTGTTCGCAGCGCTGCTGGGATCGCTCGACGTGCTGATCGGCCAGAGCGCGGCATCCGGCACCGAGGATTGGCTGCTGCAGCGGATCAGCGACACCTTCGGCGACCAGAACACGCTCGATGCCACGGTCGCCGATCTCTTCGATCGCTCCGACGCACGGGTCGTGACCGTCGGCATCGTCGTGGCTGCCTATGCGTCGTCGCGCGGCTTCATCGCCG
>JAJEIW010000227.1 GCA_022828045.1 Acidimicrobiia bacterium | reverse complement strand
CGTCCACCAGCGACACCGCGTCCGGGGGGCGTTCCTGTCGTGAATTCTCAGTCAATGTGGTCCTCTCCGCCGCTCCGGAATCCATCACCGAAGCAACTGTCTCAGACCACCCCCCTTACACAGAGGAAATGACAGTCCCATGCGGTGGCCCCGTCGGCGCTGCGGCCGGCGACTATGTCGAGCAGCCTGCCGCGGCGGGTGTCGACGATCGTGGTGCCCCAGTGCTTGTCGCGATAGCGGCCGCGGCGGAACATCAGAATCTCGTCGAGACCCAAAGCGGTCACCCCCTCGACGCGGTTCGTGTCGGCTTCGAGCAGCGCCGATCCCCAGCGATGCACCGCGGCCATCACCGTGTGCCATCCCGCGCCCAGCTCGGCGGCGATCTCGCTGATCGCCCGCCCCAGCCCCGCCCGGCGTGCCGCGTGCCGCGCCGCCCGGCTCGTCATTCGTGCCCTGGGCGGCGCGACTGTCGGGTCCTGGTCGGTGAACATGCGCACCGCGCAGGACTCCTCGGGACACAGCCAGCGGCGCTCGCGCCACCCCACCCGCACCGCCCGCCCGAACGCCGGCAGATCGGCCAGCCTCACCGTGCTGGAACCGTGACCATGCACCCTGCCGCCGCAGCCCCCACAGCACGGCCGCCCGACCAACTCGACGCCGACCACCAGCGGACCTCCCCGACGGTCCCCGACGCCGGTCACCGTCACACCGGCGCCCAAACCGACAACCACACCCAACGCGCGAATAGCGCCAAGACTCACAGGGATCCTCCAGAACTCAGAGATGTCGAGCACCTCCGATTCCGGGGGATCCCTCCCTACGCCGCCCGCACCCTCACCGACCTACCCCACGCGCAAACGCGAAGCGCCCTTTTGGGTAGATGCGCAGCACGCGCAGCCGGCTGCAGTCGTCGATGGCGGTGAATTGGTAGTGACGCTTGGTCGTGACGCCGTCGATGGGGGCGACGGAGCTTCACGTCGATCTGAACCCGGTGCCCCGGGCGCTGCTTCTCGTAGCGCTTCGGGCGCTGGGTGCGGCGCTTGTAGCGCTGGTTGGCCGGCAGCCGGCCCAGGCCCAGCCGGTGCAGGACCCTCCACACTCCGGACAAGGAGATCTCGATGTCGTGGTAGCGCTTGAGGTACATCGCGATGCGCGCGGGGCCGAAGTGGTGGTTCTGGCGCAGGTGCACGGTCCACTCGACCACTTCGCCCTTGGTGGCGGTGGGGCTGTTGTGGGGCCGCGATCTGCGGTCTCGCAGCCCCTCGGGGCCCAGCTCGTCGAACCGGTTCTTCCACTTGTAGAACGCTGTCCGGCTGATCCCGACCTAGCGGCACGTCGCAGCGACGTTGCCTGAGACCTCCTCGGCGTGTCGGAGCACCGCCAAGCGATGCCGGATCTTGCGTTGCTGCTCTCGATCGTCCATCAGGACTTCCTCTCACGAGAAACCCGACTGTCAACAACCTCCGTCAGTTTCAGATCTAGCGCCCACTCCTTCGTGCGCCAAACCGACATCAAACGGTGCGCGATAGTGACATCTGCTGCTGCGCCAAACCGACATCACGTGGTGCGTGAAATCGGCATCCAGACCTGCGTCGAACCGGCATGAGCGCTTCCGCAATCGTCGCAGCGTGATGCCTGCAAATGTTCACATGCATCACCTGCAAACATTCACATAGGTGGAGTCTGCACGGCTGAGTTCGCTACAGTCAGGCTGCAATGGACGCGACGGCAGACACAGTTGCCTACCTGCCGCGCGTCGTCGATGTACTGCTGGCCGAACGGCTGAGGATCATGCCGATGGCCGTCATTGACGGACCGCGCGCGTGCGGCAAAACCACGACAGCCAGCCGGCTGGCACAGCGCATCCTGCCGCTTGATCGCGACAGCGCCGCCCGGGAGCACGCCGCCCACGGCACGCTGCCGTTAGACGATGGGCCGTTTCCGACACTGCTCGATGAGTGGCAGCTCGCCGAGCCGCTGTGGAACCAGCTCAGGCGCATCAGCGACCGCCTCGGTCGACCAGGACTCTTCCTTCTGACGGGGTCGGCCCAGCCAGCCGATGACATCACCCGTCATTCCGGCGCCGGCCGGGTCGCTCGGCTGCGGATGCGCACGCTGTCGCTGTTCGAGTCGGGTGACTCGCCCGGCTTGGTCAGCCTCGCATGCCTGTTCGACGGCGAGGCATGCGCCGCATGGCCCAGCGACTCGCCGGCCACGGCAGACCAGACCTACGACGGTGATGCTGCAGCACAACTGCGCTCCGTCGTCGATGTGCTCTGTCGTGGCGGTTGGCCCGCATGTGTAGCGATGAGTCCGTCCGATGCCCAGCTGTATCTGACGGACTACCTGGAAGAAATCTGCCGGGTAGACATCAGGCAGCTTGCCGGCCGCAGACACGACCCCACCAACGTGCGCCGCACGATTGCCTCGCTGGCACGTCACAGCGGCTCAGCGCCGACAATGAAGACGCTTGCTGCAGACATCGCGGGGCGGCAGCCGCTCGCTCACGCAACGCTGCAGAGCTACCTGTCCACGCTCGAAGCCATCCACATCAGCGAAGACCAGCCGCACTGGTCACCCCATCTGGCGTCGCGCGCCCGCCTGCGCCAGGCAGCGAAACGGCATCTGGCTGACCCGGCGCTCGCCGTCAACGCATTGAGCGCGAACGCGCAACGACTCCTCGACGACCGTGCGCTGCTCGGCCACCTGTTCGAATCGTTGGCAGTCCGCGACCTGCGCATCTACGCCCATGCGCTCGGTGGCAGCGTGTACCACTACTCCGACAGCAACGAACTCGAAGCAGACGCAATCGTCGAACTGCGCGACGGCCGCTGGATCGCTGTCGAGGTCAAGCTCGGCGAGCCAAGTTCCATCGACGAAGCCGCTACATCGCTGAACAAGCTCTGTGACCACATAGACACCGACCGGATGGGTCCGCCCGCCAAGTTGCTCGTCATCACGGCCACCGGGTACGCCTATGAGCGCAGCGACGGCGTGGCGGTCGCGCCCCTCACGCTCCTCGGCCCGTGACCGCACGACACACCACCCGCTCCGCCTCCGAACCCTGCCATCGCTATTGGATCGCGTCGAGTGCCTCTGCGAGCTTGACTGAGCCGTACAGGATTGCTCCTAGAACTTTCGGCTCATGGCGCGGCCGTCCTCGAACTCCCATCGGGATGGATCGCGACGGCGGGCGTTCACTGCCCATGCAACGGCAATGTGCAGCAACATTCCCGCCACTACCAGCAGCACGACATGGGTCGGCCTCATGCGATGTCCAGCAGGATCTTGCCGACGTTGGCGTTGGTGGCCATGTACTCGTGCGCTTCAGCGATGTCGTCGAGTGCGAAGCTCGAGTCGATGACCGGCCGCAGGGAGCCGTCGTCGAAGCGCGGCAGCAGTTCGGCGCAGAAGCGCTGGTTGGCGTCGATCTTCTGCTCGATGGGCCGCGATCGCAGCACGGTGCCGATCAGCGCCGCTCGCTTCGGCAGCAATGCGCCGAGCGGGAACGTCGCCGTCGGCTCGCCCATGACGCCGACTTGGATGATGCGCCCCTGGACGCGCACCGATGCGATGTTGCGGGCCAGGTAGTCGCCGCCGATCACGTCGAGCACTACGTCGACGCCTTGGCGGCCCGTCCACTCCTTGATCGCATCAGCAAAGTCGATCTGCGTGTAGTCGAT
>JAJEIW010000263.1 GCA_022828045.1 Acidimicrobiia bacterium | reverse complement strand
CGCTCGGTGAGACGGGCCCACCAGATGCGCGACCCCACCGCAGTCACGCCCGCTACGGCACTGGCCGCTCCTGCCCAGAAATTGGACCAGCCCAGCGACTCCTCGGCGAAGAGGATCTGGAAGCGGCCGACGCCGCCGACGACGCTTCCCATGAGCAGCGAGAACCAAGCGATCGTGATGACGAACCGACGCTCCGAATCAGTCATCCGCAGCACACGCGGAGCCAGGGGGGCCACGCTGAACTCTGCTCCCGATGGCGAATCGCAGGCAAACGCCGACTCGGCGCCGGATTTCGTGTCGGGCCGCAGCCACAGCGCTATGCCCAGCGCACACACCAGCGACACCACGCCGTAGATGCCGACCGCCCAGCGCCAACCGAACAGCGTGGCCAGCGTGGGCAGGGTGGCGCCCGACAGGAACGTGCCGAACATGACGCCAGACTGCTTCAGGCCGGTGATGGTGCCGCGACGACCCTCCGGCACACGCTCGGCGATGAGCTTGTTGGTGGCCGGATTGCACCAACCCTGGCCCAAACCCGAGAAAGCCGCCGACGCCATCAGCAGCCACACGTTGGGTGCGAGGGCCATGCCGAACAAACCCACGCCGGCCGTGCCGATGGTGAGCACCGTCGACACTTTTGGCCCGATCTGATCGGTGATGCGGCCTGACAGCGGCGCGAAGAGCGCGGCGACCACCGTGTTGGCGGTGAGCGCGACGCTGAACACGCCGGTGGTGATGCCGAGCGAGCCGATGAGATCGACGGCCACCACCGGCGGCGCCATGATCGGGAACGGCCCGAGCGCCATCGTCGCGACCAGGACGAAGTTGAGGCCAAAGCGCTGCTGGGGGCCGTCTCCGGTCGCAGCGACCTCGTCAGGCGCGCCCGCCGTCGCGCTCGGGGCGTCGCCCGTCCGCATCGCAGCGCACCCTATGGCTACTACTCGACAACCGTGCAACCAACACAATTTGGGCCAGCCTCTAGCGTGCCAGCGTGAATTCTTCCCAAGCGCTGCTGCCCGCTGACGATTACGGGCGACTGGCCGATCGGCTGTCGGCGCTTGATCACGTGATCACGCCGCTGCTGTGGAGCCGTGAGGGCGTGACGCTCAACGACGGCTCGGTCATCGCCGATGCGGGCGGCGTGCCGACCGGCGACGCCGACTACGCACCGGTCGCCGCTTGGGTCTCGATCGGGCTGCTCTTCGGCGGCAACCTGGCGCCCTTCGTCGATGCGGCACTGGCCCCGGGGACACTCCGTTGGACGCAGGCTTGCTTGGCGGGAACTGATGCACCGCCGTTCCAGCAGCTTCTTGCCGCGGGCGTTCAGCTGAGCCGCAGCGACGCGCCCAACGATGCCACCGCCGAGCACACGATGTCGCTGGTGCTGAGCACGTTTCATGACTGGGCGGGACGGATCGACCGGCGCCGGGCCGGCGATTGGCTGCAGGTTCCCTGGCGGGAGGTGCGCGGCAGCCGCTGGCTCATCGTCGGCTTCGGCTCGATCGGCCGCAAGGTGGCCACGCTGGCCCGCGCATTCGGCGCAGCCGTCGTGGGCGCTCGCCGCAGCGTGGCCGACGATGCCGATCTCAAGGCCACGGACGCCATGGTGACGATGGAGGCCATCGCGGATGAACTGCCGCTCGCCGATGTGGTGGTGCTGACCTGCCCGCTCACGGAGGAGACCCGCGGGCTGGTCGACGCTGACTTCCTGTCGGCTCTGCGTGACGACGTGGTGCTGGTGAACGTGGCCCGGGGCCCAGTCATCGACACCGACGCTCTCCTGGAGTGGCTGGATGGCGACCGTGCGGCGACCGCAGTGCTCGATGTCTTCGATGTCGAGCCGCTGCCCGGCGACAGCCCGCTGTGGCAGCACCCCAAGGTCGTGATGACCACCCACATCGGCGGTGCCGGCAGCGGGATGACAGCCCGCAACGACGACCTGTTCCTGGCACAGCTGGACAGGTTCGTGGCAGGCGGCACACCGAGCCTGCTCGTGGAGGGCTGAATCATGAAAACCGAGACGCTGCTGCCGCTGGGCAAGCTCGACCCCGGGCTGCGCGCACCCGATGTCCCGCTCGACGTGACGAGCATCGGCGAAGCCGCTGCACAGGTCGAGGCACTGGGCTATGACGCTCTCGTCGTGGAGGAGACCAAGGACGACCCGTACCAGCTGCTCGCCATGGCGGCAGTGGCAACCACCACGCTCGGGCTCGGCACCTCGGTGGCGATGGCATTTCCGCGGTCGCCGACCGTCACCGCGCTGTCGGCATGGACGTTGCAGAAGGCATCCGGGGGACGGTCGATCCTGGGACTGGGCTCACAGGTGCGCGGCCATATCCGGCGCCGCTACGGCATGGAGTGGTCAGCACCGGGGCCGTGGATGCGCGACTTCGTCGGCGCTGTACGCGCAGTGTGGCGCTGCTGGCAGGACCGCACGCCGCTGGAGTATGAGAGCGAGCATTACAGCCTGAACCTCATGGTGCCGCTGTTCGATCCCGGCCCGATCGACCACCCCGGTGTCCCGGTGCACATCGCCGCGATCAACCCCAACATGTGCGCTGTCGCCGGCGAGGTTGCCGACGGTGTGCGGCTGCACCCGGTGTGCTCGCCTCGCTACATCACCGAGGTGATGGCGCCCGCGGTCGCTCGCGGCGCCGAGCGGGCCGGGCGCGACGCCGATGAAGTCGAATGGTGCATGAAACCCCTCGTCGCCACGGCGCCGGACGAGGCAACCCTGGCCGCCGTGGCCCGTACGGTGCGCGAGCGCGTCGGCTTCTACCTCTCGACACCCGCCTACCGGGCGGCCTTCGATGTGCACGACTGGACGGACGAGGCAGAGAGAGCGGCGGTCCTCTCCAAGGCTCAACGCTGGGAAGAGATCTCGGCGATCGTGTCGGACGAGATGCTGCATACCATCGCCACCGTCGGCACCTACGACCGGATCGGCGGGCTGCTCGCCGAGCGGTACGGCCCCCACATCGACCGCATCGAGTTCTCGATTCCCGTCAACACGCCGGGCGACGGCGAGCAGCTCACCGGCATCCTCCGGGAGCTGCAGGCCGCCAGCCGTCACTGAGCGATCCCGACTGGTTCGCCGACAGCAGCGGCACCCCTGTCCGTCGAGGTCTAGGGTCTCGCCGTCACTCGCGCGCAGGTGTGGCGCGAGGCCGACCGTATTTGACATAGGGGGACAGCAGATGGGTGTTCTGGACGGACGGGTTGCGATCATCACCGGCGGTGCACGAGGGCAGGGCGCAATCGAAGGCCAGCTCTTTGCCGACGAGGGAGCGACGGTGGTGCTCACCGACGTGCTCGACGACGAAGGCGAGCGCACTGCGGGCGAGCTGGGGTGCGACTACTTGCACCACGACGTTGCCGATGACGCGGCGTGGGACTCGGTGGTGGCCGACGTGGTCGGTCGCCACGGCCGCATCGACGTGCTGGTGAACAACGCCGGCATCTTTCAGGGCGCGGGTCTGATGAAGACCTCCACTGCCGACTTCGACCGCATGCTGGCGATCAATGCCCGCGGTGTGTTCCTGGGCATGCAGAAGGCCGGCGCGGCAATGGCAGAGGCCGAGTCGGGCTCGATCATCAACATCAGCTCGGTCGCGGGACTGATGGGCACCGCCGGGTCGTTCGCCTACAGCGCCAGCAAGTGGGCGGTTCGCGGCATGACGAAGTCGGCCGCAAAGGAACTGGGCCGCCGCAACGTGCGAGTCAATTCAGTTCACCCTGGCTACATCGACACCGAGATGCTGACGCAGACAAACGTGTTCACCGAGGACAGCGACCGCACCCGGCGGATCCTGAGACAGGTGCCGCTGGGGCGCATCGCCGAACCCGCCGAAGTCGGCCGGGTAGTCCTCTTCCTCGCCTCCGACGCCAGCAGCTACTGCACCGGCCAAGAGTTCACGGTGGACGGGGGCATGTGGGGTTGAGGCGGTCAGATTCATAGGTAGCCGCCCCAAGCTGAACTACTGTGACCAGCGGGCGAACCTACATGGCGAGATCTGCGATGAACTATGACACCCAGCGCCTTCGTGCTGACCTGCAAGCAGGCGTTGTTTCCGCGATCGTGGTGCTGCCGCTGGCGCTCGCATTCGGCGTGGTGTCCGGACTCGGCCCCATCGCCGGACTGTGGGGCGCGGTCGCCGTCGGCTTCATCGCTGCGGTGCTCGGGGGCACCCGCGTGCAGATCTCCGCCGCAACTGCACCAGTGGCCATCGCTGTGTCGTTCGTGCTCGTGCGTTACGCCGACACCGCGGTCGAGGCCTTCACCATCATCTTCGTCGCCGGGGTCATGCAGGTGCTGATCGGGCTGCTGCGGCTCGGCAGCCTCGTGCAGTACACGCCGCATTCGGTCACCTCGGGCTTCATCAGCGGCATCGGGGTCATGGTGGTGCTGCTGCAGGTGCTGCCGCTCTTCGGCGCTGATCCGATCGGAGGCAACCCGATCGATTCGATCCGCCATTGGGACGACGCAGCAAACGACATGGACTTCCATGCGTTCGGCCTGGCCGTCACCACGTTCGTGATCTGCGCCGGCTGGCCGAAGCGATGGCGTCGCTACGTGCCGCGAGTTCCGGGCGCGCTGGTGTGCGGCGTCATCGTGGGCGCGGTCATGTTCGACGGGGCGCCACGCATCTCCGACGTCATCGAAGCGCCGTCGTTCTGGGCCATGGAGATGCCTCCAGGAGGCTTCTGGGGCGCTGTCGGCGCCGCCGTCACCATTGCTCTCATCGGCGCCATGAACAGCCTGATGAGCGCATCGCAAGCCGACTCGATGACTGGCCAGCAGCATGACCCGAATCGCGAGCTGATCGGCGTGGGACTCGGCAACGCGGTCGCCGCCATGTTCGGCGGTCTGGCCGGCGCCGGCTCCCCCGATGCCACCGGGGCCAACATCCGGGCAGGGGCTCGGACCCGTGCCGCGGGTGCGATCTCGGCAGTGCTGGCGCTGGTGCTGATCGTGGTGCTCAGCGGGCTCATCGACGCCATCCCCTATGCGGTGCTCGCAGGCATCTTGCTGTGGCTGGGGCTCACGCTCATCGACTGGCGGCTCATCACGCACCTGTACCGGGTGCAGCGCGAGCACATGCTGGTGATGCTGCTGACGCTGGGCCTTACGGTGTTCGTCGACCTGCTGGTGGCCATCGCAGCCGGCGTCGTCGCCGCTGCATTGGCGGCCAGCCGTCGCTTCGAACGACTGGAGCTTGACAGCGTGCTGTCGGTGCCGATGCTCGACGCAGTGTTCTTCGCCGACAGCGACCGGGTGGACATCAGCCAGTTCGACGCATTCTCCGCCCGGGTCGGCATGGTCAAGATGCGTGGCAGCTTTACCGTCGCCTCGTCGAACCGGTTGCGCATCGCCATCAGCAAGGACATCGTCGAGCACGAAGTCGTCATCTTGGACTTCACCGAGACGAGCTACATCGACGACAGCGCTGCGCTGGTGGTGGAGCAGCTCATCGATGCGGCGATGGAGCACGACACCGAGTGCATCGTGATCGGGCTCGACAGCCTGCCGGAGGGCAGCCTGCAATCGCTCGATGTGCTGCACAGTGTGCCCGGCGACCACTTCGTGGCGAGCTTCGACGAGGCCCGGGTGATTGCCGCACGCCTGCTCGAGATCAACATGGAGACCAGCGCGCAGTCCTGAGGGCCGCTGCCGTTCCCCCGCTGCCTTTCTCAGTGCAACTTTGCCGCCGCAGACGGCATTTCCACACTCAAAACGACGGGCTGCGCTTCGGTGCGCAGCAGGCGTCGGCTGCTCAGTACAGCTCGGGCACGAAAGTCTGGTCGGTGATCGGCGGCCGCACATAGCCGCCAGCTGCGCCCCGGTCGGGCAGATCGACATGCTCCCAGGGCACCGCCTCATACGGAATCTGCGACAGCAGGTGGGTGATGCAGTTGAGATGTGCGGCGCGCTTGTCGTCGGCTTCGACAACCCACCACGGTGCCTGCTTGATGTCGGTATGTGCGAACAGTGTGTCCTTGGCACGCGAGAAGTCCACCCAGCGCGTACGGGCTTCGAGATCCATCGGTGAGAGCTTCCAGCGGCGTGCCGGGTCGAAGATGCGTCGTTGGAATCGGCGCTCCTGCTCTTCGTCACTGATCGAGAACCAGTACTTGATGAGGATGATGCCCGAGCGCACCAGCATCCGCTCGAACTCGGGGCATGACCGCAGGAATTCCTCGTACTCCTCCTCGGTGCAGAAGCCCATCACCGGCTCGACGAG
>JAJEIW010000010.1 GCA_022828045.1 Acidimicrobiia bacterium | reverse complement strand
CCTGCGTCGGCGAGGCCCATCACGATGGAGTCATGGCTGAGCATCCGCTCGATCGCGTCGAAGTCCTGGTTCAGCACCGGCAGGCTCAGCATCACGGTTCCGTCAGAGCGATCAGTCGCATCCAGGAACAGCTCCACCGGGGTCACACCGGCGGCCGCAGCCTGAGCCTCGAGCGTGCCGTCGGGACCGATCCGGTAGTTCGGGTTGACCGCATCGAGCAGGTACAGCCGGCTCAGGTCGACGAGGGAGTTCGCCATGCCCGTCGAGTTCCTGTCCGACGAGTTGGCCTCCGCCACGAGCGCCGCACGGGTCGCAGGATCGCGGATCGCCTCGAGGCGACCGGCCACGTCGAGACTGCGCAGCGAGCGCCAGGTCTCGCCAGCCCGATCCCACGGAGTGCGGTGCTGGATGCCGAGCACGACGCCGATAGCACGGCACGTGGTCTGGGGTCGCAGATTCGCGCCGGCGGCGTTCTGCTCGCTGACGTAGCCGAGCACCTGGTCGCTCATCTCGGGCTTGCGCGCGGAATACACCAAGCCGAATGTGCTGGGCTGGCCGCTGCGCCGAGTGATCTCGCCGAGCACCTCGATTTCGTGGCGGCCACCGGCGAAGTCCGGCCCGGCTGCCTCGAAGCGAGGCGCCGACTCGAACACGCCGCGGCCATGGCGGCCCAGGACATCGCCGAAGGCGTACAGCTCGTTGTCATCGGCGAACGTGCCCGGGATCGGGCGTCCGTCAGGCGTGCGGTGGAGCAGCGTGCGCGAGGTCGAGAAGCCCAGCGCGCCGGACCCCATCGCCTCGTCGACCAGCTCGCACATCGCCGCTATCTGGGACTCCGAAGCAGGACGCTCGTCAAGGCTGTCAGTGCCCATGGTGTGCCAGCGGACGGCGACGTGGCCGACCATGCCGCCGACGTTGAGGCCCTTGGGCATGCCGTCCAGGAACGCCAGATACTCGCCGTAGGAACGCCAGTCCCACGGGAGGCCCTGCATCATCGACTGCTTCGGGATGTCCTCGACGGACTCCATGACCTCGGCGATGTAGGTGATGTCCTCGGTCTTCACGGGAGCGAACGTGACCCCGCAGTTGCCCATCACCACTGAGGTCACGCCGTGCCAGCACGAACTCGAGCCGATGGGGTCCCAGGCCAACTGCGCGTCGAGGTGCGTGTGGATGTCGACGAATCCGGGCGTGACGACCTTGCCGGCAGCGTCGATCTCGGTGCGTCCGGCGTCGGGCACCTCTCCGACCGCCGTGATCCGCTCGCCGTCGATGGCGACATCGGCAACCTTGGCACCGATGCCGGTCCCGTCGACCACCAGGCCGCCTCGAATGACCGTGTCGTGCGACATCGCGCTCTCCCCTGCTCGTCCCTGCCCGCAACTGCCGAGCCTAGAGCCGCACCGGGACGTCACGCTGTTGTCTCCCCACTCTTGCGCTGGCTTCAGTACTCTGCATTGGATGCCGACTCCCCACCGGAGCATGACTGGAAGGGCGAACGCCGTGCATCAACTCGACTCCCGCCCCAGAAGCACTGCCGCGCGTTGGCGTGTTCTGGCTGTAGCTGCGGCCGTTGCGCTGCTGGTCAGTGCCTGCGGTCTGCTCAGCGACGACGAAACGGACGCGACGACGACCACTGCCGCTGAAGACGGCGCCATGACCGAGACCGAGGCCGATACCCCCACCATGGTCACTGCCGCGCCGACGACGACAGCAGCCGACGATGCGATGGCAGAAGACGAGCCTGACGGTCCTGCCGTGACCGTCGAGTCGAAGCTCTCCACGGCCGGGTTGGGACCGGTGCAGATCGGCCACTCCCTCGATGATGCCCGCGCTGCTGCTGGAGCACTGCTGATCGCCGTGACCGGGGGCAGCGACGCTTGCCGCTACTACACGGTGCAGAACGGCCCCGAAGGCGTTCGCTTCCTGGCCGTCAATGCCGAGATCGTCCGGGTCGACATCGAAGCCGGGCCGATCACGACGATCTCGGGCTACGGCATCGGCGCCACCCGCAGCGAGATCATCGAGGCATTCGGCGACAGGATCGAAGACGGGCCCGGACTCTCAGCGATCCAGTACGTGCCGGTCGACGCCCCCGACATCGACAAGCGGGTGGTGTGGGAAGTCAACGAGGCCGGCGCTGTGATCTCGCTGCGAGCCGGGCGGCTTCCCCACATTGAGCCGAGGGTGGCCTGCACCGGCTGATCCCGACAGGTCACAACAAGCTGACCGGATCTGTTCCGGCCCACGCTGGCCGGTTCGCGCTGGGCCGGCCTAACTGCTGACGGCGTCGCCCAGGTTCTTGACGACGTCGATCCATAGCTGCGTGGTGAGCGCCAGCGAATCGACATCGACGCGCTCGTCGTTGCCGTGGAACCGCAGCATGAAATCGTTGGAGTTCACCCGGTTGCTGAACAGCCCCGCGCCGTAGGCCACGGTGCCTTTCAGGCGAAAGAAGCGGGCGTCGGTGGCACCGACGATCAACTGGGGGATCACCGGCGCACCAGGGTGAGCCTTCGCCATCAGCTCGCTCAGCAGCTGCCACATCGGCGTGTTCGTGGGCGAGAAGCTGGCGGGATCGTCGTGGAGATGCTCGATCTCCACCTCGTCGAACATCTCGCCGAGCGCCGCCTGCAGGTGCTCGTTCACGGCGACGGGATCGCCCGGGGCAGTGCGGATGTCGACCTCGATCTCGACCTTGTCGGGGATGATGTTGGTCTTGTTGCCGCCGCCTACGACATTCGGGCTGAACGTGGTGTGGCTGCACGCGTGCAGGTGGCGCGCCAAGCCCGGCGAGTCGATGCCCGCAACGGCGTCATAGACGCGGCCCGGGTCGAGCAGCGCTTCGCGGGTCTCGTCGTCGACCCTCAGCGTCGAGACGTGGTGCTGCCACATCTCGGTGAGCTGCGGCGCCGGCCGGTACTCGGCGATGCGGCGCACGATCTCGGCCGCCTTGATGAGGGCGTTGTCGGTGCCGAACGGCATCGAGCCATGGCCGGGTGTGCCGCGCACGGTGAGCCGGCGCCAGCCGATCCCCTTCTCGCCCGCCGCCAGCGTGATCTTGGTGCCCTGCGGCGTGTGGTTGGGCATCCCGCCGAACTCGGTGAGCACGTAGTCGCACTCGATGGCGTCCCAGTGGTGCTCGGCCATCCACTTGGCGCCGTAGGTGCCGCCGACTTCCTCATCGGCGACGCCGAAGTAGATGACATCGCCCTTCGGCCGGTAACCGCTGCGCACGATGTGGCGGAACGCCACTGCCATCGACGAGGTCAGGTTGAGCATGTCGACGGCCCCGCGTCCCCACACCTCGCCGTCCACCAGCTCGCCGCCGAACGGATCGCGGCTCCAGCCGTCGGCGTTCACCGGCACCACGTCGGTGTGGCCCATCAGGCACAGCTTGGGTGCCGACGGGTCAGTGCCCGAGATACGGGCCACCAGTGATCGGCGCCCCGGCTCCGACTCGAAGCTACCCATGTCGACGCCAGGGCCTTCCAGATACGTCTCGAGCAGGTCGCTGTTGCGAACCTCCTCACCTGATTCGACGGTCCCGTCGTTGACACAGGCGTTGCGGATCATCTGCTGCAGCAACTCGATGGTCTGGTTGGTCAGCGCCGGATCGGTGTGGTCGAGGTCGCCCATATGGCGATGTTACGACTGCGCGTGGGACCCCGATGGCGAGCCAGCGATCTTGGTCGCAGATGCACAACCACGGCTACGGTGAACGTCATGAACGCGGCAACTGACACATCCGCCGGCCCATCGACGGCCGTCGATCTCGAGACGTTCAGAGAGACGACGGCTGCATTCCTGCGGGACGCCGTCGATTCCGGCGTGGCGTGTCCCGCGTACGGCGCGATCTTGGTGCCCGCGCTGCATGATCAGGCCCGCGTCTGGCAGCGGTACTGCTACGACCACGGCTGGGCGGGGCTCCATTGGCCGACGGCGCACGGCGGTCGCGGGCTCTCCCGGGCGCACACCGGCGTGTGGATGGAGGAATGCGAACGCGCAGGCGTTGCCCCCTACCTGAACCTGCAGGGGATCGTGCTGGCGGGCGAGGCCATCATGCGCACCGGCACCGAGCGCCAGCGTGAGCAGTTCCTGCGTCCGATCCTGACGGGCGAGGTGCTGTGGTGCCAGATGTTCAGCGAGCCGGGCAACGGCTCGGATTTGGGCGGGCTCACCTCGGCTGCTGTGCCCGACGGCAGTCACTACGTGCTGAACGGCCAGAAAGTGTGGTCGTCGAACGCCCAGTTCGCCGAGTACGGCATCTTGATGGCCCGCACCGAACCCGACGCCCCCAAGCACCGCGGCATCAGCTTCTTCCTGCTCGACATGACGCTGCCCGGCATCGAAGTGCGTCCGATCAAGCAGATGACCGGCGACAGCGAATTCTGCGAGGTCTTCTTCGACGACGTCGCCATGCCCGCGGACGCGCTGCTCGGCGAGCGCGGCGACGGCTGGGGCGTCGCGATGGCGGTGCTGGAAGACGAGCGGGGCGGCGCCGGTTCCTCCGGGGTCATCAGCCTCCGCAAACGCCTCACCAAG
>JAJEIW010000128.1 GCA_022828045.1 Acidimicrobiia bacterium | reverse complement strand
GCGCCAATAGGTGCTGACCTGCGAAAACGCTGTGTCCATCTGCATGCTCTCTGGTCCTCTGACCTGCGGGTTTGAAGCCGGGGCCAGCCTCAAGCACGAAATACGCTGAAATCTGCGCCACCTATTGGCGCGGCCTCTTAGCTGACCAATGAACGTGCAGGTACCACTCGGGATAATGGGGAATCTGTCGGTAGTACTTGCTGCGGTCCGTTTGCAAGACGGGATCAGAGGCTCTAACCGCTCGAGGATTCTTCATGCCCGGCTTGACGCGTGCTGCCAGTGCATCCAGCAGGCCGCCCTTCCAGCCCTCCAGCTCCGACGCAAGTAGCAGGTGAACCCGTACGAACTCAAGTACCTCGTGCTCCTTGCCCCGAATCCGAATGCCACTCAATTTGCCAGACTCCGGCGTCGGCTTGGGAGGTGCGCCATCCGGAGACTTCTTGCCGAACGCGGGGTCGGCCAACTGCTTGCGCCACTTCGTCACTGTGGCCTTCATCCGTGGCGTCAATTTTGCAGGGGCTGCTTGCAACCATTTGGCCACATCGCCTTGCCGTGTCGGCGTATCGGATGCGACCGTCGATTCGCGCAGGAATGCTTCGGCGTCCTCCCGCCAAGGCCGTGAACCGGTCGCTTGTTCCGCGCTCTCAATGAGTAGGTCCCTCAGCAGTTCGTCTGGTTCGGCCAGCAGAGTCTGCCAAGCCTCTGGAAGCGCCTTACGACCTTGTTCGCGATTGAGGATGTCGTCAAGGCGCTGCTCGGCGTCCGACTTCGCCCGGCCTTGGACAACTGCCTCTCGGGACAGGTAGCGGCGCATGTCAGCTGCCATCGCTGAGAGATCGCGACTCGCCTTGATCTCGTGGTGACAGAATCGGCGCTCAGTCGGTTCTCCCGCTGCCATCGACAGGTACAGGTGCCACGCGTTGCCGTCGGTGAGCACTAGCAACGGAACTCCCTTGTTGTTTGCGTAGCGAAATAGCTGATCTTCAGCTTTCGGGCTGAGATTGCTGGCTTCTTCACCTCAATGAACACGAGGGCCGAGCCGCCCGGTCCAAACAACGCGTCGTCGACCTTGCCGGCGCCCACTGCATATTCCACGAGCCACTGCTTCGGATCCGCCGGATCCCAGCCCAATACGTTCAAGAGTGGGGCAACCACCGCGGCACGCACTTTCGCTTCATCTGTGAGGATTCCGGAAACCAGCGTGTCTCGTGCCTTTGCGAGCGCATCCTTCAGCCCGCTTGAACTCATCGCTCGAACCTCCCAGCACACCGACAACCGCTCGGCATCGGGAGAGATCGTAGATCAGGCCTGATCAATCTCGATCATGTCGAACTGCATCATCTCGCGAGCGTCACGAGTGGTTCGCGGGCATCTGCGACGCTTGGCTCGCCGTCTTAACCCGTCAGAACCAGTCGAGGCACTCGACTAGTGCTTCTACGAGGTCCTGCTTGCTTCGGCCGCTTGGCTGGACAGGCAGGCGCCTAGCGAGTTGTCGAAGATCCGCCATTCGCATGGCTTCGAGATACACCTGCTCATCGTCGTGTTCCTCGGCAGCTTCACGGATCTCGTTGGCAGCAGTCGCCCAACCGTCGTGAGTGCGCTGTGCGGCCAGTACGAATTCAACGATCTGGCTCGAATCACCTGACGCCGAGTCGGACTCCGCGGGCTCGTCCAGCCCCGACTCGGTCCACCATTCGACGACATCGGACATCTCTTCCGGCGATAGGTGTTCGAGCTCGTCTTGTGCGTAGTCCGTTCGGGGCAGGTCGTCTGGGAACAATTCGTCGTAGGTGTATGGCCGCAGTGAGGTTGGTGTCGGGTCGCCGTCCAGCACCACAAGTGCGCCCTGTTCGCGAAGAAAGTCGGTGAGCTCAGCAGCCGGGGGCCGTTTACCGATGTTTCGTTCGACCCTGTCGGCGATCAACGACCGCAGAGACTTGTCGCCAGCCTCCAGCAACGCCTGCCACGCGGCCGCCATGTCGCGTCGCCTCTTGCCGCGTGCCGTCTCTCGCTTCAACCGCGCACGGGCGGCACGCAGGGAGTCGCCTTGGAGCATGGCGTCCCGGCTGAGATACGTACGAAGATCGGAAGCCGCTTGCTCGACACCGCGGGACTCAGTCAGGGTCAGCCGCAAAAAGCGGCGCTCGGCCGGCGGTCCAGCAGCCCGGCGGAGGTAGAAGTCCCACGTCTCGCCGTCAGTGAGCAGCAGGATCGGCACTTCTCGATACCTGGCGTAGCCAAAGAGCTGCCGCAGCGCCTTGTGGTGGCGGCTTGCGTCTTTCAGATGCCCTTGCTTCTTGGCCTCGACGAAGACCAACGGATTGCCAAACTCGTCGAGGAGCGCTTCGTCGACCCGTCCGTAGTCAGTCTTGAACTCGGCTCGTAGATGCGAAGAATCAGCGTCGTCCCATCCCAAGCTGCGCAAGATCGGACGCACAACCTTGACTTGCACGTTCGTCTCGAGCCCCAGATTTCCGGGCGACAACTCCGTGCGCGCCTTGGCAAGTACGTCTTCCAACCCCACTGATCCTCCCGGAGATCCGCCGACCACGCGGCACCTCGGAGGATCGTAGGTCAGGCCACGTTTGGTCTTGCGCTGCCGGGTAGGCGCAAGCGTCATGACCGTGTCACACCCCCCTCGTACGGTTGTTCTCATGTTGAGGGACGGCGTGGGGACCGGTTCGGGGCACGAGTGTGTGCTCGTCGAGGCCACGCCCCACACTGCCGCGCCAGCGGGCAGCACCGACACCTCCCTAGGTCGCGAGGGTGCTCTCGCCGGAGCCACACCCTCCACTGCCACCGCATCTGGTGAGGCCGGGGCGGGCTCTGGGGCTGAGGCTGTGTCGGGCGGGGTGCGTGTGGACGCGGTCGATGTGGCCGGGCTGTGCCGGGCGGGTTTGCGTGCTCGGTTGGGTGAGATCGCTCGGGCCGAGTCGCGGCTGGCGGCGATGAAGGCCGACACGCTGGGCGAGATCGCCCGCCGCAGCGGCGACGGTGCCGCTGCGCACGCCGCAACGAACGAAATGGCGGTGTCGGGCCGCAAGGCACGCGGCGAGGTCCGCGACGCTGTACGGCTCGGCGGTCTGACCGCGACACGAGAAGGGCTCGCGGGCGGGACGGTGCCGGTTGGCCATGCGCAGCTCATCGCCCGCGCCGCCGGCGACGCCCCAATCGACGAGGCGATGCTGGCCGCGCTGGCACAGCGGGAGGGCTACGACGAGTTCCGCCGCACTGTCGCCCGCCACGTCGTCGAGGTCAGTACAGACGACGGCGCATCAGTGCTGGAGCGGCTGCGCCAAGCACGCACCGGCACGATCGCGACCCGTCACAGCGACGGCATGACCGTTGTGCACCTCGAAGTCGACCCGCTCACCGGCGCACGCCTCGGCACCGCCATCGCTGCCGCCGAACGACGCCTGTTCAAGAACGAAGACAGCGCGGAGCGGCGCACTCCCCCACAACGCACCGCAGACGCCATCACCGAGCTCATCTTGGACCCCGACGCCAAACGTCCCGCCGGCGCGTCGCTGATCGTCGTGGCCGACTACGACGTCCTCAACCACCAGATCGCCAACGGACGGCTTGCCGACGGCACGCCTATCCCGATCTGGGAGATTGCCAAAATCGCCGTCGACGCCGAAATACTGCCGACGATCTTCGAGGTCGCCACCGGCGATCTGCGCATGGGACGCACCAGCCGCACCGCCACCGACATGCAGCGTGCCGCGCTCGCACTCAGGGACAAGGGCTGCGTGGGGTGCGGCACCGCGCCCGAACGCTGCCAGCACCACCACATCGACCACTGGCAACACGACGGCCCCACCGACTATTGGAACCTCGTCACCGTCTGCCCTGACTGCCACAACGACAAGATCCACCAACAGGGCTTCACCGTCGAATGGAACCCCGGCACCCCCGGCTTCCAGCTCCAACCACCAGACCCGCCAACCGACCAAGAGGGCTGTCAGCCGACAGGCCGGTCGGCGAGTCGGCCGAGAGGCCAGCCGACGGATCAGCCGACGGACCGGCCAGCAGCCCCAGCCAGCGGTCATAGCGAGCCCCGATCGCCGCCAGGATGACGTGCTGGGGCGCGCCCCCAAACGCCGACACGACACTCGACAATCGACCCAGACCGACCTCAGGACGAGATCTGGAAGGCGCATCTTCGTCAACGAAGACCCCGGAACCGTCCCTGCTATGGCAAACGGCCGGGGTTACGCCTTTCTCGAACAGCGCTTGCCCGGCCGCTCTCGGCATGCGAAGGCCGGTCGTGCGACGCTGCCCCGGCCGCGATGACGGCTATGCACCTACTACTGTTGTCGCGCATGAAGAACTGCACGAGATTCATCACATCCCTCGTCGCCGCCCTATTGATGGGGGGGTAATCGCCACGGCGACCCCGGTCGGGGCGTCAGGGACGTACAACATCTACCAGCACCCGCACGGCTATTGGGCCAAGTCGGGCTTCGTCTCTGACATCCCCATCGACAAGCCGAAGCCCGCCGGCGTGTCCGGATGGGACAGCGTGAACGGGGAGCCCACGTTCACCTTCTTCTACGACGACGGGGACGAATATCCCACGTACTACAGGAGCAACGACGGCGTGATCCTCAAAAAGGACGACCGCGCATATCCGCTGACCTATATGAGAGACGAGGCCTACCGGAACGGCGATGCCGCATATCCCGACGGCTGCACGTTCAACAACGAGGGTGATCTACACCCGGCCTTCTGCACCATCGGCGGCAAGGTCTACCGCCCGGTGCATCATCCGCATCCGTCCGATGATGTGCACCGCTCCACGGCGACGCTCCGCCCTCCCCGGGCCGACCGCATCGAGCAACGGCTCGATGACGGCTTCACACGCAGCACGGCGGAGACACGCAACGCGGACGGGTACGCATACAAGAATGGCGACGAAGACGTAGAGGTCTTCTACAAGGTAGGAAACAACTTCCGGCTGAGGCCGGGCAGTCACGAGTTCTACACAGCAACGGCAGCTGTGACCACGACGACGGAAACCTCTGACGGGATCGAAGTGGAGGTCAAGGAGGTTGGAGAGGTCGGAGCCCCGAGAACCATCGACGTAACTGTCGTCGGGACCCTGAACTCAAACGCCCCCACACCACAAGAAGACCTCAGCGAGCTGGAGAAGAAAGTACTGGCCGCGGCGGCTAAGGCATTTGATCCTCAGAAACCCTAGAAGGCCGCACAGGGTTAGCCCTCGCCGGTCGCAGTGAGTGCTGCGAAGGCTGCGACAACAGGGACCGCTCCGGCTCGAGTTATGCGCTGGACAGCTGTGTGTATATTGGGCGTATGCCCCGGATGCAGGTGTATCTCTCCGACGAGCTCTACGACATTGTCAAGTCGCAAGGGCTCTCAGCGTCGGGCCTGCTGCAGGATGCCGTGCGAGCACACTGCGAACGCCAAGAGAAGATCCGTGCGGCGCGCGAGTACGTCCAAGAGATGTACGCCGAGCTTGGGCCACCCACCGCCGAGGAGAGCGAATGGGCTGAAACGAAGGCACGCGAGATCATCGCGTCGCTGCGTGCCGGCACGGAGGCTGTTGCGGCGCGGCAGGCGAGCCTGTCCGAGGACTGAAGGCTTCGGCGAGCATCATGACGTCGTTGGTCTTGGACTCAGGCGGGCTGAGCCGCCTCGCCGAACCTGATCTGCGAAGCATCCGTCTCATCGACACGCTCCATCAGACCGGGGCGTGGCCGCCAATCGTTCCGACCGTCGTGCTGACTGAGTCGTTGAGCGGCAGGCCGCGTACCGATGCGGCGGTCAATCGCGTGCTGAAATCGTGCGCCGTGGTAGAGGAGGTCTCTGAGCCGCTCGCGCGACGGGCCGGTGTGCTGCGAGCGCTCGCCCGGCGCGGCTCAGCAGTGGACGCCCTGGTGGTGGCGACAGCCGAACCCGGCGGCACCGTGCTTACCGGAGACATCGACGACCTCAGCGCACTCGCCTCCTACGCCGACAACGTCACCGTCGCCCGAGTCTGACAACGACCTTTCACGCTGTGGCGGTGAGGGTTGCGTAGTGTTCGCGGACTTGGGCGGGGCGGTGGGCTCGTACGTAGTCGGGTTCTTGGGAGAGCGCCAGGTCGAGCAGTTCGAGGCGGTCGGGTGTCTGCAGCCAGGGCACCGGCACGTACAGGGGCAGGTCGAAGCGACGCAGCTCGCCGAGGCCGCCGTAGATGGCTCGCTGGTAGGCCGCTCGTTCGGGCCAGTCCATGTCGTGCGGGCCGAAGCCGACACCGCAGTCCAGCAGCAGCTGCTGCGTCACGCCTGCCTCGCGCAGGCGCTCGATGCGTGAGGCGAACCACTCGACCATGACCGTCACCGGGTCACCGCGCACATCGCGGACGCTGCGGAAATCGCGTCCCAGCATGAAGGGGAGCACCACGGTGACCTCGCGTTCCGCGGCGAGCTCGATCATCTCGGGCGACTGCAAAGCGTCGCCCGCATTCAGCACCGTTGCGCCGGCATCGAGGGCTCGGCGGGCTACGCCGGGTTTGCGAGTGTCGATCGCCACCTCTGCGCCCAGCGACAGCAGCCCGCGCAGCGGCCCTTCGACTCGGTGCCACTCGTCGTCGGCACTCACCTCGTCGCTGCCAGGCGTGGAGCCTTCGCCGCCGAGGTCGAAGTGGTCGGCGCCTTCGGCCAGCAGCTCGGCTCCCCGGGCCGCCGCTTCGGCGCAGCCTTGGACCACCGAGAAGTCGGCCTTCGAGTCTGGAGAGGCGTTCACCACGCCGAAGATCTCCACGGCCGCAACCTAGTCAGGGCGCCGCGATCTCGACCGAGCCTGGGCCTTAGGCCAGGTCCGTGTGCAGCAAGGCCTCGTCTGAGGGCCGGATGTTGATGACGTGACCGACTTGGGGCGGCAGCGGCAGATGCTGGTGTGCCTCCCAGATCTCGGCGAGCCGCCGGTAGGGCTCGTCGGCCATCAACCCCACACGCCGGGTCGGGCCGTCGATGTGCAACGACATGACCTCGCAGGTCGCCACGAGGTAGTCGTCACGGGTCTGGGTCATGACCTGGAATGCGTGCACTCGCTTGCGGTCGAAGCCCAGCAGCTGCACCGAGATCACGTACGGCTCATCGGGCCCGATCTCTCGCACGTAGGTGATGTGGTTCTCCGCGGAGAACGTCGTGATGTCACGCACTTCACGATGTGCGGTGCCCATGCCGATGTAGTCCATCCAGGGTGCGATGGCGTCGTCGAATGCCACCAGGTAATAGCCAGCGTTGAGGTGGCCGTTGTAGTCAATCCACCCCTCCTGCACAGTGCCAGCCAGCACCGGGACAGGAGCTCGGGACACAGCGTCGGTCGGCTGCGGTTCCAGCGGCTCAGCGCTCATGGCTGTCTCTGCTCATTGCTGTCGGCTCTCATGACTGTCCGTTCGGAGAGACAGCCTCATCGGCTGCAGGCCAGAACACCTCGGGCGGCGCATCTTGCAGGGCGGCGGAGCGCGGCTGTGACATTGCCGCCACGAGGCCATCGTCAAGCGGCCGCACCCTCGGGACGGCCGGGATCGCAGTGGGAGCCGGTGATGGCGCGGTCGCACCGGCTGTCACCGGCAGTCGCTGCACGGTTCTGGCCGCAGCGCTGGGCGCGACACCGGCCGCAGCCGGGGCGGGCGCTGTGCCCGGCAGCCGCACTGGTGCAAGCGGCCGGGGCGCCCCAGCGGCCGGGGCGGCAAGCGTTGGCGGCGGCCCGCCAGGCCCGATGTAGGTCGGCAGTGCCAGTGGATGGCGAGTCATCGGCAGGAGTACCAAGACACCCGCCAACGCAATGACACCAACCATCAAGATCGGCACTCCGACGCCGCCGCTCGCGTCGTGCGTGAAGCCCAGCAAGGGCGGGCCGATCAAGGCGCCTGTGCCAGAAAAGAAGAAGAAGATGCCGACCACCGCGCCGATGCTCGCCAAGCCGAACAGGTGAGCGGTGACATCGCCCAGCAGCGCCACGAAGCCGCCATAGGAAACACCGAGCACTGAGGCGAACACCACCAGCAGCACGTACTTGGTGCCGGGCGCATCGACGCGTGTCGTGATGAACCAGATGGTGTACGCCACCGGCAGGCCGCTGAAAGCGATCTTCAGCAGGCGAACCGAACCCAAGGGTCTCGCCAAGCTCGTCAGAGCGAGCCGGCCGACGATGCTCGAGAGCCCGACGGCGAACACCAGCCAACCCGCCGCCAACTCCTCCACACCGTCGTCGATGGAGAACGGGATGATGAGCCCGATCGTGCCGATGACGGCGATCGTGAAGAAGATGCCGGAGGTTCCCATCTGCCAGAACGCCGCCGTCCGCAGCACCAGCGAGAGGTGCCGGCGGGGGCTGCCCATCTGCACTCTTGGCGGCTGCCTGATGACTGCAAGCCCGAAGAGGAGGATCACCACTGCGATGACTGCAAGCCAACGCATGCCGAGGCGCCAGCCGTACTCGGCGAGCAACCGCTGAGCGAACGGGACGTAGATCATCGTGCCGAGACCCGAGCCGGTCGCCACGATGCCCTGCGCCATCGCACGATGCTTGGCAAACCACAGGGCGACCAGGGCGAACAGCGGCGCATTGAACAGACCGCCGCCGAATCCGAGCCCAACGCCGTACAGGACGTAGCCGTGCCACAGCACTGACACGTAGGACGTGGCCACCAGACCACCGACAAACAGGACACCGCCGACGATCAGCAGCGGCACGATGCCGAACCGGTCGTACAGGCGGCCCGACAACAGCGCGCTGCCGAAGTACAGGAACACGGTGATGCCGAACACGATCGAGATCGGTCCGAGGCCGGTGTCGAACTCCTCGGCCATGTCGTTGGCGAAGGCAGTGAAGCTGTAGATCGTGCCGAAACCGGCCATGACGACAATCGCCGCGCCGCAGGCGGTCACCCAGCCGCGCGCCGAGTCCAGATGGACCGGAGATTCCTCGGCTGCGTCCACGGTGGTCACCGGCGCGAGACTACGGCGCGGCCACCGATCAAGGCTCGTGAAGGGCTGTCAGCGTGAGCTGCTCAGCCCAGCAGGGACAGGTCGCGCACTGCGCCCCTGTCGGCGCTGGTGGCCATTGCCGCGTAGGCCCGCAGTGCGGTGCTGACCTGGCGTGGGCGCGGTTCGGCCGGCTGCCAACCCGCCTCGTCCTGCTCGACGCGACGCTGATCCAGCTCGGCATCGTCAACTGCGAGATTGATGGTGCGATTCGGGATGTCGATCTCGATGATGTCGCCACTGCGCACGAGCCCGATGAGCCCGCCTGCGGCAGCTTCGGGCGAGACATGGCCGATCGACAGGCCAGACGTGCCGCCCGAGAAGCGCCCGTCGGTGACCAGGGCACACGCCTTGCCGAGTCCCTTGGACTTCAGGTACGAGGTGGGGTACAGCATCTCCTGCATGCCAGGGCCGCCCCGCGGACCCTCATAGCGAACAAGCACCACATCGCCGGCGACGACCTCGCCCTCGAGGATGTGCTCCACCGCTTCGTCCTGGCTCTCGACCACATGGGCCGGGCCGGAGAACACCCAGATGGATTCGTCCACCCCGGCGGTCTTGACCACGCAGCCGTCGGGCGCGAGGTTGCCGTACAGGATCGCCAGCCCACCGTCTGTGGAGTACGCGCAGTCGACCGAGCGGATGCAGCCCCGCTCGCGGTCGAGGTCCAGCGTGCGGTAGCGCTCGGACTGGCTGAACGCCACCTGCGTCGGGATGCCCGCCGGGCCGGCCCGGAAGAACTCGGCCAGCGACGCATCGTCGTTGGTGGCCACGTCCCAGCGCGAGATGGCGTCGAACATGGTCGGCGAGTGCACCGTCGGCACCTGGTTGGCGATGAGGCCTGCCCGGTTCAGCTCGGCCATGATCCCCATGACCCCGCCGGCGCGGTGCACGTCCTCGACGTGGAAGAACTCCGACGCAGGCGCCACCTTGCAGATGTTGGGCACCTTGCGCGACAGCCGATCGATGTCGGCCATCGTGAAGTCGAGCTCGGCCTCCTGGGCGGCGGCCAGCAGGTGCAGGATCGTGTTGGTGGACCCGCCCATGGCGATGTCGAGCGTCATGGCGTTCTCGAACGCCTCGAAGCTGCCGATCGAACGCGGCAGCACCGAAGCATCGTCTTCCTGGTAGTAGCGGCGGCACAGCTCGACCACCAGGCGACCGGCCTCGAGGAACAGCTCACGGCGGTCCGAATGGGTGGCCACCACGGTCCCGTTGCCGGGCAGCGACAGGCCCAGCGCCTCGGTCAGGCAGTTCATGGAGTTGGCCGTGAACATGCCCGAGCACGAACCGCACGTGGGACAGCCCGACCGCTCCATCTCGGCGACGTCCTCGTCGCTCACCGAGTCGTCGGCGGCCACCACCATCACGTTGATGAGGTCGACCTTCTGGGTGGCCAGCTTGGTCTTGCCGGCTTCCATCGGACCGCCCGAGACGAACACGGTCGGGATGTTCAGCCGCATCGCGGCATTGAGCATCCCCGGGGTGATCTTGTCGCAGTTGGAGATGCACACCAGCGCATCGGCGCAGTGGGCATTCACCATGTACTCGACCGCGTCAGCAATGAGATCTCGCGACGGCAGGCTGTAGAGCATCCCGTCGTGGCCCATGGCGATGCCGTCGTCGACGGCGATGGTGTTGAACTCCTTCGCCACGCCCCCGGCGGCTTCGATCTCGCGGGCGACGAGCTGGCCGAGGTCTTTCAGATGGACATGGCCGGGCACGAACTG
>JAJEIW010000006.1 GCA_022828045.1 Acidimicrobiia bacterium | reverse complement strand
GCGCCAATAGGTGCTGACCTGCGAAAACGCTGTGTTCATCTGCATGCTCTCTGGTCCTCTGACCTGCGGGTTTGAAGCCGGGGCCAGCCTCAAGCACGAAATACGCTGAAATCTGCGCCACCTATTGGCGCGGCCTCTAAGCACATCGGATCGGACACTCCGCCAGGCCAGTTCACGCAGCTTGCGCCCGGCACGTTCCATGTATGTGGCTTGCGTCCATCAGGGAGGATTCAGTGCTGGGGCAACAACTCATCGCGACAAGCGAGAGCGCCCGGTGGCGAGTTCATTGACGTCAGCGCAGGTGGACAGCATTCCTGTGGCTTGAGGAAGGACGGCGAACTGCTGTGTTGGGGCGTCGGCTGGGACGGAGGCGGAGGCATTGAGGCCCCGAGCCCTGATGGTGCTTTCGTCGCGCTCGAGACCCGGCATTGGCGCAACTGTGCGATTCGGTCCGACGGCACCGCGGTGTGCTGGGGCCTGCCTTTCTGACTGCCCCTCGCCAACTGCCGGATTGTTGGCGACATCCTGTAGCAGTCCTAGGCAGGCGGCGGTAGCGTCGGCGCTGATCGACGGTTCCCGAGTGCGGAGTGCGCTCAGTGCAGAGTTCGCTCGGGTGTCATGGGACCGGATCGCTGCGGCGGGTGACCGAACCCGATGCAGGCAACGCAGACCCGCTTCGCGGCCCGTTCAAGGCTGCGCACCACGGCCAGAGCCTCTGAGGTAGCCATGTCCGACACGCCGGATCGTGCCTTGCTGGAATCCAAGGAGCGAGACGAGCTGCTCCAGATCGCTGCGGCTCTCGGCGTCGAGGTGGCACCCCGCGCCCGCAAGAACACCATCATCAGCGCGATCCTCGATCCCCACGGCGCCACCGATGGCCCCGCCGAAGCGGCGACCGACGCTGCAGAAGCTCCTACGGTCACCACGCGCACTCGCACCCCCGCAGTACGCGATGCGGACAGCTCGGGCGGCGACGACGCTTCTGGCGGCGCACCGCGCACCGCGGGTTCTCAGGACACCCCCTCAGACGAGGGTGCGCCGGATGCCAAAGATGCCTCCGGGGAGGTGCCGGTGGCCGAGGAAGGAAACCGGCGCAGCCGCCGGCGCGGCCGCGGGCGCGACGACGCGCCGATCGCCGGAGAGACCGTCCATTGCGACGGCCTGCTCGACCTGCGCGACGAGGGCTACGGCTTCCTGCGCACCAACGGCCCGCTGCCCTCGGCCGACGACGTGTACATCGCGGCCCGGCAGGTGCGCCAGTACGACCTGCGCCGCGGCGACCGCATCACCGGCGTCAGCCGGCCGCCCGCCCGCAGCGAGCGAAACCCTGCGCTGCTGCGCTTGGACACGCTCAACGGCGAGCAGCCGCCAGAGGCGCCCGACCGGCCCCTGTTTGACAGTCTCACGCCGGTGCTGCCGACTGAGGCGCTGCTGCTGGGCGACCCTCAACAGGCTGGGCTGCTTGCCGCCATCGACGCCGGGGCTCCGATCGGCATCGGAAGCCGCGGTCTGCTCACGGCCGACGGCACCAGTCCGGCGTCGCCGCTCGTGGCGGCCATGGCCGCAGCCATCGGAGAGCGCCATCCCGACATCCACCTGATCGTCTTGCTGATTGCAGAGCGACCTGAGGATGTCACCGAGATGACCCGTCGGCTGGAGACGTCCGGCGAGGTTCTCGCTTCCACCTTCGATCGGCCGCCCGAGGAGCATCTCGCGGTGGCCGAGCTCACGCTGGAGCGCACCAAGCGGATGGCCGAAGCCGGAGAGGATGTGGTCATCCTCTTCGATGGGTTGACGCGCCTGGCTCGCGCATACGCGGCGAGCGGCAACGGCCGCAACCAGCCCGCCGATGCTGTGGGCGCCGCGATCACGTCGACGCTGCGATTCTTCGGCGGCGCCCGGAATCTGGAGGAAGCCGGCTCGATCACGATGGTGGCCACGGCACGCACATCGACCGGCAACGCCGTCGACGATCTGGTGGCGGCGCGGCTGCGAGAGGCGGCGAACCTCGAGATCGCGTTCGTCGGCGGGCTGCCGGCATCCGTTGCGCTGCTGGCCGGCGAGGTCCAGCTCGACCCCGATCACAGCTTCAGCCTCGGCGAGCACCGCTGAGACTCGCCACAGATGCGATTGCCGCACCGGCCTCTCAGAGGCTGAGCCGAATGGCGAAGCCGTGGCCCGAGCGGCCCGTGAGCGCAGCGAACAAGAGCGGGAAGTAATGGCGGTACGACGAGAAGGTGCGCCAGCCAGCGCATCCTCCTAGGCTGATCTGCCCGGAACCGTCCACGCAGGGGACACGATGAAGAGCGACATCCATCCCGACTACCGGCCCGTCGTGTTCCGCGACGCCAGCGCCGACTTCGCCTTCCTCACCCAGTCCACGATCGAGACGAATGACACGATCGAATGGACCGACGGCAACACCTACCCGCTGGCCAATGTCGAGCTGTCCAGCGCCAGCCACCCCTTCTTCACCGGCCAGATGAAGATCGTCGACACGGCCGGCCGGGTGGAGCGCTTCGAGCGCCGCTACGGCCAGCGGAAGCGGCGGAGCTGAGGCTGTCGGGCCACCACGCGGCCCTAGGGCGCGGCGGCTTCGTGCATCACCAAGCGCCGCCACGTGGCAACTCGTGACCGCGGGCAGTCTCCATGACGCTTGACGCCGACCGCATCCGAGTCCTGCACGCGGCCAAGCTGCGAGCCTTGGCCCGCAGCGTGCTCGATGTGGAATTGGCAGAGGTCTCGGGCACCGATGACGGCGCGCTCGCTGTGGCCGCCGGTGCTGAGCCTGCAGTCGTGTGCCTCGCGCAGGAGCGCTCCCATCGGGCGCTCGGCGGCGCGATGGCGCTGGCAATCCGCGGCGGGTGCGACGCTGTGCATGTCTTCGCCGACGATCACAGCGGTCTGTTGGCGAGGCGCGCAGCCTGCTTCACCCAGCCGCCCGCTGTGTGGCAGATCCGCGGCGACACGGCGGTGCCTGCTGAGCCATTGCCGAGGCCGACCGAGCCGGTCCCGCCGCGCGTGCCTGAGCTCGTGTCGATGCTCGCCGGCGCCGGTGTCGAGATTGCGGTCGAGCACGGCGTCATCACCGGTGAGGTGGAGGGTCTCGAGGTGGCCCGCATCGTTCCCGCGGCGCCGGCTGCCGGAGCCAGCGGCATCGATCCCCCCGGCGACGACGACGATCCCGCGACAGCGTGGCGGATCGAGGTCGGAGTCGGGGCGCACGACCGGGAGGCGTTCGGGCTGCTGCACGCCGACGAGCCCACCGCCGAGGCCATCGGCCGTGTCGCCGATGTGGTGCGGACCCAACGCTCGCCAGGCGCGTCGCCGCATCCGCTCAACCGGATGGGCGCGGCTCGCTGGCTGCGCTCGCTGCTGATCCGCAGGTCGGAGCTTGTCGACGCGGGCCGCTTGCGGGCCGCATCGCCGCCAGTGCCCCGGGGAGGCCCCAAGGACCCGTCGCCGGCGGTGGCATACGGCCTGACGCCCGGTGGTCGCCGCCTCGTCGTGGTGGTCTGCGTCGGCATCGATCTCGACGTGGTGCCGTTCGCAGCAGACGCACGGCTCTTCCTCGACCCCGATGCCGAGCTGACCGTCGCCATGCCGCGACGCGACGCTCACGACGTCGTCAGAGCCATGGCGGCACGGCTGGACAGTCCTGCCGCAATCGTCGAGATCGACGATGGATGGCGCACGCTGTCCACCAGCGGTTCCTGATCCGGCCAGAACCCCCGCAGTTAGCCTGAACGCGTGTCGGGCGCCTTGGAATCCCTGCGGCTGGACGCGCTGGAAGCCGAACGGGCCGAACTCGAACGGAAGCTCGGCGAGGGCGCCGCTTCGGGCGACCGCGCCCAGTTCGCGGAGCTCGGTCGGCGCCTGGCGCGCATAGGCGAGATCATCGACGTCGCGCATGAGACCCAGCGTGCGAGCGCCGACGCCGAAGCCGCCCATGACCTCCTCGAGGCGAGCGATGGCGATGATGCGGCTGAGGCTTCCCAGATGCTCGAAGCCGCACAGCAGCGCGCCGCCGAACTCGACGAGCGCTTGGAGCTCCTGCTGCTGCCCACCGACCCGAACGACGAGCGCGACGTCATCGTGGAGATCCAGGGCGCCGAGGGCGGCGAGGAAGCGAACATCTGGGCCCGGGACCTGTTCGAGATGTACCGGGCGTACGTCGCGGCCCAAGGGGGATGGTCGCTGGAACTGCTCGGCAGCCAGGACAGCGACATGGGCGGGTTCACCAACGTCACCTTCGCAGTGCGCGGTCCGGGTGTGTGGCGCGGGCTGAAGCACGAAGGGGGACCGCACCGGGTGCAACGCGTGCCGGTAACCGAGTCACAGGGCCGTGTCCACACGTCGTCCGCGACGGTGAGCGTCCTGCCCGAGGCCGAGGAGGTCGATGTCGAGATCGACCCGAACGACCTGGTCGTCGACACATTCCGATCGTCGGGGCCGGGCGGCCAGTCGGTCAACACGACCGACTCGGCGGTGCGCGTCACCCACAAGCCCACCGGCGTCGTCGTGTCGATGCAGGACGAGAAGAGCCAGTTGCAGAACCGCGCCAAGGCCATGCGAGTGCTGCGCTCGCGCCTGTTGCAGCTGCAGCAGGAGGCACACGCCGCGGAGGTCGCGGCTCACAAGCGGGACCAGGTCCGCGGCGGCGGGCGATCCGAGAAGATCCGGACGTACAACTTCAAGGAGAACCGGGTCACCGATCATCGCGTGGGCCTGACGATCTACAAGCTCGACCGGGTCCTCGCCGGCGAGATGGACGAGATCACCGACGCCCTCCAGCGCGCCGAGCACGCCGAGCGACTCGCTGCCGTGGCTGACGCTCGCGACTGAGGGCGCTTCGGTGGTGCAGCGAGACCCGCAGACGCCGGGCAAGGAGGCCCTGACGCTCGGGGACCTCTACCGCGGGCTGCGCTCGCAGTTCGAATCGGCTGGCGTGGCTGAGCCTGAGGTCAGCGCCCGCCGGATCGCGGCGGAAGCCAACGGCAGTGATGCCGCGCAGATTGCCCTGGCGCCCCAGACGGCGATGACGGTGCGCATGGTGGCGCACGCCGATGCCATGGCGGCCCGGCGGGTTGCGGGCGAGCCGTTGCAGTACGTGCTGGGCAACTGGGCATTCCGCCAACTCGACTTAGCGGTCGACCGCCGGGCACTGATCCCGCGCCCCGAGACTGAAGTCGTCACCGGCATCGCAATCGACTGGCTCGCCCAGACGGTGCGCCGTCGAACGCTGTCTGAGCTCACCGTGGCCGATCTCGGAACCGGCTGCGGCGCGATCGCGCTGTCGGTCGCCCAGGAGGTGCCCCAAGCTCGCGTGTACGCCACCGACAGCTCTGCGGACGCTCTGGCGCTGGCGGCAGCCAACCTCGCAGGCGTCGGGCACGCCTCGTCGCGTGTTTCGCTGCATCAGGGGAACTGGTTCGAGGCGCTGGCGGGCGTGCATGCTCCCAACGACGTCGATTGCAACGCGATCCCGCTGCGGGGACAGCTCCACGCCGTCGTGTCCAACCCGCCGTATGTGGCCGACGGCGAGCCTCTCGCACCAGAGATCGACGACTGGGAACCGCATGCGGCGATGTACGCGGGACCAGACGGGCTCAGCGCGGTACGGGAGATCGTCCGGGAGGCGCGCGGCTGGTTGGCACCGGGCGGACTGCTCGTCGTGGAGATTGCGAGCGACCAGGGGTCGGCTGTTGCAGCCGTGGCCGAGGCCCGCGGATACGAGCGGGTGCGCATCGAACGCGATCTGGCCGGCTTGGAGCGCGTCCTGGTCGCCATGCGGCCGCGCGACGAGCCGGATGCGCTCGAATTGGAAACCGCTGCCGAGCGACTCCGGGATGGCGACTTCGTCGTGGCGCCCACCGACACGATCTGCGGGGTGATGGCCCGCTATGCGGACAGTGGTGCCGTCGCCCGCGTGTGCGAGGCCAAGGAGCGTCCGCGCAGCGAGCCCATGCCGATTCTGGTCTCGGGGCTGGCGCAGGCCGATGAGCTGGTCGAGCTGAGTCCAGCCGCACGAGCGCTCGCGGAGCAGCACTGGCCCGGTGGTCTGACGCTGGTCGCGAAACGCAGGGGCGGCCCCGACCCGCTGCACGGACGGGAAACCCTGGGCGTGCGGGCGCCGGCGTTGGGCTGGCTGCGCTGGCTCATCGACGACGTCGGACCGGTCACCGGCACCAGCGCCAACCGCCACGGTCATCCCACGCCAGCCAGCGCCTTCGAGGCGGCGATGAACCTCGCAACGAGCGCGGGCGAGATGGCAGTGCCCGGGCGGGTCATCCGCGGACGGGCACCCGGGGGAACCGCGTCCACCGTGGTCGACGTCACCGCCCCCGAGCCCATTGTCCTGCGCGAAGGCGCGGTTCCGCGAGCGGAGATCGTCGGTGACAGCACGTGAGAACCGTGCAGCGCGAACGACTCAACTCCGGGCAGCTCACCCGGCGGGCCAAGCGGCGTCCTGGCAGGCATCTGCGCGTGCCCTGGCCCGCGGAAATGACGGTGCCGCGAGGAGCCGCAGGGTTATGCTCGCTCCGTGTCACAGCTGTCGCTCCTTGCATCTGACGAGCAACGACCGTCTGTGGCACCGTTCAAGACGCAGCTACTGAAGTGGATTGGGAACAAGCAGCGGTTTGCGCACGAGATCATTGACTATTTTCCGACTGGCTTCGGCACGTATTTTGAGCCGTTTCTTGGCAGCGGTGCCGTTCTAGCGACGTTGGCGCCTGAACGTGCGGTAGCTGCTGATGCCTACGAACCCCTCATCGGCATATTCATGATGCTACACAACCGCCCCGACACTCTTCGTGAGTGGTACCGGGAACGGTGGGAACGGATGCAGGTCATCGGCAAGAAGAGTGCCTACGAAGAAGTACGAGCGTCATATAACTCATGTCCTAACGCTGCCGATCTGTTGTTCTTAAGTAGGGCATGTTATGGCGGCGTGATCCGGTTCAGACAGGACGGCTATATGTCGACCCCCTGCGGCGTTCATTCGCCAATTAGTCCTGAGTCATTCTCACGTCGCGTCACCATCTGGTCAGAACGTACGTCTGGCACTCGGTTCAGACATCTTGACTTTAGGACTACTATGGCGCTTACCGCGCCTGGCGATTTGGTTTATTGTGATCCTCCGTACTCCGATACGCAGAGGATTCTCTATGGTGCACAAGCGTTCAATCTTGCTGATCTCATTGGTGCCATCGAAGAATGTAAGCGCCGTGACGTGTATGTCGCTCTAAGTATCGATGGAAGCAAGGGCTCCGGGCGCAATGTCATAGAATTCGATTTTCCCTCTGGGTTATTCGCGCGCGAAGTGCCTGTGAGCTGTGGCCGTTCGATGCTCAAGCGCTTCCAGATGGCAGGACAGTCTCTCGAGCGAGAAGTTATCACGGATCGTCTGCTGCTGACGTACTAGTTGTGCAACCCGACGAGCGTTACCAAGGCCAACCCGAGTCTTTCTGGGCATACGTGCGGGCAGTAGGGGAAGCCAAGGGTTACTCAGTTCACGGCCAGTCGATGGTGAAGGCTCCGACTGTCCAAGATCTTGACGAGACAATTGCAGATCTGGGCATCCCACCGGGACGCGTGCGAGGCAGTACCGGCTTAACTGACTTTGGAGAAACGCTGCTGTCCTACTTCCAGCATCGCGCGAATGTCCTGAACTCTGTCGTGCGTCCTTCACTAATGGATGTAGATGAGGCACGTCGCATGTTTGAGGCGAAGCGCGAAGAACTACAGCCCAGATGCCCACTACCGATGAACAAGCAGCGAGGCGCAAAAAGGGCACCTGCATATTTCACTGGCCTCATCAATATGCTGATCGAGTCTGCACTCGAAGGCGACGACTGCGACTACGATCCGAAGCAGCTGACGAAACTCACCGACGAATCTGGATTGCTGCGAACCTTGGCCCGACGTGTTGACGGAGCCTGCCCGTCAGCCATCAACCCGGTTGCCATCTGGGAAATCAAGGAATACTACTACACGACGACGTTCGGAAGTCGAGTTGCCGGCGGCATCTACGAAACGCTGCTCGACGGCATGGAGCTCAAGAACCTTGCCGAATCGCACGAAGCGAGAGTGCTGCACTATCTGTTCGTGGATTCGCACCGAACATGGTGGCTATCTGGTAGATCGTACTTGTGCCGACTGATCGACGCCCTCCATATGGGATACGTCGACGAAGTTCTATTTGGACGTGAAATCCTCGAAAGGTTGCCGATGCTGGTAGACGAATGGCGCCGAATGTTGAGATTTCGCGCCGCCTAGGACAGGCGATGGCCTATTCTATGTCCGTAACTGAGTATGTCGGTTCGTCGGCCAAAGTTGAGCCCGCTAGTCAGACTGCTGCAGTCCAGGTGCGAGCATCGCCATCTCAGCGGGCATCCAGATCACGAGTCAACGACCTATTTTTCCAGGTAGTCTCTGGGGAAGAGATCAACGCGAAGCTCGTTCCGACAGTGCCCGTGGGATTAATCTTCGCCATCGATTGACAGTAGGTGCTTCATCGCTGACGGGAGTGGGTCAGGTCCGTCGCCCAAGGTCAGCTCATTCATAGCGTAGCGTGCTGCGAAAACTAGCCCTCGTGTGTCTGCGGACTCGCCAATGGCGCTGATAGTGGTGGCGAGCATATCGCTCACTACCGCTAGTCGTTCGTCATCATCGACAGTGAGCGCCTTGCCTGTGCATGCGTTATAGAGCAGGTTCGGTATGCCCTTGCTATTCACGTTTCCCGACAGGTATGTCACGCGGTGCAGGAACCATGCCATCGTGTTTGAGGTGTCAAGCATCCATTCATAGGGACGCCGCAGCAAAGCCGCGATGCCGATATCCGAGTCCTGGTCGTCGCGAGCTTGCTTGACTAGTTCGGAGAGTAATACGGGTACATCGGCTACTTGTGCGCCCAGCAGCGCCATTTGAAACTCTCTGAGGTCGGGGAGCCAAGCCCAGTCGGCCGAAGACATGAGTGCTTCGTACAGTGCCCATGTACCGAATGCAGCGACACCATTCTCGCGCGCGAAACGACGCAATGCTAAGTCATCGCACCATAGCGGAATATTGCGCGATTGGGCTACGCGAACTGCCGCGTCCCAGTGTCCATGGTCGTTCCCAGAATCGTCTCCGGTGAGGCGAACCGAGGCACTGTGGGCATTTTGGCATGCTTCCATCAATTCGAGCAGCCGTGCCGGACGCTCGCGGATCGCGGCTCGGTCATCGTCGCTGTATTCTTGTATTAGGCGCTGACCAGATCCGACGTCGTAGACAAACGAGCCCATCGGCGAGAGTCGCACCTTTTGCAGTGCAAGACGTCCATCGAAGAGCAAGTCCTCCGCCAACAGTACGGCCTCGAATGCCTCGGCAAATCGCGCGAAGTCACTGTCAACCCAGAAGTTGAGAACGATAGCGCTTGTATCCACGGCTACGGCGCTATGCAACGCTCCGTGTGCGACAACAAGCTCTTGTTGCCGTTCTTGATTATCAATCGAGATTGCTGCCATGCCACCTGCGGCTCGATTCAGCAACACGTCGGCATATGGTTCTCCGAGGCCTCTCGCCAACTGCCCGTAGGACCCTATTGCATGTCTAACTATCAAGCCGAGTTCGAGCAGCGTCACAGCGCGCTGTCGAGCGGATGCCGTCATCTGCTCCGCCATGTCGCTCGGCCCCTGGAAAATTCGTTGCTGCACTAATGAGCTGTCGGGAAAGCGGGTAATATGGTCATCCAATAGGGCCTGTATACGTCGCATCTGTTTCTCGCTTGGTTGGGTATCAGCTCCGAGCTCCCATAATGCGAGTAAGGCAGTGCCGGTTGCGTCCTCAGAATCGCGGAACCGTTCGCCTAAGTTCAGAATTTCGTCTTGCTCTTCGCGTAACATGCCAGCGCCACCGGTAACTGCGATGGACAGACTCGCTTGGCTTCTGTTAGATGGCACAAGATCATGACTCACCCGGAACGCCCATGCCGTTCTGTTCAGCACTTGTCGATGTAACGCGTAGACGATGGCCCACGGCGCGTCGGCATCATCCGGGAACTCATCGTACAGAGCACGCGCTCGGGCTTCGGTAGTCATCCAAGCGGACTGCTGTTCCGCAATATGGACCAAGAGACGTTTCAATTGGCGGCGTTCCCGGCTGGCGGAGACTCGCGCCACAAGTTCTTGGGCGAGTTGTTCGGCATCGTTTAGCTGTCCAGCATGTACTAAGCATTCTGTTGCGTTCACGCGTAGCGAGTCAACGCTCAGGTTTTCTGCGGCATCGAGAAGGGTGCTCGCGGCACCATCAGCATCACCGGACGACACTTGTGCCCGCGCATAGCAATCTGCATGTGGCACAGAGCTCAGTCGAAACGGAGCTAAGTGCTCCAACGCTTGCTCGAACTCTTGACGGGAGCCTGCAGCGACTGCTCGAAGGAGCGCGATATCTGGTTGCGGCAGCGAGGCTGCTCGTGTTTCGTCTGTTTCACCGCAGAGAGCAAGTCCCAGAAGTGCACGCTTGAGGGCGGGCTCATCTGCAGCTTCGCTTACGGCGTTCCTCATTCGTTGAGGTGCCATTTCGTCGCCGACTGCGTGTGCCTGCATGGCTTGCAGGTAGACGATGTCTTGATGCTCGACTGCTTCGAAGTTCAATGTGTCTTCGGTCGGTTTCCCCAAGCATCAGACAGGCTTGTGCGAGCATCAGCTGAACATCGCCGAAGCTCGACTCCTCCTCTGTTGCCTCACCATCAGGCGCTGAAGTGCCGAGTGCTACAGCTCGATCAGGGTCGCCCATCGCAAGTGCCGCTTGCATCGCCAGCGCCACAGGCTTCGGTGACGGGCCGTTCCACTCACGGAACATATCCCGCGCACGGAGCATTTCAGTTAGGGCCGAATCGAAAAGTTCGTCATTCCCCGCAGAGTCGATGCCTCTTTGTTCTATGAGAGCGAGCGTGGCGATTCCTTGGTGGAATACGAGCGATGCGCGCCCGGCGAAACGTTGATTGGCGCGCCGCAGCATCTGGCGCGCCGCGTCAAACTGCTCCAATTTGAAATAGGACCACCGGAGCATCATGATCGCTTGAAGCGCCATCTCTCGGTCCTCGGATAGATGCAGACGAGCGGTTTGCAGCTAATCGACGACCGCCTCGGGTTCGTCGTCGAACATGGAGTGCAAAGCGACTGTGAGAGGGTGGTCCTCCGGCATTGAAGCAGCAATCTGATGCGCAGAGACCAGATCTTCTGAATCGAACTGGGTGCTGGCCAGTTCTGCCCTAAGGACTATGGCGTTCGGTGATCCGAGTTCGAGAGCACGTTCTCGTGCTGCATCGCCGCCTACGAGGTCGTAGGCATCAACGAACTTTGCCAGTACTTCCCAAGCTGCATAGTCAGCTGTTTGCAGCCAATCCGGAGGCTCGTTGATCATGCGCGCGATCACCCCCGGCTGCCTCGCTGAAGGAGACGCAACCAAGCTCAGGAGCTGCTGAGCGAGGGTCGGATTGGATGATTGAACAACTTCGATGTGCTCTCGACACGAAGGGGGCAGGGACTCCAAGACCCTCGGCGGTTCTGGCGTGGATGATGTGGTTGCGTGACGAGACAGCGCTGTGACGACCTCACGAAGCACGTCCTCGGGGGTGCGAAATCGTGCCCAGTGCCTTCCGGTGCGGAAGTCCTCGACTTCGTCGATGAACTTCTTCTGCGGGGGCTCGATGTCAGCACTCTCCATGTCCTCTTTGAACACGAGGATCGCTTTGCCGAGTTCTCTTGCCTTGTCCCATTCCAGGTGCGTCGCCGATTTCTCGTCATCGACATACCCGTATTCTTTTCCCAACAGGAAGATCACGATGTCGCACTCGGCGACGGCATCAAGGCAGGCTCGCTGGGACGGAGCGTCCTGCGCCGACACGGTCAATCCGACGACCAGCGCCTCGTGCTGCAGGGCTTCGATCGCGTCTCGTGCTGCTCGGCGCAACTCGCCGTACTTGCCTCGCATCACCGACGAGACGAAGACCCTGCGGCGAATGTGCTCAACCATCTTCCACCCTGCCCGTTCAGTAGCGTGGCTCGGCTTCGACGGACACGTTGACAGCACGGCGCTGCGCAGCGGGGCCAATCGACCGTGCGCCCACGGATGCTGCCAGTCGTGTGCCGTGCTGCATGATCCGTGAATGTAGTGAGTGGCGGCTCGTCGCAGACCTCAATTTCGCTGGACACTCCAGCTGCCCGGCACTCTCGATGACAGGACGAATTTGCGGCCCGCTCTTCGCGTCCGGCAGCTCTAGGGTTCCTGCCCCATGAGCACCTCTGACCAACCCTCCTAGCTTCGGGGGGGGGGGTAGGCGGCGCCGATGGCTCCCGCCGCGGCGGCGCGGACCCGCTGCACGGACGCGAAACCCTGGGCTTGCGGGCG
This sequence comes from Acidimicrobiia bacterium, assembly GCA_022828045.1. Lineage (GTDB taxonomy): Bacteria > Actinomycetota > Acidimicrobiia > Acidimicrobiales > Poriferisodalaceae > Poriferisodalis. The sequence goes on along the minus strand of JAJEIW010000006.1, from coordinate 6,286 downwards.
CCGACGTCGGGCTGGCTGCGCTGGCTCATCGACGACGTCGGGCCGGTCACGGGCACGAGCGCGAACCGGCACGGTCTGCCCACACCGGCCGATGCCTCCGAGGCAGCGGCACTCCTCGCCACTCCCTCGGGCGAAACGACGGTGCCCGGGCGGTTCATCGGTGGACGCGCAGCGGGGGGCACCGCCTCCACCGTCGTGGATGTCACCGGAGACACGCCGATCGTCCTGCGAGCCGGTGCCGTCCCCGCCATTGCGCTGGAATTTCCTGAAATTCCTACCGAAACCGGCACCTGAGCGGCAGCGACCGCTGCGAGACTGACGCGGTGGCACAGGGCAACTCGTCCACCCCGAACGAGACCGTCATCGCGCTCGCCGCGGATCACGCCGGCTGGGAACTGAAAGACCGTCTGGCTCAGCACCTGCGCGACGGCGGCTACGACATCGTCGACCTGGGCACGAACAGTCCCGAATCGGTCGACTACCCCGATTTCGGCGAGGCTGTCGGCACGGCGGTAGCGAACCGGACTGCCGACCTCGGTGTGGCCGTGTGCGGCAGCGGCATCGGCATCGCGATGGCCGCTGGCAAGGTGGCCGGCATCCGTGCTGCCACCGTGCACGACGAAACTTCGGCCCGGCTCGCCCGCGAGCACAACGACGCCAACGTGATCTGCCTCGGCGCTCGCCTGCTGGATCCCGCCGGGGCGGTCGCCGCACTTGACGCGTACCTCGCCGCGGCGTTCGAAGGCGGACGGCACCAGCGACGCGTGGACAAGATCGACGCACTCGGCCGGCGCTGAGACCGTCCAAACTTCCCGTGGCGCACCGCGCTCACGACGAGCGCCGCCAACAACACACAGGACACAGCTTCATGACCCGAACGCACCCCACAGCAGCGAGCTGGGCGCCGCTGGGCGATCCCGAGATCGATGCCGTGCTGGCGGCCGAGCTCGAACGCCAGATGACGACGATCCAGCTCATCGCCTCGGAGAACTTCGCCTCGCCGACAGTCATGGCCGCGACCGGCAGCGTGCTCACCAACAAGTACAGCGAGGGCTATCCCCGCCGCCGCTACTACGGCGGCAATGCCAACGCCGACACGGCCGAGCAACTCGCCATCGACCGCGTGAAGGCGCTCTTCGGCGCCGAGCACGCCAACGTGCAGCCACACTCGGGATCGCAGGCCAACGCCGCGGTGTACCTCGCACTGCTCGACATCGGCGACACCGTGATGGGCATGAGCCTCGACCACGGCGGGCACCTCACCCACGGGTCGCCGGTCAATGCCAGCGGCAAGCTCTACAACTTCGTCAGCTACGGACTGACTCGCAGCGACGAGCGCATCGACTACGAGGCCATGGCAGAGCTGGCGCGCGAGCACCGGCCCAAGCTGATCGTGGCAGGCGCCACGGCGTATCCCCGCCGCATCGACGCAGCGCCGTTCCGGGAGATCTGCGACGAGATCGGCGCAGCATTCATGTTCGACGCAGCGCACATCGCCGGTCTGATCGTGGGAGGCGTGCACCCGAATCCGGTCCCGTTCGCCGACATCGTCACGTTCACCACGCACAAGACGATGCGCGGGCCGCGCGGCGGAGCGATCCTGTCCACCCAGGAATACGCCAAGCGCATCGACTCAGCGGTGTTCCCCGGCAGCCAAGGCGGGCCGCTCGACCACGCCGTTGCGGCCAAAGCGGTGGGCTTTGCTGAGGCCGCCCGTCCTGAGTTCGCTGACTACCAAGCGCGCATCGTCGCCAACGCCGCGGCGCTGGCCGACGCGCTCGGCAATCACGGCTTCCGTTTGGTCTCCGGCGGTACCGACAACCACCTGCTGCTGATCGACCTGCGCACCTTCGACGCCGACCTGACGGGCAAGGTGGCCCAGGAGGCGCTCGATGCGGCCGGTATCACGCTGAACCGCAACGCCATCCCCGACGACCCGCGTTCGCCCTTCGTGACGAGCGGCTTGCGCATGGGCACCCCATCGGTCACCACCCAGGGAATGGGACCAGACGAGATGGCGAAGATTGCCGAGTTCACCGCGCGCGTGCTGCGCGCCCCCGACGACGAGGCCGTCATCGCTCAGGTGCGCGCCGAGGTCGCCGAACTCTGCACCGCTCACCCGCCCTACGATCGCTGACACTCGTAGCCTGTGCGCATGGCAAGCGGCCTCGTCGGCAACAACGGCAGCGAGGACGGTCTGGCCAAGGCCATCGAGATCGTGGTGACGCCCGCCATATTCGCAGCGGCGGGGTTCGGCTTGGATCGCTGGTGGGGCACCGGACCGTGGCTCGCACTGGGTTTCGGCATGACGGCGTTCATGGTGAAGCTCATCGTCGAGTGGTATCGCTACGTCGAGCGCATGCAGATGCACGAGCAGGAGATGGCAGCGAGCCGTCCTGCCGAGCGGCGGAGCATCGATCGCGACACCGACCTCGACGAGCCGGCATCGCTGCCGACCGGCGTCTCGCTCGACGTCGATGCAGACGCCGATTCTCGCTCGCTCCGCGGCACGGCTGAGACGCCCCAGCCCGCCGACAGCGAGACCGGACCCACGGCGACCGCGCGACAGCATTCGTGACGCCGGCGATGTCCGACGAGCAAGCTGAGACCGGCGACGGCGCGCCTGCGGGCGCAGACCACGCCCCCGAACGCGACATCGCGTTCGACATGGCGCGCCGCAGTCTGTGGGTGTTTCCGGCCTGGGTCGTCGTCAGCGGGTTGATCTGGGGCATGGGCGGGGCGCTCTCGTCGGCACTCGGCTACGTGCTGGTCATCGGCAATCTTGCGGCGGCCGCGACGCTGATGGCGTGGGGCGCGCGCACGTCGCCGGTCGCGCTCATGGGGGCCACGCTGGGCGGCTTCATCGTGCGGCTCGTGGTGCTTGCCGGGGTCGTTTTGGGGGCCAGTCAGCTCAGCTTCTTCGAGCCGGTGCCCATCGCGATCACCATCGTCGCGAGCCATCTCGGTTTGCTTGCGTGGGAGATCCGCTATGTTTCCCTGCGGCTCGCAGCCCCCGGCCTCGATCTTCAACGTCCCGGCAAGGAGCAGAAGTGAACCTGCTAGCGCTGACCTTCCCTGACATCGGGCACCTCTTGGAGTGGCCGGGCCTCTTCGGGCACGACGACGGAACCAACGCTTGGTACGCGCTCAACAAGGTCGGCATCATCTACCTCTTCGCCTGTGCGGCCTCGCTGGCGATCTTCGTGGTGGCCAAGCGTCGCTATGAACGGTCGGAGGCCATCGTCGCTCCTCGCGGCATCCAGACCGTGGCGGAGACCTCGGTCGGCTTCATCCGCGAGAACATCATCATGCAGTCGATCGGCCCCGACGGCCTGCGCTACCTGCCGTTCCTGCTGTCGATGTTCCTGTTCATCTTCTTCTCGAACATCACCGAGGTCGTGCCGCTGATCCACTTCCCGGCCAACGCGCGCATGGCGATGCCGGCCACGCTCGCGATCCTGGTGTGGCTGGTGTTCAACGGCATCGGCATCAAGCATCAGGGCTTCTTCGGCTATCTGCGCAATGTGGTGGTGCCGCCGGGTGTGCCCAAGGCGCTGCTCCCCTTGGTGGCGCTCATCGAGTTCGTGTCGACATTCGTGGTGCGGCCGTTCTCGCTGGCGGTGCGGCTCTTCGCCAACATGCTCGCCGGCCACCTGCTGCTGGTGACGTTCGCCGTGCTGTCTCACACCGTGTTCTGGCTGGCGCTCACCGACAGCACGCCCACATGGCTGGTCATCATCACGCCGGCCCCGTTCCTGATGCTGATCGGCCTCACGGGGTTCGAGATCTTGGTGGCGGTCCTGCAGGCGTTCATCTTCACCATCCTCACGGCCGTCTACATCGGCGGCGCGCTGCACCCCGAGCACTAGGCACAACCCCCGTCCAGATCATCCCGTCCCCATCGACCACCGGCCGCGCAGTGCCCCGCCGCTGCGGCCCCTGCCCCAAGATCCCGTACAACACAGGAGAGAACGAGTAATGGACTTGCTCGCACAAGCGGATAACGCAGTCGACGGCCTCAAGGCGCTCGGTGCCGGCCTCGGCTATGGCCTCGCGGCCATCGGCCCGGGCGTCGGCATCGGTCTCGTCGTCGGCAACGCCATCACCGCGATGGCTCGCCAGCCCGAATCAGCAGGCATGGTCCGCACGACCATGTTCTTGGGCATCGCGTTCACCGAGGCACTGGCCCTCATCGGTTTCGTGGTGTTCATCCTGCTCAACTTCGCGTAGGAGGCGGCAGTGAACGCACTGGCATCCGGCCTGCTCGCGGCGTCCGAGGGCGAATCCTCCAACCCGATCATCCCCGAACTGTTCGAGGTGGTCTGGGGGTCGATTGCGTTCTTCATTCTCCTGATCGTCATGTGGAAGTTCGCGCTGCCGCCGATCAGGCGGGCGATGGAGGCGCGCACCGAGCGCATCCAGGGCGATCTCGACGCCGCAGCCACCGCCAAGACCGAAGCCGAGGAGCTGCGTGCGTCCTACGACGCCCGTTTGGCCGAGGCCAACGCGGAAGCGGCGCGCATCATCGAGGAGGCACGCGCGCAGGCCGAGGAAGTCCGCCAGGAGCGGCTCGCGGCCATCGAGCCCGAGATCGCCGAGCGACGTGCGCAGGCCGAAGCCGACATCGACGCCGCCCGTGAGCGGGCCATGGCCGAGGTACGGGCCGACATCACCTCGATAGCGGTGGGCGCCGCCGAGCAGGTAGTGATGGCCAGCATCGACGAGGCGGCACATGCCCAGGTGATCGAGGACTACATCGAGCGGGTGGGCAACTGAGCCATCCCGCCGAAGGTTCCCGCCGTCGCCCGCAGCACCGTTATGGCTGTGACGGCAGGCGGCGGACCCCCACAGGAGTTGAACTGATGATCAGGATCGACCGATGAGCGAGCGAACCGAGGGCTACGCCGGTGCTGTGGTCGCTATCGCCGAGGCCGAAGACGTGCTCGACCGCGTCACCTCCGAACTGGCGTCCGTGGGCCGTGCTGCATCGGGCAACGAAGAGCTGCGCCGCGTGCTGTCAGACCGCACGGTGCCTGCGTCGCGCCGCATCGGCATCGTGGAAGACCTGCTGGCCGATCAGGCCTCACCGGTCACCCTGAATGTGGTGGCGATGCTGGTGGGAGCCGGCCGAGGCGGCGACCTCGAGGCCATCGCAGACGAAGCGCTGGAGCTGGCGGCAGCCACGCGAGGCGGGGCGGTCGCTGAAGTTCGCTCGGCAGTCGCGTTGTCCGATGAGCAGATTGACCGGGTGGCCGAGGCGCTGAGCCGTGCCAGCGGTCGCAACGTGACCGTCCATGTCGTGGTGGACCCCGAGATCATCGGAGGACTGACCGCTCAGATCGGCGACGCAGTCTTCGACGGCTCGGTCCGCACTCGGCTCGACAAGATGAAGGAGCGCCTGTCGTGACCGACTTGAGCATCAACATAGGCGACATCACCTCCGCGATTCGCCGGAACCTCGAAGGATTCGACCCGGCGATCGAATCCGGCACCGTCGGACGCATTCTTGAGGTCGGCGACGGCATCGCCCGTGTCTCGGGCCTGCCCGGCTGCTCGGTGAACGAGATCCTCGAGTTCCAGAGCGGCGATGTCGGCCTGGCGCTGAACCTCGACGAGGAGTCGATCGGCGCCGTGGTGCTCGGCAGCGTCGAGCACATCGAGGAAGGCCAGGCAGTGCGGGCCACGGGCCGCATCCTGTCGGTGCCGGTGGGCGACGCCGTGCTGGGCCGCGTGGTGAACGCGCTCGGCCAGCCGATCGACGGCCAAGGCGAGATCACCGGGGCCGTCGATCGGCGCATGGAGATCCAGGCTCCCGGCGTGATGGGCCGCAAGCCCGTGCACGAGCCGCTGCAGACGGGCATCAAGGCCATCGACTCGATGACACCAGTCGGGCGGGGCCAGCGCGAGCTCATCATCGGCGACCGCAAGACCGGCAAAACCTCCGTCGCAGTCGACACGATCCTGAACCAGGCGGGCCTGGGTGTGAAGTGCATCTACGTCGCCATCGGGCAGAAGGGCTCGACGGTGGCGCAGGTGGTGAACACGCTGCGTGAGCGCGGCGCCATGGAGTACACGGTGGTGGTCTCGGCGCCTGCGGCAGACTCGGCGCCGTTCAAGTACCTGGCGCCCTACGCGGGCTGCGCGATGGGCCAGCACTGGATGGAGACCGGCGACCACGCGCTCATCGTCTATGACGACCTGTCCAAGCAGGCCGAGGCCTACCGCCAGCTGTCGCTGCTGCTGCGCCGGCCGCCTGGACGTGAGGCCTACCCGGGCGACGTCTTCT
>JAJEIW010000152.1 GCA_022828045.1 Acidimicrobiia bacterium | reverse complement strand
GCGCCAATAGGTGGCGCAGATTTCAGCGTATTTCGTGCTTGAGGCTGGCCCCGGCTTCAAACCCGCAGGTCAGAGGACCAGAGAGCATGCAGATGAACACAGCGTTTTCGCAGGTCAGCACCTATTGGCGCATCCTCTTAGTCACGAAGACGGTGACGCGCGGGCTGCCGCCGGATGCTGCGGAGGCCGCGGGACTGGACTCGGCGCCGCCGCTGGAGGATTCGGGTGTCGAGTGGCTCGGGCGCATGCCCGCGCATTGGCTAGCGCAGCGTCTCTCCGATCTCGGTACGTTCTTCAAGGGAGGCGGGGGTACCAAGGAGGACGAAACGGTTGAGGGGCACCCATGTGTCCGATACGGGGACCTCTACACATGCCACGAGCACTGCATCACCGAGAGTCGCTCGCGGATCAGTTCCGACCGCATCGGCTCATACACCGAGCTCCGGTATGGCGACCTGCTCTTCGCCGGTTCGGGCGAGACGATCGAGGAGATCGGGAAGTCGGCGGTGAATCTGCTGCGCGAGCCGGCGTTCTGCGGCGGCGACGTGATCATTCTGCGGCCCGATGTCGACGTCGACGCCGCTTTCTTGGGTTACGCCGCCGACTGTGTCCCATTGCGCCATCAGAAGTCACGCATGGGCCGTGGTGTCACGGTGATGCACATCTATCGAAGTCAGCTCAAGAATCTCACCATCGCGATCCCGCCGCTTGGCGAGCAACGTGCCATCGCCCACTACCTCGACACTCAGTCGATGCGCATCGACAGGTTGCGGGTGAAGGCCGAGGTATCGATCGAGCGTCTTCAGGAGTATCGCTCCGCACTGATCTCGGCGGCGGTGACGGGCAAGATCGATGTGCGCGATGCGGGGCTGACCGGGGCCGCTGCCGGGGTTGGTGTGTGATGTCCTCGCAGACGACGGAGGAGGCGTTCGAGTCGTCGGTGGAGTCGATGCTGGCCGGGGTGGGCTGGGTGTCGGTGAAGCCTGACGAGTGGGATGTGGACCGGGCGGTGTTCCCGGAGCGTGTGATCGACTTCATCAGGGCAACCCAACCCGAGTTGTGGGAGCAGGCTGAGACCACTCAGGGTGAGGAGCTTGAGAGCCGAATCATCGAGCGGCTGTGCCGCGAGCTTGATCTGAAGGGCATCTTGGAGGTTCTGCGTCACGGGTTCAAGTTCGTCGGCAAGACGTTCCGGCTGGCGTACTTCAAACCGGCGCACGGGCTGAACCCCGATGCGCTGACGCTGTTCGGGATGAACGAGTTGACGGTGACGCGGCAGGCTCGCTGCCATCCGGGCAAGAACGACACGATCGATTTGCTGTTCGCTCTGAACGGTGTGCCGGTGGCGACGTGCGAGCTGAAGAACCCGATGACCGGTCAGACATGGAAGGACGCGATCAGCCAGTACTGCACAGATCGTGAACCGAACGCGCCGCTGTTCAGGTTCGGCAAACGGGCGTTGGTGCATTTCGCTGCGGACCCCGACGAGGTGCACATGACGACGAAGCTCGCGAAGAGCGAGACGCGGTTCTTGCCGTTCAACCGCGGCAGCCATCCCGGTGAAGTGCAGTGCGGAGCGGGCAACCCGGCGCATCCGTCGGGATACCGCAGCGGATACTTCTGGGGCGAGGTTCTGGAGCGTGTCCGGTTCTTGGACATCGTGGGCTCGTACATGTTCACCGAGCATCGCGACGAGAAGGTCGAGGACTCCAAAGGCACTCGCATGGTGCCGCGGGAGACGCTGATCTTCCCTCGCTATCACCAGCTTGACGCTGTGAGCTTGATGGCGGATACCGCCCGCAGCGAGGGCGCGGGGCACTCCTATCTGGTGCAGCATTCGGCGGGCAGCGGCAAGACGAACTCGATCTCGTGGCTCGCTCATCGCCTGTCGAGCCTGCACACCACAGCGGACGACAAGGTGTTCGACTGCGTGGTGGTGATCACCGACCGGCGTGTGCTGGACGCACAGTTGCAGGACGCGATCCGCCAGATCGAGCACACCGCCGGGGTGGTGCAGGCTATCGATGAGAACTCCGCGCAGCTCGCCCAAGCGCTGGTGGACGGCACCAAGATCGTGATCACGACGCTGCAGAAGTTCCCGTTCGTGATGGGCAACCTGCTGCGCCTCGCAGGAGCCGAGTCGCCCGGCGACGCCAGCGACACCGAGTCCGCTCAGGCGGTGTCGTGGACGACCGAGTTGGCATCGCGGCGGTACGCGATCATCGTGGACGAAGCCCATTCGAGCCAGACCGGCGACACCGCGCATCAGATGAAACAACTCCTCGGCGCCGGTGCGCTGGCCGGAGGCGACGACCCGCAGGACTGGCAGGACGGGCTGGTTGCGGTGGTGGAGTCACGCGGCCCACAGGAGAACCTGAGCTTCTTCGCGTTCACGGCGACGCCGAAAGGCAAGACCATCGAGCTCTTCGGCCGGCCCGGGGCGGACGGCAAGCCGGTGCCGTTCCACACCTACAGCATGCGCCAAGCCATCGAAGAGGGCTTCATCCTCGATGTGCTCGGCAACTACACCGACTACGACACCTACTTCAAGCTGGTCAACATCGCCGAAGAAGACCCGAAGTTCCCCAAGCGTCGCACCGCCACCAAGCTCAACAACTTCGTCAAGCTGCACGAGCACAACCTGACCCAGAAAACCGAGATCATCGTCGAGCATTTCCGCAACCAGGTGATGCACGCCATGGGCGGTAAAGCCAAAGCGATGGTCGTGGCGTCCTCTCGGCTGCATGCGGTGCGCTACATGAACGCGTTCAGCGACTACATCGACGCGCACGGCTACGACGACGTGCGTCCGCTGGTGGCGTTCAGCGGCACCGTGACCGATCCCGACACCGGCGGCGAGTACACCGAGCCGAAGATGAACATCGACGTCGTCTCCGGCAAGCCGATCAGCGAAGCGGCGCTGCCGGCGCGGTTCGCGTCGCCGGACTATCAGATCCTGCTCGTCGCCGAGAAATATCAGACCGGGTTCGACCAGCCGCTGCTGCAGGCCATGTACGTGGACAAACCACTGTCGGGCGTGCACGCGGTGCAGACCCTCTCGCGGCTCAACCGCATCGCTGCAGGCAAGCAGCCCCCGTTCGTCTTGGACTTCGTGAACTCGCTCGACGACATCGCCGCGGCGTTCGCCCCGTACTTCGGGGTGACCGAGCTGCATGAGCAATCCGACCCCTACCAACTGAACGAGCTGGCCTTCAAGCTCGACCAGGCAGGCGTCTACGAACAAGACGAAGTGGACAAGTTCGCGTCGGTGTTCTACCTGCCGGTTTCCAAGCAGCAGCCCGACGACCACGCCCGTCTCGAAGCCGCCCTGCAGCCTGCCCGTGACCGCTTCGCCACGCTCGACGAGGACACTCAGGAGGAATTCAGGGACCGGCTCAGCGCCTACGTGAAGCTGTACACGTTCCTCAGCCAGATCATCCCATACGCGGACTGCGACCTCGAACGGCTCTACTCCTTCAGCCGGATGCTGCTGCCACGGCTCCACAGCGGCGACACCCCGGACCCGATCCTTCTCGGCGGCGACGTGGAACTGGAGTACTACCGAGTCCAGAAAATCTCCAGCGGAGCGATCAGCCTCGAAGGCGACGACACCACCGTCGCCAGCCCCACAGCCGTCGGCACCGGCAGCAGCGAAGAGGACAAAGAGCCGCTGTCACAGATCATCGAACGGCTCAACCAGCAGTTCGGCACCAACTTCGACGACAATGACCGCCTGTTCCTCGAACAAGTACGCAACGACGCACTCGCAGCGGACGACATCCGAGCCACAGCACACGCCAACGACGTCGACAAGTTCGTTCTCGCGGAACGCCAGCGCATCAGAGAACTCATGCTGACCCGGCTCGCGGACAACGACTCGATCGTCAACCGCTGCCTCAACGACGAAGAATTCGGCGAAGTAGTCGAAGTCGGGCTCCTGCACGACGTTCACGGCAACGTCATCGCCGAACCAGACAGCGGCACAGAGGGGTGATCGAATCGCCCCGAGTTTCGTGGAGGCTCTGTTCCTTGAGAGGATGGAGCGATGTCAGGAAATGGGGGATTTCCCGCCGAGCTGCGTGAGCGGGCGGTGTGGATGGTGCTTGAGAACGAGCGCCTGTATGGGTCTCAGTGGGAGGCGATCTGCTCGGTCGCCGGCAAGCTGGGTCCGGAGACGGTGCGGCTGTGGGTGCGCCGCGCTGAGATCGACGGCGGCGCCCGCCCGGGCGTCACGACGGCCGAGCGTGAGCGGATCAAGGTGCTCGAGGGCGAGAACCGTGAGCTGGGCCGCGCGAACGAGATTTTGAAGGCGGCGTCGGCTTTCTTCGGGTAAGGGGCTCGACCGCCAGTGCGGGCTGTAGTGGCGTTCGTCGACGCCCATCGGGGCCGGTTCGGGGTCGAGCCGGTCTGCGCTGTGCTCGCCGGGCACGGCGTCGGGATCGCCCCGTCCGCTTATTACGCAGCGAAGAGGCGGCCGCTGTCGGCTCGGGCGGTGCGCGACGGCGAGCTGTGCGTGCGGATCGCTGAGGTTCATGCGGGGAACTACGACGCGTATGGGGCGGCGAAGGCGCCGACCACCTCAACCGCGTCGAGGGCGTGCGGGTGGCTCGCTGCACCGTGGAGCGGCTGATGGCCCAGATGGGCCTGCGGGGCGTGGTGCGGGGCGCAAAACCCCTCCACGACCACCCCCGCCGGCGACGATCTGCCCGCCGACCTGGTGAACAGAGACTTCAGCGTCGATGCCCCCGACCGGCTGTGGCTCGCTGACCTCACCTGGGTGCGGACCCGATCGGGGTTCGTGTGCATGGCGTTCGCGATCGGCGCCTACTCGCGTCGCGTACTGGGCTGGCAGGCGTCGCGCTCTGTGCGCACCGACCTCGCGCCCGACGCCTTGGACATGGCCGTCGCCACGCGCAGACGTGTCGGCCGCTGCATCGACGGGGCCGTGCATCACAGCGACCGCGGATCGCAGTACCTGTCGATCCGCTACGGCCAAAGGCTCGACGACAACGACATCGTCGCCTCGGCCGGCAGCAAGGGCGATTCGCATGACAACGCCATGATCGAGAGCTTCAACGGCCTGTTCAAATGGGAGCTGATCTACCCGAGAGGACCGTGGCAGCGACAAAGCGACGTCGAGCTCGCCGCCCTCGAATGGGTCGACTGGTACAACCACCGACGCAGCCACAGCCAGCTGCTCGAAGGCCGCTACGCCTACACCACCCCCGCAGACCACGAAACCGACTACTACCGTCAACACGTCACAGCCAACACGGCCGGGACCCAACAAAAACAGTCTCTACCAAACCCGGCGTGATTCA
>JAJEIW010000239.1 GCA_022828045.1 Acidimicrobiia bacterium | reverse complement strand
CGTCCCGCTGGACCGAAGCGTTCGAGGCGGGCAGCGCTCCCCCGGTCGTCCTCGAAGCGACCCACGCCCGCACCCTCGAGTGGGCCTCGTTGAGCCAGCTCGAAGCACACCGCCACACCGGCGACCCCACCTGACCCCGCGCCCGAGCCGCTGCTTCAGGCAGTTTCGAGCCAGCGGGATCTCGCGGCTGGCGTAGCGTGGCGGTGTGGTCGCATGGTTGCTGGCGGCAGTCACGGTCTGGTGCGGGGCGTGGCTGCTGTACGCCGCCGCATCACGCCTGCGCCTGCGCGCCGCACGCTGGCCGACTGCTCGTTAGACGCCACTCTGAGGGGCAGCACTTCACTTCGCACCGAGCGATCGAGTCCAGTGGAGATGAGGTCGGTCAAAGATCGAGCACTGTCGCGAGGGCGATATCGACGCCCCATTGCTCTTCTTGCGTGAGGTGTCCGACGACGTCGCCGAGGCGGCTGACATCAACGGCCCCGACCTGCTCCACCAGAACCCGCGTGCTGCGCCCTGCAACGTCGACGGTGGGACGAAATGAAGCCGATCGTGCACTCGTGGATGTCGGCGCAATCAGGACGACTGATCGAGGCAGCAGTGCATCGGATTGCACCACGATGCCGTACCGGTGCCCCTGTTGCTCGTGCCCCACACCCTTCGGCAGGCGCAGCTCGTGGACATCACCCCGGCGCACGGAGTTCTTCCATCAAGCTGGCAACGGCGGCCATTTCAGCCCGATCAGCTTCGTCAGCCTCCAACTCAGCGGCCTCGGCGGCGAGAGCACGGCGGTCACGAAGACGCTCGGCCTCATTCACAATGGACCTGCGCACCGCCTCGGATTGCGTCAGCCCTTGAGCCTCCACTCTGCGAAGAGCCCGGAGCGCCTCGTTGTCGAGCCGAACAGATATCGCGTGTGCCACCTCAGCAGCGTATCACATTTCGTAATACACCAGCTCCGAGTATCTCGTCACGGTTCCGCCTGAATCTGAATCCACCTGTCAGCGGTAGGTGGCGATGGAGACGCCGGGGAGCCCGTCGAAACCGGTCGGGTCGGCGGTGATGACCGTGCGGTTCGTGGCCCGTGCCGTGGCCGCAATGATCAGATTGTGAGCGCCGCGTGGCTGGCCCGCCCGATGGGTCTCGGCCAGCAGCTCGGCATGCGCCGCTGCAACGTCGGCGCCGTACGGCAGAACCGGGATGGCGTCGACCACGGCGTCGGCGAATGCCTGGCGGCGGGCGCGATGCCGCTGCGTGGCGAGATGGACGCCGACAAGCAGTTCGGCAACGGTGATGGCAGCGATAGCCACGGAGTCGTCGTCACCGATGAGCCGGTCGAGCTGTTCTTGGTCGCGTTCGGCGTCGATGAGGACGGTCGTGTCGAGCAGCAGCGCCGTCATGTTCGAGTGTCGAGTTCAAGCAATCTGCGCGTTTCGGCAAGCTGGCCGGCCCATTCTGTGTCAGGGCTCGTCTCGGCAAGAAGTTGTTTTGCCCTGCGGCCTTCCCCGTCGGCCAGGGGCTCGATGCGGGCAATCGCCTTGCCGCGCCGCACGACCGTGAACCGTTCACCACGGTGCTCGACAGCGTCAAGCACATCCGCAAACTCCCGTGCAGCTTCGGTAGCGCTGATCTCGGTCACAATATCAGATTATCTGATAATACGGCCGCGCCGGCTCAAGGCTCCTGAGGGACTGGCAATACAGCCACCCGGCCCAATCGACGGAGAGGCCTGACAGCGCGATGAGCGACTGAGAGCGGGTACTGACTTGTCGATATCGCGACTGACTGGCAGCGCTCTGCTAGCTAGCGGTTGGTCTGCGCGGTCAGCCAGTCGGTGAGGAGCTGCAGGAACTCGGGGGCGAATTCGGGGGCCAGCTCGGTGTACTCGTCGGGGCTGCCGGTCCTCGTCGGACATGGCCTCGAGTTCTCGACGGACCGCTTTCCGGGTGGACAGCTCTGCCTCGGCCCAGCCCTCCCCGGTCAGGATCGCCTGCAGGATCAGTTCTTGCTGAGCCTGTTGGAGCGCGACCTCCTCCGGCGGGATGCCTGCCACCGTCAGGATGCGCAGCAGCTGCATCCGCAGCAGTTCGTCGCCCGGCACGGCTGAGCTGGCCAGCAGTGCCACGAAGGCGACGCTGTCTGTGCGGTTGGCCACGATCGGCGCGATGAGGCCTCCCTCGCTGTGACCGATGAGGCCGATGCGGTCGGCGTCAATGTCGGGGCGCGTGCGCAACAGCTCGACTGCGGCTTCGACGTCACCTGCCCGATCTTCGAGGGTGGTGAGCGGGCCATAGCCGTCCGATGCGCCCACGCCCCGGTCGTCCCAGCGCAGCGAGGCGATGCCCGCCTGCGCGAGTTGGTCAGCCAAGTCGGCGAAGAGCCGGAACTGCCCAATGGTTGAATCACGGTCCTGATCGCCGCTGCCGTTGATGAGGACGACTGCAGGGTGGGGACCGTCGCCGTCGGGCAGGGCAACCTCGCCGGCCAGGACGAAAGCACCATTGGCGAACGTCACTTCCTCGGAGCGGTGACCATCGACTGGGTCGGACTCTGCAGCAACGTCCGGCTCGGCCCCAGGACGGTGCAACGTGAAGGCGCCCCTGTTGTCGAGCTGGGCGAACTCGCCCTCGATCACCCCGTCACGCAGCTCGCCGTCCCACTTGATGAGCCCAAGCGGCGACTGCAGCTCAAAGCGCAAGCGTGTTCCGTCCAGCACCAGCGCGCTCAGCGGAAGTCCGACATTGCCCTGGACGTCGATGGTGCCGCCGAGGCCATCGTCGCCGACATGCAGGTCGATCGCGACGGGCAGGGTTCCCAACCCCGGCACGTTGACAGTGCCTTCCCAGCGGCCCTCGATCTCAGCCGCAAGGCCAGCGAAGCTGATCTCGACATCACGTGGCCCGACTTCGGGCCCGTCTCACTCGAGCTCGTGCAATGCGCCCGAGCGGTCGCTTCCCACGACGCTTGGCAGACTCGCTGCCAGGCTCTCGGTCCTGACGATCCGGCTCCACAGGCGTGGGTGGCGCCGATCGCCGTGGGCGAGCGAGTGATCGCATCGAGCCGATCGACCGACGCCCGGCGCGTCAGACACCCATGCAGCGACGCATCGGCGGTTGCGATGGAGGACGTGGGTGTGACGCGTGCCGCTGAGCTCGCCGGCATTCGGTGCCTGGCGATCCGCGGCATCTCCGATCTTCTCGACGGCAAGGAGACCGCCGACGCTGCCGGAGGTCAGCGGGTCGCCGCAGATCACGCCGCGGCGTTTGCGTTCGAGCTGCTGGCAGAGCTCTACGGCAGGTGACGCAGTCGACGGCGCAGCCCTGCTTTGCCAGATCAGGACTCGGTGAGCGGAATGAGTTTCAACTCGCAACTTCGCGGGCGGTCGCCGCGGTTCCGAACGAGTACCGGGGCGCTAGGTCTCGTCGGCTGGATCTGCTCGTTGCAGCCAGAGGTCGAGTGTTGGGGTCGTCCATGTCGGCACGCCGGTGCCCAGAAAGTCGTTGTCGTTGGTCCACACACCGGCGCCGAGCGACAGCGCGCACGCCACGACAGGCCAATCGTCGGGGTCGCGCAACGAACGAGCCCGCGCCTCGTCTTCCCTCGCCAGGTAGATCGGCTCGGCAACGATGTCAACGTTTCCCATGACCGCCTCGAGGCAAGCCGTCACCAGGTCACGCTGGGTCGTCGGCGCGAGCCCGTGATGCTCGCCGAATCGCTCTATTCGGGCAGGAAGCATCCACTGCGTCTCCTGCCACATGCGTTCAGGGAGAAACAGATTGAGTCGGTTGTCGCGCAGGCGTTCCCGTCCGGCCTCTCGCAGCAGTTCGCCGACGAGAACGCTGGTGTCAACGACGAGCCTCATCGGGCTCGGTTACCCAGTGCGCGGCGGTATAGACGACCCCCTCTGACGGGTCGCCGCTCACCCGAGCAGTCTGCAGCTGGATTCTCCAGTCGCTGCCCTCGTCGGCACCGACGATCTCGGACACCAATTCGTCCTCGCTCAGACCCCGCTCTTCGAGCACTTCGGTGACCAGAACGTCCAGCCGCTCGAGTGCTTGTGCCCCAGCGCGCCGGTCCTTGGCGACGATCGGCACGAAGAAGCCGACCGGCTCGCCGTGCTTCTCGATGACGAGCGTCTCGCCGGAGCCAATCAGCTTCGTCGCATGGTCGCGGAACTCCCGCACACCTACCGACCTCATCTGAGCCGCCTCCTGCGCCGGTGGATTGATTTGTGACCACAAGCGTAGCCACCTGTGGGAGCTGGCGTCGGGCGGCGGCAGCGACGGCGAGGGCGGCGGCGAGGCGATCGGCGAGTACACGGCGGTGCTGACCACCCAGCCGATGTTCATGATCCGCCGGGGGCGCCACAAGTGGATCCACTGCGAGGGCGACCCGGCCCTGCTGTACGACCTGGTCGACGATCCGCTCGAACGCCACAACCTGGCGGCTGACCCTGCCCACGCCGATCTGGTAGCAGCGTTCGCCGCAGAGACCGCCGAGCGCTGGGACAGCGCCGCACTGCGCGACCAAGTCCTCGCGTCGCAGCGCTCCCGGCGGGTGGTGAGCGCCGCGGCACACGCCGCCGGCATCGACTGGTGGGACTACAGCCCGCAGCGAAACGCCGCCGGCGAGTACGTCCGCGACGGCATGAACTGGTTGAACACCAGCCGCGGCAGCCGAATCACCGCCCCACCCTGAGCGCCGGCTCCCCCGTAGCCGCCCGGCGGCGTCCGCCAGAGAAGCACTCACTCATCGCCGACTCGCGCATGCGGGACAACTGCAGCTTCCGAAGTAGTTGCTGTCGTGGATGAGGCCGTGCATCCGCCCGCCCTCGGCATCGAAATGCGACCAGAGTCGACGCGCATAGCGTTCGTCTGGGCGCCCACCAGGTTTCAGGTAGTACCTGAATAGCGCGTACGCGACGAGATCTGCTGCCTGGAGAGCTCGCGTGGCGCGGGAATCGGCGAACAGCGGAACATCAGCAAGATTGCGCAGCCGGCCCAGTGAACTGCTCGCAGTGCGCCATTGATTCGTCCAGTTCTGCAGGCTGCCTTCCACGTTGCTCTGATCATGGACGATGAGGCCCCGCTGCTGATGCCCTTGACGGCTCATGCGATTCACAAAGTCGTCGAACTTTTTTGTGAGCAATTCGTAGGCCCTGAGCTTCTGATTGTGGGGATTCCGCTCCATGACAGCCCCGATGAGGCGCCACGGCAACGCTGGATTCACCGGCGCATAGCCGGCGAGCGTCGCATAGGCACCCGCGAGTATCCGGCGGCGATCCGATTCGGCGACGCTCGCCCACCGTTTTCGGCCGCGCCACATTTCCGCCGCGTGAATCTCGAACATGGTGTGGTCGTGCCCCAGAGGGCGAAGCTTCCGGAACAGGAACGAATCAAGACGCTGCTGCAGGTGCCAGGCATCTTCCTCGTGGACGATGATGCCGCCGACGACCGGCACGGGACTCCCTCCGTGGGTTCCCGACTCATCTACGAAGCACAGATACAAACTGACCCCAAAACGCGTTCGTGCCCCGCCGAAGCGGGGCACGTTCTGCGAGTCAGCGGAGGAGCAAGCTCACGGCACCGAATACTCCGGTCCTCTCCGCTGCGAACATGATACACACCGGCGCTGCACCGTACATTCGGAGTCCGAGCAGGCAGAAATCGTTTTATTGGATTCCGCAATCGTTTTATTGGATTCCGCGATCAACGTCTCTGCTGAGCAGACCCGGGGCTGGCCCCAGCGGCGATCTCGCGGACGAGGCTGGTGCCGCTGCCGGGCTGGCTCTCCCATTCCCACTCCTCGTGCAGCTCCAGCCGGCCGTCGGCCGATACGACGATGCTGCTGCGGCAGTGCCCGTTGGCTGTGATGCCGCTCGTGGTCACGTGCGAGTACCGGAAGTCCAAGCCGTCGCCGTCGCGCCGCCCGACGAGATGGCCAAGCCGCACGGTGCCGCCCTCGTAGCGGGCCCACACGACCCCATCGGATTCCTCGTGGTACTCAAAGCGAGTATCCGAACCCACATCGCCCGCAGGATCATTCGAGACACCGACGAATGTGCGCCCATCAAGACTCGGTGCAGCACCCATCAGCGCAAGCTACCCACCGACCAGCACCAGCCCATTCGGTCAAAACCGGTAGCGGCATGAACCGCCATGCGCGGTACGTTGAGCGGCATGGCAGCCACGAAGAGCCGGTTGACGGTCACCGTCGATGCCGACATTGCCGACCAGGTGAAAGCGGTGGTCGCCCAGGGCGGCGCATCGAGCGTGTCGGCCTACGTCGAACATGCCGTGAAGTGCCAGCTTGCGGCCAATGCCGACTTCGACGTGCTGCTGGCCACGATGCTCGACGAAACCGGCGGGCCGCTCACACCCGACGAACGCGCTGCCGCCAGTCGGCTGTTGCCAGCCGAGGCTGCTGCTCTCGGCGCCGACCTCGCTGCGAGCGCCGCTCGCAACCCAGACCTTTCGGAGGACGAAGCACTCGACATCGCCGTCGAGGAAGTACGAGCAGTCCGCAGAATTCGCCGAGCACGCTGAGCCAGATCGACCGGGGCAGGCAGGGCATTAGGGTGCCTGTCAAAGCCCCGGAACCGTCCCTGCTTCGGCAAACGGCCGGGGTTATGTCGTCCCGGGGACGCGGCGAGCGCCATCAGCCCGAATCCGAAGTGGACTCAGCGTGGGCGTAGCTTGCCGCTATGCGATGTCGAACTGGAGCGTGTTGAGGTTGAGATCGGGCGATCGGGCCGACACATTCAGCATCTCAATGCCGACGACCTGTTCGGCAGCGTTGAAGTCCAACACCACCCCGGGTGCGACCTCGAGCGAGTCGACGATCGCAGAATCATCGAGACGGAAATACAGCGCGTCGTCCTCCTTGTCGATTCGCAGCTTCATGCCTCACCTCGCATTCCGCGGCCAGGCACGAGGCGGCAGGCTGAACCACGTCTGATGCGCCAGTTCGGTTTCGAAACGACCAGCGCGAGCCTGCGCCTCAAGTTCCCCCCGTGTGAATCCGGTCTCGGCGATCGCGCTGTCCAGCGCTCCCCGAGCCTCGTCAGGAGTCGGCCGATGCACAATGATCTCGCTCGGCTCGGTGTGCGCGGCAGGCACCTGCTTTCCCCCGTTCTCGTTCGGCGGCGCAGCCGGCTAGTCGTCGTCGTTCTGTGGTGAGTCTGCTGGCTTGGGGGCAGCCGAGACTCCTTCCACCGGGCCAAAGACGTCCTCGATGCGGAAGTCCTCGGGGCAGTCTCGTCTGGGGGCGTAACCGCCGCGCCGCTCTAGCAGCCCCACGCGTCCAGGGACTATTCGGTTCCTCACTGCGCTGCCTCCTGCCACCCGCCGTCGGCTGCGGTGAACTCGAGCGTCTCGATGTCGTCCCATTTGACGAGCAGGCTAATGCGCTGCTCGGGGCCGCCGGAATCGACGGAGCGGTGCCCCCGCCGTGCTCCTGCTCCCACTCGCACGCAGCAGCAAGCCCCTCCTCGATACGGACCGCCCGTTCCGCAGCCGCGAAGCCCGAGCCGAGGTGGAAGCTCTAGCTACGGAGTTCTTTCAACAGTTCCTCTGTTGTCTTGGGACGGAACGCGTCCTTCGGCACGTCAGCAAGGCTCGCGCCAGACCGTGGGTAGTAGCCGCCGACGTACTCCGGGCGCGGATCCCGGGGCGGCTTACGCTTGGAGCGGCGCTTCTTCGCCATCAGCATTCTCCGTTCCCAGCTCGCGTATCTGCCGAAACTCTAACGACTCGATGTCGGCCCACTTGAGCAGGATTCCGCCGCCCGTCCACACATAGCCGCCGTCGAGGCTGACTGGATCGCCGGTGTCCTGATCGAATCCGGCAGCATGCGCGATGTAGATGTCTTGGGCCGGACCATCCGCCCCGACGTAGAACCTGATCGGGACGGCATTGGCGTAGAAGCCGCCGACCCAGCGGCCCGACCGCAAGCGGCATCTCACGAACCCCGCGTCGGCGGTGTCAAACAGCAGATCCCAGGCAGACGGGGCGCGGATCGGGCCGAGCAGCCGTGACATCGGCGACCCCGAGCGGCGCACCAGCAGGCCCAGCGCCCACCCTCCCGACGCAGGCAGCACCAGGTAGAGACCAGGCACGAGATACAGCCACCACGGCAACGCCTCGCGTTCGGCGAAGTCACGCCCGTAGGTAGCCATCAGCCAGTACAGCGGCCCCGCCCCCAACGCGAGGCATACCGCCGACAAGCCGGCCAACCGCAACAACCAGTCCTTCAGGCGCCGACCGTAACGCTGCACATGCCGCTCGAATCCCCAGGCTGCGAACGCGCCCGGAAGCAGCAGCACCAGCACCAGCAGTGCGGCCTCGTAGCCGGATGTCACCGAGCTGCCCTCAACCGCTGCGGCAACACGTCTGGCACCGTCGTTGCATCATGACGGCACAGTAGGAGTGGTACCTGCGTTAGTTCCAGTGATTTTCGTGCCTCTTGCGCACCACCGCCCGCCCGCCGGCGAACACCGTGTTGCGCGCAGCGATGTCGCCGTGGCACACCACCTGTCCGGGCCCCACCGCCTGGGGGCACTCAGCGAAGCCCGAGCCCGCAGCGAACCCCGCGACGCAGTTATGCAGGCAGGCCACGGTTTCAGGCCCTTCTCGTCAGGCTAAACTGACAAACATGAGTCTTCTAGCTCACGATCACCTGCCGGCGCAGCCCATCGACGCGCTGCGAGAACTCGTGCGCACCATCGACGAGTGCGACGAACTCAAGCGCAACACGGTCGCAGCGGCTCGCGAATCGGGCGCGACGTGGGAAGCCATCGGCACGGCCCTGGGCATCACTCGACAGTCCGCTTGGGCGCTCTACTCAGCCGACGCTGCCGCCATCAGCGCTGACCTCGCTGCAAGCGCCGCGAACAACCCAGACCTTTCCGAGGACGAAGCACTCGACATCGCCGTCACCGAAGTACGGGCAGTCCGCAGATCTCGCCGAGCACGCTGACGAGCCAGAGTGCTGAGGCAGAATCCGTGACGGGCGCCGCTCCACGTGGGAGATGGTTTCGGTGGTTACTACTTGCGTCGTCGAGGGCGGTGAGCGACAAAGCACGTCACTCGCAGTCGTGCTCTAGGAGTCTGCTGAATTATTCGGTCGGATTTCCGCGTGTTGGGGGTGGGCGCGCGGGACGATGTGGGAATGCAGGGTGTGTCGTCGCTGGATCGCGGGTTGCTGGACGCGGATGGGCTGGTGGGGCATCTGGTGGCGGAT
>JAJEIW010000117.1 GCA_022828045.1 Acidimicrobiia bacterium | reverse complement strand
AGGCATAGCTGGATTCTCCGCAACATTTTGTCTTGAACGCCGCTCGTGCTTGGTGACCGTACCCCTTCCAGAGTTGTTACGCTGGCCGCGGGAACCTGTCCGCCCGTCCCCTTCCTTTCGACCCGCCCGGACGCCCCCATGGCTGCACGCATGGTGGCCCGGGTTTCCATTGGTTCAGACGGAGGAACCTTTCCTCCCCTTGCATGCAAGGCCGAAGCAGAACGAGGAATTGCAGTGAGCCGGAACCCGGATCCGGGGATCGGGAATCTCCCGCTCACCGCAACATAATCCTTGCCGCTCAGAGCGCGTCAAGGAAGGCCATCAGCCCCTTGTCCTCCTTCCAGGGGCGTTCGGGTCCGGGCTCCGCCGCATCGCACAGCGCCATCGCCCTGGCCTTCATCTCGATATCGATCTCGGCGTAGATGTTGGTCGTATCGAGGCTGACATGGCCGAGCCAGGCCCGGATCGTGTTGATGTCGATCTCGGACTGAAGCAGGTGGCACGCGCTCGAATGACGGATGACGTGGGGAGTTATCTTACGTGCGGCGAGTGATGGCACGCGGGCGGCACAACGCTCCACAAGCCAATAGACACCGAACCGCGTATAGGGTCTGCGCTGCCGGCTGAGGAACACGGCATCGCCGGCCCCGCGTCCCTGCACCAGTTCCGTGAGTACACCTTCGGTTCGCGGCCACAGCGGACATTGACGGCGCTTTCCGCCCTTGCCGTGGATGGTCACCAGCGGGTGCCCACCGTCACGTCGTCCGACCTGCAGGTCACCCGTCACCAGCTCCGTCGCTTCGGAGACGCGCGCGCCAGTGTTGTACAGGAACAGCAGCAGGGCGTGTTCGCACCGACCTCTCGGTCTGCGGCGGTCGGGAACCTCGAGCAGCGCCTTCATCTCGCTCTTGCTGAGCCAGCCGATCGGCTGCGGCGTGGCCCTCTTCAAGGCAAGCGCGCGGATATTGGTGCTCCACTCGAGTTGGCCGGGGTCGCGGCTCGCGACGAAGCGGGCGAAGGCGCGGACCGCCGTCAGACGCTGATTGCGGGTTTGCACCGAACAGCCACGGTCATCCTCGATATGGGCGAGGAACTGCAGCACGCGCCGGGGCGTCAGATCGTGCACCGCGAGTCGGTCGACCGGCTTTCGTGTCCTGGCGCCGACGAACGGCAGCAGCAGGGCGAAGGTGTCGCGGTAGCTCATCTGGGTGTTACGGGCGAGGTTGCGCTCGGTGACGATGTGTTCGGCCAGGAAGCGGCGCAGCCACGGGCCGAGAGTCCGGGGATCATTCATGGTCTCCCCCCTCGACATAGCGCTCGAAGCGGACCGAGGCCTCATGCAGCAGTTCGGGCGTCATCGACAGATAGACCTGAGTGCCGTCGAGATGGGCGTGGCCGAGCCAAGTGGACAGCGCCGGCAGCAGCCGCTGCACGTCGGCACCCTGGCGGTACCAGGATTCCAGCCGGTGAACGGCCGCCGTATGACGCAGCGAATGCAAGCACGGCGAGCGCCGCCAGTCGTTCTTGTCATGATGGATCCCGGCCGCCTGGAGCAGCGTGGCAAACGCGCAGCGCACAGTGCCTTCGACCAAAGGCGTGCCGTCGCGGTTTGCGAGGAAGGTCGAGGCGGTGCCCATCGGCAGAGGGCGTTCGGCGCGCTTGGTCGCATAGGCACTCAGGGCATCGGCAAGTTGCAGGCCGACGGGAACGAGACGGGTCTTGTAGAACTTGGTGTTGCGCACGGTCAGCACCGCATCGCGCAAGTCGACATCGTCGAGTGTCAGACGCCGTGCTTCGCCGAGCCGAAGACCGCCGCCGTAGAGAAGCAGAAGCAGCGCTCGCAGGGTATCGGCATCGAGCTGGACCGGTCGCTGCCGGCTGATATCGATGGCGCCGAACAGGCGCTGCAGCTCGTCACGCGAGTAGACGTACGGTGGTGCCGACCGTGGTTGTCTGGGTTCACCATCGGGCGCAGGGAGCGGCGAGCGGGGCGCGTAGCCGCGGCTGATGGCGTAGCGGTAGAACCCGGCCAGGGCACCGTACTTGTTGGCGCGGTATCGGGTGAGCGAACCGTTGCCGGCAAGGAAGCTGAGAATGTGCGCTTCGCCGACGGCGTCGCAGCCGATGTTCCCGCCGACGTGTTTGCAGAAGCCATGCAGCAGTCGCGCGCTGGTGATGAACCTCGCGCCGTGGGCTTGGCGCCAAGAAACATAGGCGTCGATTGCGTCGCGGAGAATCATGCCAAGCCCTCCAGGTCGATGTCGGCGACCTCGCGCAGGACACTGAGATGGACTTTGGCGTACACCGCAGTGGCCGAGACGCTGCGATGTCCGAGATAGTCGCCGACCTCCTTCATCGACAAGCCCTGGTCGAGCAGATGCTGCGCCGCTGCGTGGCGTAGCGCATGCGGACCGCAACGCTTGCCGACAATCCCGAGGCGGTCGAGCCGGCTGCGGACAACATGACCAATCGCGCCCCGGCTCATCGGGCGGATTGGGGCACTCAGCGTCAGGAACAGAGCCCGCTCCGGGCGCGGGGGGCGAACGTCGCGGATGTAGCGCAGGATCGTCTGTGCGACGCCGCGCGAAAGCGGATAGTGATGTGTGCGTCCCGGCTTCGGGCAGCGCACATGCAACGTCTCCTCCTCCCAGTCCAGATCATCGAGCCGAAGGCCGGCAACCTCGCCAGCGCGCAGGCCGTAGGCGATCAACACCATCAGGATGGCGCGGTCGCGCCGGTCGCCCGGCCGGTTGCCCTCGCTGGTTGCGAGCAGGCGCAGGACCTCGTCGCGGGTCAACCCCTTGGGGACCGTCTCACCGCAATGGAACCGCGACGGCATGATCCCGTCTGCCAGCCCCGGTGTGCACCAGCATTGGCGTTCTGCGAACCGGAAGAACGTGCGAAGACGTTGCGCGTAGTCGTGGATCGTGACCCGGCTGTAGTTGCGGGCACGCCAGCGCGCGACGGCCTGATCGATGTCGTCGATCCCGACCGAAGCCAGGGCGACCCCGCGTTCATCGAGCCAGTCGAAGAAACGATCGACCGTGCCGCAGCACCCTTGAATCGTCTCTTCCGACCACCCTCGCTCGGTACGCATCCACGCCGCGAAGACGGCGACTTCGCTGGCGTGGGCGTGTTGCACCTTGCAGGATTCTTCGAGATGGTCGACGAAGCGCAGCCATCGCACTGCGTGGCCGACGAATCTCTGGCGTGCCTCGGGCAGCGCGCGCTGGCTGCATCGGCGCTCGCCTGGCAGCGACCATTGCCTGGCCGCGGCCTCGATGCGAGCCACGTCTACGCGATCGCCTGCCCGCAAATCGAGAAGATGGACCAGATTGACCTGATGAGCCGCAATCACGCGCAACGTGCGCCGTCGGGCGCCCGCCTGTGCACAATGCACGAGATAGCGACGTCGTTCCTCGAAGAGCGGCGCAGTGCGATACCTGTTGAGGATTGCGCCGCGGGTGAAGAGAGTCTCGAACATGGTCATATCTCCCTGTGGTCGGAGACATGACCATGGCAAACGACTGCGAGTCAGAAAATTATGTTGCGGGGATGTGGAGGATCTTCAGGCCCTGCACGCCCGTGCCAGCTCTCCGCAACATAATCCTGGCCGCAACATATGCCCAACAGGCCAGGTGCACCAGGTCGTATTCGCGTACCGCCGGACCGTAGCCGCTGTAGCCGTCGGTGTGCAGCGCACCGCAGAACCCTTCGAGCAACCGTCGGGGGACATCGCCCGAGCGGGTCGGGTCGTACTCGAACACCACGATGGGCGGCTCCGGGCCCGGGCTCATCATCGCCCACAGTTGCGACTTCGCCTCCGGCGCCTTGCCGGGTTCTTTCAGCACCTGCACCGTGGTCTCGTCCATCAGCACATAGGCCCGCCCGAGAAGCTCCTCGTGCAGCAGATTCATCAACGGCACCACGAGCTCGCCCATCCCCACCACCCACCGCGCCAGCGTCGTGCGCGACAACTCCACCCCGATGTGTCCGAACTGTTGTTGCTGGCGATACAGCGGCAACCCGTCGACGTACTTCGCGGTGACGATGAAGGCGAGCAGCCCGGGGCTTGCGAAGCTCTTCGGCAACGGCTGCGCCGGCATCGCGGCGGTACGAAGATGCCCCTCGCACGACGGGCAACGGTACTTGCCGCGGATGTGGCGCAGCACCCGCACCTTCGCCGGCACGATGTCGAGTTGCTCGCTCACCACCTCGGCGAAGCGCTCGAGCTCCACCCCGTGATGCGGGCAGGTGCGCTCGGACTCCGCGAGCTCATGTTCG
>JAJEIW010000313.1 GCA_022828045.1 Acidimicrobiia bacterium | reverse complement strand
GCTCGTCTACGACGGCACACCAGAACTGCTTGCGGCTCACTCGCACCGGGTTCACGCCGCCGGCGTCAGCGTCATCGGCAGCTGCTGCGGCAGCACCCCCGAGCACACCGCCAAGATCGTGGCCGTGCTGGCAGGCGATGATGAGCCCACGCCTGCAGTCACCGCAGCGCCCAATCCTCGCGAGACGCTCGACGAGCGGCTCGTCCGCAGGCGTCCTCGCCGCCGCCGGCACCGCCATTGACCGCGACCGGATTCCGGCGGAGCGGTTCGAGGGCCTCCGATGCGCGCCACCGAGACAACGACAGACCATGACATCGAACGGGGACATCGAGCTGACCGATCCGTGGCAGGCCATCGAAGCCTGTTACGAAGCCGACTGGACCGACGGGCTGCCGGTGGTGCCGCCCACCGAGCCGCTGGTGGACGCCATGGTGGTCGGCGGTGTGTGGGACGCAGACCACGTCCTGCTGCGCGAACCCGCCCGCGGCCTCGAGGTCAGCGCACGCAAGGCTGCTGCCAACGCCGTGATGGCCGGATGCCTGCCCGAATACTTCCCCGTTGTGGGTGCCGTTCTCGCCGCCATCGGCGACCCGAGCTTCGAGCTGCATGCCGTGTCGGCCAGCACCGGCGGCGCGGCCATCCTCATCGCGGTCAACGGCCCGATCCGTAACGAGATCGGCATCCACTGCAAGGAGAACCTGTTCGGCCCAGGCTTCCGGGCCAACGCCACGATCGGCCGCTCGGTGCGCCTCGTGCTGCGTAACTGCCTCGCCGCCATCCCCGGCAAGCTCGACAAGAGCACCCAGGGCTGGGCGGGCAAGTACGCGATGTGCTTCGGGGAAGACGAGGCCACCAGCCCGTGGGAGCCGTACCACGTGTCGCTCGGCTACTCGCCCGACCAGAGCACGGTGACCGTCATGGCTGCCGAGTCGGGACACAACGTGCTGAACCACGCATCGCCCGATCCCGAGGGACTGCTGGGCACGTTCGCCGACACGATGTCGGCGTTGGGCTCGCTCAGCTCGGGACGGTCGCTGGTGGTGTTCGCTCCCGAGCACGCCCGCAAGCTCGGCGCGGCCGGCTGGAGCCGGGCGCAAGTGCAGGAGTACTTGTTCACCCACGCCACTCGCACCTATGCAGACGTGAAGCGCGGCGGCAAGGTCGAAGCGGCCGGGAACGTCACGGGCTTCCACCCGACGCAATGGATGGAGACCGACCCACAGGTGCAGCCCGGCGACGAGGACATCCCGGTGCCCCGCGGGACGTGTCCCGACGACATCGCGCTCATGGTCGGCGGCGGCGATGCCGGCGGCCACTCGTCGTTCTTCCCTACCTGGAGCCGGGATCGCAGCGTCCCGCTCATCACCCAGGAGATACTCACGCCATGACCGTCACCTTGGTGGATCCGACGCTGCGAGTGGCCGACGCTGGGGCGAAACTTGCGCCGCGACCCGACTCGCTGGACGGCGCTGTCATCGGATTGGTGAGCAACGGCAAGACACACGCCCCCGCGATCCTCCAACGGGTTGCCCAGAACCTCATCGAAACCCACGGGGCGCGCGACGCCCTGCTGATGCTCAAGCCCACCGCCAACCTGCCGGCCGCTCCCGAGGAGGTGGAAGCGCTGGCCGCCGACGTGACGGCGATCATCGCCGCCATCGGCGACTGAGGAAGCTGCTCGTCGAGCAGTGTGCTCGACGCCGTGCACTCCGAGGAGCTGGGTGTGCCCGCCGCGGCGATCCTGACCGAGCCGTTTGCTGCCACCGGCGAGGCCATCGCTGAACTGCAGGGCTTCGCTGATTACCCGTTCGCCACCGTGCCGCACCCCATCGGCAGCCTGACCGTGGGCCAAGCGATGGCCGTGGCCGATGCGGCGACCCCCGCCGTGCTGGCACTGCTCACCACCGCCAGTGTCAAGCCGATCCGCCACGACGAACGAATCGGCACCGATGCCCAACCGGAGCGCGCCGGTGAACAGGTCAGCGCTGACGCGTCGAGAGCACCGGCAACCAGCGTCGCGCCGGCCGATGTCGTCAAGGAGTTGGCCGCTGTCCTGCGCGCCGACCGCGCCGACCTCACTGCGTCGATCGCCGGACGCCACATCACGCTCAGCCTCCATATTCCCGACGAAGCCTGCGCCGAGTGCATCCTGCCCGCCTCGATGCTCGTGCCCATGTTCCAGCACCGCTTCGACGCCGAACTCGGTCCCGGCTGGGCTATCTCTCTCAACGACCCCCGCGAAGTTGCCAGAGCCCAGGAATCAGAATCCCAACGCGACAGCCAACAGTTCACTGGGTTCTGAAATCAGCCAGGGCCTCTTGGACACGCGAACGCATGGTGTCGCGATCCGACCCGGCTGGAGCCGTGTAGATCGCGTTTCTGACGACATGGCGCGCTTCTTCGTCAGTAAGCCGCAAGTCGTCCGCGATCTCAGAATCGCTGAAGTAGCTCGATAGTTGGCGGTGACACCACGGGGGAATCTCGCTCGCTGATAATGCGACCTCAGCATCGGGAATCCTCCGAGCCGGTCTGCGCGAACTGAGAACTTCGTGGAACGTCGATCTATCAACGCCGAGCTGTTTCAGAATCTCGCGTTCGAGACCTCGATATTCGGACCCATCCCGCGAGATGGTGGTTCGCAGCGTTTCGTCGCCAACCTTCTTGGTGTAGATGTCGTGGCCGGCCCCTCGTCGCAGCGTCCATCCGTCAATCTCGACGAATCGGCGATGTTCGTGCTTCTCAATCGCGCATCACCGCCCGAAGAGCAACTTCTCGAGCACCGAGTCGCTGTCGGCCTGCTTCAGCCTCACCACGAGGGACCTGCGTGCATCGTGCGGCTTCTCGCGATGCAGGAACTCGTCCCAGTCCACGATGTAGTCCCGCACTTGCAGCACCAGATCGCTCCGAGCCTCGTCGATACTGGCATCGGCCGCGACGAGACTCAGCCCGTCAAGCGAGAGCACATACACACCGTCGTCCGACACGACCTCGACAAGGCCGTCCGACTCCGCTCGGTAGCCGGGAAACACCTGCGCCAGGACATCGCCATCCGAAATCCTGCGGTCGAAATGACGCAACCCGAGCTCAAAATGGCCCGTAGACAGAACATTCGCGACAGTCAGGTGCGACTCGACATCATCAGACAACTGCAGAGGCATCGCCAGCCAGTACCCCGGATCACCCCCGCTGCGCTGCACGCGAGCAGCAAAGGCAGCAAGCTTGCACAGCGATCCAAAACGGCGGATGTCCGGCAGCGCCTGTCGCTTCCGCCACTTCATCACGGCCTGGCGGCTGATTCCGACAACTGTTGCGATGTCATTCCACGCGATGTCGAAGTCCGCGTTCAGGGCCTCCAAGAGCTGCGTCGGAGGACGTCTCCGGAACGCCCGCGTCAACTGCTCCAACTCGTCAACATCGCCAATGGGCTCTACAACGCCTGATCTCTCCCGGGCAGACCTATAAGGGCTAGGCGACCACCGCAACACGGCCAACGCCATCGACGAACTGAGCACATCGTGACCCACGCCCGCGTGAGTACTCGCATTGCACCAGCGCTCGGCGTGTCGCCGCTGAGCCGTCAGTGATGTCATGCTTCGCTCCTCATCAGTTGCAGCGATTCCGGTGTGAGCACCCGCAAGAAGGCCTCGCTGATCACTGCGTGGAGCGAGTCCAACTCACCGCAGACCACCTCCGCGCTCGCAGGTTCCTCGAATCGGCACCAACCCGTCCACTCCACAGCCAAGACACTGTCCTCAGGTGCCTCGTAGTAGCTGTGCAATGGATGGTCGTCGGAAACTGCCGGTTCGTGAGTGGGCGCCCACTCGACGTTGACGTGCTTGTTGTCGTCGAGATGGAGCACGAGGCCGCCGTAGTGCCCTGCTACGCGATCAAGCACGACATCTTCGGCAACAACAGGCAAGCGCACGTACTTCGACCACTCGAAGAGACCAGTTGAAGCTGCGGGGCGGACCTCGTCAAGGAAGCGGACGGAGGCGTAGTCGGATCCCCGCCCTTTGCCGACGTATTCGAGAAGTTCCGCAACGCCGCCGCAAAACCGCTCCCAGCGCTCATACCGCACCGTCGAGATGTACAAGCCATCAAGCAGGACGGTCACCATGTCGGCCTCGCGCATGGCCGCAAACAGTTCGCCTTCCATCGTCTCGTCACTGCCAGACGAGAGCACAACGCTGTAGCCCGCACTGAGCATCGGCCGCAGGACCGCGTCGTGGTCCGAAGTGCTGAGCTTTGCATCGAAGCTCACGTAGGCATTGACCAGCCTGACGAACGGGAACGGATAGATCTCACGTTCAGGGTCAAGAACCAACGATGCTCCCACGGCCATGGTCGACGGCCGGACCCGACGACAACCAAAATGTTAACCACAATGAGGTCCTTTGACGATACGTGCGAGCGACCCGTCGGTCGAATTGTTTTCTGGACTCAGTAGCGATCTAGGGTGAGCCCATGAACGGTCAGCTGCTTGCGGGAACCACCAAGGGCGTCTTCGCCATCGACGGCGCGGGATCCACACAGACGCTCGAAGCACGCCACGTCCGCGATCTCGTCACCGTCGCCAGTGCCCCCACTGCGTTCTCGCACTACAAGGACGAGGGCGGGGCTCATGCGGCGCTCTACCGGTCTGACGACCACGGCCAGTCGTGGCGATCGCTCTGCGACGACGCCCACTTGCCGTCGCCGGTCAACTTCCATGGCCTGATCGCCGATCCTGACAACGTGGGCGGAGTGCTTGTCGGCACCGACACCGGAGAGGTCTGGCAGGTGTCCGACGATGCCGAATGGACCGAGCTCGGATCCGGCCTGCCGCTCGTCTGGTCGCTGGCGGTGGTCTGACACCATTCGTGTGGACAGACGACCTCGACGGCGGCAAGGGCAGCGCACATGAGAGATCGATACGGCCTCGAAGTGAGCACCTCATCCGCCGCGGCCCGTGACGCCTATGTCGAGGGCATCGACCGGATGCTGTCGGCCGAGGCCGGGGTTGAGGAATGCCTGTCAACGGCGGTCGCGGCCGACCCAGGGTTTGCCCTCCCTCACGCCGCCTTGGCCCGCCAGCACCAGCTCTACGTGCGGCCCGACGAAGCACGGGCCTCAGCGGAGGCCGCCGTCGAGCTGAGCCGGGGCGCGACCATCAGGGAACAGCAGC
>JAJEIW010000186.1 GCA_022828045.1 Acidimicrobiia bacterium | reverse complement strand
GTCGTGATCGGCCTGCCGACCTCGCTCGACGGCGGCGAAGGACCGGCTGCGGCGGGCGTGCGAGCCGAGGCCGGCGAGATAGCGGCGGCGCTCGATGTGCCGGTGGTCCTGCACGACGAGCGCTATACGACCGTGAGCGCGGAGCGCATCCTTTCCGAACAAGGCGTGCGCGGCCCCGCTCGCCGCAAGGTCATCGACAAGGTGGCGGCCGCGGTCATCCTGCAGTCGTGGCTCGACGCACGTGACTGACCGCAGCACCGACGCTCCCCGCGACGGCCACGCAGCGCGCGACGCGACCAGCGGAGCCGACCGTGTGACTGCCGTGAGGGCGCCATCAGCGGTGCGACGGCTGGGAGACCGGCTCGCTGGCCTCGTGGGGCTGGCGCCCGAGGGCAAATCTCAGGGAGCCGAGCCAGGCCTTGCGGCGAGTGGGGAGATCGCCGACGAATCCGGTTCGGGCCCGCTGGGCAGGTACGCCCGACGTTCTGTATCGCCGGGAGCCTCCGTGTCGCCATCGGTGCCCGAATCCGCCGCGCCGAGCTCGCCGCCGATCGGCGGTCGTCGGGGTGTCGACTTCGAGGTGGTCAGCACCCGGCGCGGGCCTGGCACTTGGGGGGCGCTGCTGTTCCTCGTCGTGCTGGGTGCCGTCGCTTGGACGGCTGGCAGCCGGGCGTACCGGTGGGTGCAGGAGCAGCTCGATCCGCCGGGCGAGCCGGGTGCCGAGATCGTGCTGAGCCTGCCGAGGGGATCGAGCACGGCAAGCATCTCCGACCTGCTCGCGGCCGAGGGCGTCATTGCGAGTTCGCAGGCGTACGAGTGGTACGTCCGCCTGCGGGGCGGCCCGGCATTCCAGGCCGGCGAGTACACGTTCCAGTCCAACTCGTCGGTGTGGGAGACCATGGCCGTGCTCGAAGCGGGTCCGAGCCGCGTCGCCCAAGCTCCCCAGCAGCCGCTCACGATCCCCGAAGGTCTCACTATCGCCCAGATCGCTGCACAGCTCGACGAGGCGGAAGGATTGAGCTTCGGCAGCCGAGAGTTCATCGAAGCCCTGCACAGCCAGCCGGTGCTGTCGCTGGTGGCGCCCGTGCCGCGTGCCCTGCCTGACGGCGTGTTCGAGCCCGCCGAGGGGCAAGTGTTTGCCGACACGTACTTCTTCGATGCACGCACGAGCGCCGAGCAGCTGGTGGCACAGATGACCGAGCGTCTCGACGAGATGCTCACCGAGCTGGGCTACGACGACGCTCCGAGGCGTGTCGGCCTGACTCCCTACGAGGCGTT
Source organism: Acidimicrobiia bacterium (assembly GCA_022828045.1). GTDB lineage: Bacteria > Actinomycetota > Acidimicrobiia > Acidimicrobiales > Poriferisodalaceae > Poriferisodalis. The sequence continues at coordinate 20,302 of JAJEIW010000186.1, read as the reverse complement.
GATCGTGGCCAGCCTGGTGGAACGCGAAGCGCAGACGCCCGAGGACCGGGCGAAGGTGGCCCGTGTCATCTACAACCGGCTCGCCCGGGGCTGGTCACTCGGACTCGATGTGACCGTGCTGTATGCAGTGGGCGGCGAGGAGCTGACCGCCGAGACGCTGACGGTGAACTCCCCCTACAACACCCGCGTGCTCGTCGGCTTGCCGCCCACGCCGATTGCAGCTCCGGGCCGCACGTCGCTCGAAGCTGCATTGAATCCCGCCGAGGGACCGTGGATGTTCTTTGTGGTGACCTCGCTCGACGGCGAGCTGTCGTTCTCGGTGACCGACGAGGAGTTCCAACGCGACAAGGCGGTGTGCATCGAGATCGGCCTGTGCAACTGACGCGTGGGGGAGGCCACCCGGGCGAGTCGTACCGGCTCGCGCAATGGAGACGACCGAGTGTTTCTTGCCATGCCACTTGCCCGTGCCTTCATCTTGAGAGGCGGCGGTCGCCGAGGTTCCATTCTTGGTGGATTGCGCAAGCTGAGAGTTTGATTCGCTTGATCGTCACCTTGGCGTCCGATCTGTCCAACGAAACGCGGGCCGCGACTGGATCCCCTTGGAATGGACAGTCCAGCGTTGGACCGTCGGCTTCGAAGTCTGATTGAGGCAAGGACTGCGGCGATTTGAAGATCGCGCTCGGTATCTCGACCATCTGGTAACGATGCGGGATGGGCTGTGGGTCGTCACGAAACGCTCGGAGCATCACGATGGCATCGACAGCGGCGCAGTACTCCTCGAAGAGGCCCAACGTCCTGGTCCTGCGATCCCGCGCCGACCGCACGTCTTGGATCCACGCTGCCTCGGTGAGCTTCGAGATGTGAACCGTCGACTTCGACAGCCGCTGAGCGGCCGTCGACTTCAAAGAGAGCCCTCCGCCACGACCGTCGGATGCCTGCACATTCATGTCGACGAAGCGTCGTGTCGCCGACGCCGGTGGATCGACGCTCCAGCCCACGGCTTCGCAAGCATCCCGGAATGCGTTTTCGAAACCCGTTTCCTTGAGCGCATCGACAGCCAGTCCGTGGTGAGCAGAGACCAGCAGCCCGAAGTATTCGATCCAGTCTGGCTCCGCAGTGATCCAAGTCGGCTGGGAAGCAGACCCTTGGGCTTGGGGAGGATCGGAGAGCGAGTTGACCATGCGTGCGACGAAGCGAACACCCATGGGCGAGAGATCATCGATCTTGCGCCTCAGGGACTCGCTGTCGCCCATTGACCCAATCGTCGCTCGATGAGATCGACGAACGCCGGGTTGAGCTCGATGCCAGCCCATTTTCGGCCGAGGGCATGTGCGGCGAGCAGGGTCGTGCCAGAGCCCGCGTAGGGGTCCAAGACGATGTCATCGGGCCTGCTGGTGATGGCGACGCACCGGGCAGCGAGCGTCAGCGGCATGACGGCCGGGTGGTCCTCGACACCGCAGTCGTCACGCCGACGCGGCTCGGTGTTGATGTCCCACACGGTTCTCAATCGCCGATCGTTCGGTCCGCGGACGGCATCGACGTCGTAGAAGTAGTCCTTGTTTTTCGACAGCAGGAACACGGTCTCATGGGCCTTGGTCGGACGATCCCGAACCGACTCCGGATGCGCATTGGGCTTGTGCCAGATCACCTCCGAGCGGAGCCACCACCCGGCGTCCTGCAGCGCGAAGGCCAAGCGCCAAGGCCCACCGATGAGATCCTTCGGCTTGAGGCCCTCGGGGGTCGGCGGTCGAACCCGCATCGCGCGCGCTCGGTTCTTGCGGTCCGGGGCTCGGTAGCGACGGTTGCCCGAGGTGTAGCTGTCGCCCACATTGAGCCATGCGGTGCCGTCGTCAGTGAGCAGCCGTCGAACCTTGTCGAACGTCATCACGATGCTCTTGACGTAGTCGGCCAAGGCGTCGTCGCGGCCGATCTGGTCATCGATGTCGTAGTCCCGCAGCGACCAGTACGGCGGAGAGGTGACTACTGTCTGGACGCTCCGGTCGGGCAAGAGGTCGAGCCCCTGTTCGGCCCGACCGCAGATCAGCACGGGCTGTTGCAGGTCTGCGATGGGCTGAGCGCCAGGGAGGTCGAACCGCCGATACGGGTCGCGAGGTCGCTCAGTGCCAGCACCCATGCATTCCGACCGTAACCGTCGCGGTTCGATGCCAGGCGCATTCCCCGATCCGGCCCCAAACTGGGGCGCTCGCCGCTCACAGGAGAATCCTGTTTTGGTAGCCGACCATTCCCTTACCGGCTAAAGCCGGATCGCAGCGAACATCCCGCAGCGCCTCGCTGAAGCGGCCGGTCCAGTGCCTCAGCTCTCTGTTGCAGAGGATCGATCATTCGCCAAGCAGTGCGGTCTTGCGCGGAACCGGGCAACAGGCCGCATTCGCGCAGCAGTGCTGCTACCCGTCGGCGTCGGCGGAGCATTCGGTCACGGTTGCGCCGAGGTCCGCGTTTGGCTCGGCGCTCGGCCGCGTTCGAGGCCCGATTCTTGGGGTTGCGCCCATCACTGTGGACCGAGACACCACCGTCCACGATCTCTGCCGGTTCGGGTGGGTCCGCATCGCCCAGGCGGTACAGAACCCATCCGACGCTGTTCGTGCCCAAGTCGAGTCCGAGTCGCAACACCGGGTTACCGCCTGCCGAGCTTCCCGCGGGTGAGCGGGCGAATCAGGGTAGTCTGCGACACAGGGAATGGTTGGCGGTACCCACGGGTGCCAACAACAAGCAGCGTCCCGGCAACGGGACAATATGCACCACGTTGCGAGGCGGGCTCCGGCCCGCCTCGTCCTCTTGGCCTCCGCAGCGTGAACCTCAACAGAAGCCGGGCGAGCGCGAGGCATCCGAGCGCTGCGATGGCCGGGCGACGATGTCGATCTCGCAATGCGCTTCCGGATTGGCGTCGCGCGAGTGCACACTGTGTCGATGCGGCCCGCACCGACTGGCAGTACCAGGATGGCAGGAGTGATCGGCGATCCAGTACGGCACTCCCTGAGCCCGGCGCTGCACAATGCGGCGTTCGCTCACCTGGGTCTGGACTGGACGTACGTGGCGTTCGAGGTGCCGGCCGGCGGCGGAGCGGGTGCCGTCGCGGCGATGCGCGCCCTGGGCATCGACGGACTGTCGGTGACCATGCCCCTCAAGGCCGAGGCGGCTGAGGCCTGTGACGAGCTGTCGCCTGCTGCCGCCATGCTGGGCGCCGTCAACTGCGTGCGCCGCAGCGCTGACCGTCTGATCGGCGAGAACACTGACGGCGCCGGTTTCTTGCGCTCGCTACGCACCCAGGCGGGTGTCGACCCTGCGGGACTGCGCACGGTCGTGCTGGGGGCAGGTGGCGCTGCGCGAGCGGTGATCGTTGCCCTGGCCACCGAGGGGGCGCCGGTGACGGTCGTGAATCGCTCGCCCGATGCGGCGGCACGAGCTGTGGGGGTGGGCGGCGCTGCTGCCGAAGCGACCGGCGCGCCTGCAGGCCTGGTGACCGTCGGCGGCCCCGAAGCAGTGCGCAATGCCGATGTCGTGGTGAACGCCACGCCGCTCGGCATGACCGAGGGCGATTCGCTGCCGGTCGATCCGGCGCTGCTGCAGGGTGTTCAGATCGTGGCTGATCTCATCTACCGGCCTGAGCGGACCCCGCTGCTGGCGGCAGCCGCTCAAGCCGGCGCCGTGACGTTGAATGGCGTCGGAATGCTCTTGTATCAAGCAGCCGAGCAGTTCAGGATGTGGACCGGCCGCGACGCACCCGTCAGAGCGATGGGGGCCGCCGTCGGTCTGGACATCGCCGGGTAACTCCCCGGCTCGAGCGCAGCCCGGTGAGGCTGCCGGCGACCGGAGGGCCATCGGCGTGATCGGCACAGCACACAGCACGGCACTGACCACGACACTGGGCGTCGGCGCCGTGACGCTCGCCGCCGTGGTGTTGGGAGGTGCCGCGGCAGGGATGGTGGCCGCACGCTGCGCCCAGCGCTGCTTCGGCGTCCGCCTGCATCGGGCAGCGGCGATTGCATGGTGTGTCGCAGTCGGGACTGCACTGGTGATGCGGGCTGGCTCGAGCGCCTATGTGGCACCGCTGCTGGCATTCGGCTGGGCCGGCGTCGTTATCTCGGGCATCGACCTGCGCACGCACCTGATCCCGACGCGGCTGCTGCGAGTCACCACAGTGCTGGCCATCGGTTTGCTGTGCGCGGCAGCAGCGGCCGAGGACGGGCTTGCGGGTCTTGGAGGCACGGTCGTGGCGACTTCGATCGGGGGAATGGTCGGCTGGGGCCTGATGCATGTGATCTGGCGGGCATCGCGCGGCAGCTTGGGCTACGGCGACGTGCGCCTCGGCGGCTACCTGGGGCTGCACTTGGGCCTCGGCGGCATCATGACCGTGCTCGCAGGGCTCTTGGCCGGTTTCGCCCTCGCGGCCTTGGCGGGCGCTATCGGCATCGTCGCTCTCGGCCGCAGCACCGACCATCGCTTCGCACTCGGACCCTCGCTGGTGGCCGGAGCACTGGCAGTGATCTGGTGGTCAATGCCGACAGGGCTCAGCGTGTAGGCGCATCGGTACCCTCGCCACCTATGGCGGGCACCATCCGCGTCGACGTGCCGCTGGGGGATCGCTCCTACCCCGTGCTGGTTGGTGACGGAGCGCGCAACCAGCTCGCCTCGGTCTTGAGCGAGTCCAAGCTGACTGTCGCAGCGCAGCGTGCCGCGATCGTCACCCAGCGAGGCATCGGCATCGACGTCGATCCCGGCATCGCATCGGAGACCTTCGAGATTCCCGGTGGCGAGCAGGCCAAGGAGCTGGCCACGATCGGCGAGCTGTGCAGCGGGTTCACCGGTTTCGGCCTCACCCGGCGCGATGTGGTGGTCGCTGTCGGCGGGGGCGTCGTGACCGACGTGGCCGGCTTCGCCGCTGCGGTGTACCACCGGGGCGTGGCGGTGGTACACGTCCCCACGACGCTGCTGGGCCAGATCGATGCTGCGGTGGGCGGCAAGACGGGCGTGAACCTCGCCGAGGGCAAGAACCTGGTCGGGGCGTTCTGGCAGCCCGCAGCAGTGCTGTGCGACACCGAGGTGCTCGACTCGCTGCCCGAGCGCGAGCTGCGCGCCGGCTACGGCGAGTTGGCCAAGTACCACTTCATCGGAAGCCCCGCTGCAGAGCCCTGGCTTGCCAAGACCCCCAGCGGCGACCTCGGCGGGCTGCCGATCGACGAACGCGTCGCGGCGTGCGTGGCGATCAAGGCTGAAGTGGTCGCGTCCGACGAAACCGAGAGCGGTCGCCGTGCGCTGCTCAACTACGGGCACACTCTGGCCCATGCGCTCGAGATCGAAGGCCGCTTCGATCTGCGCCACGGCGAGGCGGTCGCCGTCGGGCTGCGCTACGCCGCGCTGGTAGCCCGCCTGCTGGGGCGCATCGACGATGCGCGGGTCGCCGAGCACGAGCGTGTGCTGGCGGCCTACGGGCTGGACGCAAAGCTGCCGGCGGGCGTCGACGCCGACGAGATCATCGAGCTGTTCGGCCGCGACAAGAAAGCCACTGACGGCATCACCTTCGTGCTCGACGGGCCGAGCGGCCTCGAGGTAGTGCCCGGCGTCGAAGCGGGCGTGCTGCGCGGCGCGCTCGACCAGATGTAGCCAGGAGCCGGAACCGATGCCCCGTCACGTCGTCCTGCTGCTGTCGGGACCCAACCTGAACCTGCTGGGCACCCGCGAACCCGAGATCTACGGCACCGAGACATTGCTCGACCATGTCCAGGCGGCTCGCGGCGCGGCGACCGAGCGCGACTGGGACCTCGAGCATCGCCAGAGCAATCACGAGGGCGATCTCGTCGAAGCCGTGCACTCGGGCATCGGCCGCGTGGAGGCCATCGTGGTGAACCCCGGAGCGCTCACCCACTACGGCTGGTCGCTGCACGATGCGCTAGCGGCGTTCGACGGACCGATCGTAGAGCTGCACCTGTCCGAGCCCCGCGAGCGCGAACCGTGGCGTCACCTCTCGGTGGTGGAACCGCTGGCGACGGCCCGTGTCGCAGGCGAGGGCGGCGCCGGCTACCCCAAGGCGGTCGCGCTCGCCATCGGGGCCGCCGCGGACAGCGGGGGCTCGGGCTCCAGCAGCGATCCGGGGCGCCCGTCGTGACGCCAGCCGTCGCCTGTACCGTCCCGACTGCGCGTCCTCAGCGGCTGTCTCCGCAAGGGCTGATCCGAGCACGCTGATCCGAAGAAGTTGACCCAACGAGGTTGATATGGCCATCTCCACCGCCGACTTCCGCAACGGGATGACGCTGGACCTCGCCGACGGGCTGTTCCAGCTCGCCGAGTTCCAGCACGTCAAGCCGGGCAAGGGCGGCGCGTTCGTGCGCACCACGCTGAAGAACGTGCGCACCGGCACCACCCTCGAGCGCACCTTCCGCGCCGGCGAGCGCATGGAGCGCGCAGTCATCGACAACCGTGTCATGCAGTACCTGTACGCCGACGGCGACTCGCTGGTGTTCATGGACACCGACAGCTACGAGCAGCTCCCGGTCAGCCGCACTGCGGCGGGCAGCGCCACGAACTTCCTGGTGGAAGGGGAGATGGCCACCGTGGTGCGCCACGGCGACGAGGTTCTGGGCGTGGAACTGCCGGCATCGGTGGTGCTCGAAGTGGCCGACACCGACCCCGGCGTGCAGGGCGACCGGGTGTCGGGGGCCCGCAAGCCCGCAACGATGTCGACCGGGCTGGTGGTGCAGGTGCCGCTGTTCATCGAGCCGGGCGAGCGCCTGAAGGTCGACACGCGCAGCGGGGACTACATCGAGCGGGCCCGGGGCTGAGCCCCAGGTTTGCCGCAACGCGCTCGGAGCCTCAGCCATGAGCCGCCCGAGCGACCCCTTCGCCGCTCCCGACGAGCCGACCCGCCGCCGGGAGGCGCGCCAGCGCTCGGTGGAACTGCTGTACGAGGCCGAGATGAAGTCGTGCGAGCTGGCCGACGTGCTCGCCGAGCAGGTCGCCGAGCTCGATCCGTTCGCGCTCGAGCTGGCCACCGGCGTCGCCGCCCAGCGCGACGAGCTGACCGAGCGGCTGGCCGGGCTGCTGGCCGAGGGCTGGACCCCGCAGCGCCTCGGTGTGTGCGATCGGCTGATCATGCTGCAAGGGCTCTTGGAGCTCGGGCGCGGCGACGCGCCGGCTGCCGTGGTGCTCAACGAAGCCATCGAGCTCGCGCACCGCCTGGGCGCCACCGACCGAAGCGGCGCCCTGGTCAACGGCGTCCTGGCCGCCGCCCTCGACAGCCGGTGACGGCCAGCCACGGCCCGATCATGACGGATACCGCGTGAGTTCCGACGGCGATCCGCGCCCGCGACAGATTGCCGAGCGAGAGCTCGTCTTCCTGCTGGGCGCCATCAGCGCCACCACGGCGCTGGGCATCGACATGGCGCTGCCCGCGTTCACCGACATCCGGCTCGGGCTCGGTCTCGCTGCGGATTCGCCCCAGGTGGCGCTCACCGTCACGCTGTACTTCTTCGGCTTGGCCGGCGCGCAGATGCTCTACGGCCCTTTCACCGACCGATTCGGCCGCAAGCCGGTGCTGTACGCCGGATTGGCCCTGTACACCCTCGGGGCGCTGGGCTCGGCGCTGGCGCCGACGTTCGGCGTGCTGATCGCCAGCCGGCTGGTCTGGGGCATCGGTGCCGCGGGGCCTCGCGCGCTGTCGCTGGCGATCGGCCGCGACCTCTATGAGGGGGACCGGCTGGGACGCCTGCTGTCGGCGGTCGCAGCGGTGTTCATGGTGGTGCCCGCGATTGCGCCGCTGGGGGGTCAGGCCGTGCTTGCCCTCGGTTCGTGGCGCTGGGTGATGGCGGCCCCGATGGTGCTGACGGTGGTGCTGGCGCTGTGGATCATCCGGCTGCCCGAGTCGCTGCCGAGCGAGCGCCGACGCCCCCTCACCCTGGTGCGCACCCGCGAGGCCGTCGTCGCGGTGTTCACCAACAAGCTCACCATCGGCTCGGCGCTGGCGGTCATGTTCGACATGGGCTCGTTCTTTGCATTCCTGGGCAGCAGCCAGCTGCTCTTCGACGACGTGTACGGCCGCGGCGACGTGTTCGCGTACTGCTTCGCCGGGATGAGCGTGTGCATGGGACTGGCGGTCTTCACCGGCAGCCGGCTGGTGACCACAATCGGCGCCGACCGCATGATCGTGACGCTGCTGCCGTTCACGGTGGTGCTGTCGGCGGTGCTCGCGCTGTGGTCGTGGCAGGCGGGCGGCACGCCGTCATTCTTCGGCTGGTTTGCCGTGCTCGTGGTCATCAATGCCGTGCGCACCTTCGTCAACCCGCTCATGCAGGCCCAGGCCATGGGGCCCATGGGCGAGCTGGCCGGTACTGCATCGGCGGTGATCGGCACGATCTCGGTGGGCGGTGGCGCCCTGCTGGCCATGCTCGTCGACCGCATGATCGCCGGCTCGGTGACCCCGCTGGTCGTGGCCTACGCCGGCTACGGAGCGATCGGGCTCGGATTCGCCCTGTGGGCCCGCCGCCACCGGCTGGCACCGCCGACTGGCACCGCGCCGAACGCACGCTGAGGACCGCAGCACCGCGCCGAGCCGGTCGGCGCTCGGCCTGCGTTTCCGCTTGTAATCAGATGAATTGAAATTCATTGGAATGATCTGACAACGCGCGCGTAGAACTCCACGGCAAGGCGACCTGGTCCGAATGAGGCGCCTAGGACCCCGAGTCCGGAGGAGTTGTGCGATGGCCAGATCTCGATGCCACTGGGCGACAGCCGCAGGCGCATGGCTCGCTGCCGCGGCGGCGCTGGGCCTGCTGGCGGCAGCGTGCAGCGCGGACCGTGGCGAGCCAGTCGACCCCGGACCCTCGATCGCGGCTGACCCTGACAGCGACCCCAGCGGCAGCGGGGGCGACGCCGACGCTGGTCAGGGTTCGGCGCTGGGCAGCCGACCTGCCAGGGCGCCTCGGCCGATTCTCGCCGGCAGCGGCGAGTTCCCGCTCACGCGCCAGCACCGCCCGGTGATCGCGCTGCCGGCTGCCGTGCCCATCGGCGGGGATCGCATCTGGGTCCCGTGGCCGCCGTATCCCGATCCCGATCCCGAGAGCGATCTCGGCCGGCACCGCCAGCCGGCGGTGACCGGCTCGCATTCGGAACTGCTGGGCGACGTCGAGCGAGGTCACCGCTACGTCATCGCCCAGCGAGCGCGGTGGGACGAGATGCCGCCTTACCTGCCCGAGGCCCGCGCAGCGCTTGCCGAGGGCGCGCGGGTGGCCCGCCGGCGCGGAGGCACCGAGACCGCCTGGGAGCTGGTGATCGATACCGCAGGGCTCGACTACGAGACGCGCATCGAGGCGGATCGAAGCGTCGCCTACGACCACGTGTCGCTCTGCCCCCCGCATCCCACACCGGCCTCGCTCGGCGTGGACCCGGGCAGCACCGACGCCGACCGCGACCGGGCAGGTGCCGCCATCGAGTCGTTCATCACCGGGATGCGCTCGCCCGGCGGCCGTCCGATGCACTCGTGGGGCACCACCGTCAACGACATAGCCAAGCTGCTGGTGTACAGCCCGGGCGAGCCGATGGAGCTGGCATTGGGCGGTCACAGCCTGGCCGATGTCGGCTACTTCCCCGGCGACTGGTCATCGGGAGCGCTGCGATGGCTGACCCGGCGGGCGGCCCAAGGCGCCGTCACCGACTCGCTGGTCGGCCACGCCGCAGTCAGCACCGGCCCTGCCACGCTGTGGGAGGCCTGCAGCGACCTGGCGACGATCATCCCCGGCGTCTACACCGCCTCGCACCGCACTCGCCAGCTCGAATCGCTGTGGGCTCGCGGCCTGCGGCTCGAATTCACCGCACCACCGCTGGAGCGGGCCTGGGTGGCAGATCTCAGCGCCGGCGGGCACGCGCTCGCGATCGTGTGCCACCCGCCTGGGCGTTCATATCTGGTGGATGCGTCAACGGGCGAACGCCGCGATGCAGGAGTCGGTCATCCGGCGCAGGTCGAAGCCATGTGGCTGACGTGGTCGCGCCTCAGCTACCGGGTGCTGCGCAATGCCCTGTTCGACGGCGACTGCGGCGGCGATGCCTTCGGGCGTGCAGTTCAGTGGCTCGCCCAGGCCAAGGATGACCACGCTGCGTCGGTCGACCGGGCCGATCCTCGTGCGTGGGTCTCGGGCTCGCGCAGCCAGTGGATCGCAGTGCGCGACTGGGTCAACGTCGACCAGGCGGAGGCGTGGCGGGCGCACCGCGATCACCGGTGGCACTTGGAGTTCTGGTGCGCCACCGGCATCCCGATCGGCCCCGTGGTCGGCGGGGAGATGCAGCGACCGTCGCTGCAGGAACGGTGCACGCCGAGCCAGTGGGCAGTGCTGACGCAGGCAGCGGCCAACGCGCCGGTCGTCGATTCGGAGCTGTCTGCCACCCAGTGGGCGCCCGACGTGAGCTGGCACGAGCGCATGTACCTCTCGCCGTTCAAGTCGCTCGAGGCGATCTTCGGCTGCTCGCCAGCCGAGGACAGCATCGCCCAAGCGACGACCGGGTCGCCCGATCGGCCGGCGAAGAAACCGTGGCCGCCGGGCTCGCTGCCGCTCACCCCCGCCGATCACGCCTACCCGCGCCCGATGCCGCCGTGCGCCGAAGCTGCCTGGCCGCCGCCGACGGAGGACTTCTGGTGGCCCGAGGCTGCGCCGCTGACCGGGGTTTCGTCATGAGTTCCTTGCATCGAGAGCCGGCACAGCCTCACGACAGACGTCGAATCGGCACACAGCGCGCAATCTGGTGGGCACTCGCCGTCGTGCTGGCTGCGCTCCCGCTCGCCCTGGCGGCTGGGCGCAGCAACGCGGCCGCGGCGCGGACGTCGGTGGCACCGGTGCTGAGCTGTCCCGCTGGCATGGCGCTCGACAGCGCCGGCGGAATGTGCCTCACCGAGCGCACCGAGACCGTGTCGCGTTCGATGGGCTGCCCCGCCGGCTGGAACAGCATCGCCGGACCCGGCGGCAGCTTGCTGTGCCAGCGTCGCACCGAGCGCCGTGTGGACACCGGGCGGACCCGGCGGGTGTACAGCCACACGACGACTTCGGATGTGTGGATACGTACGGGTACTGAGCAGGTGCAGACCGGCACGCGGCGAGTCTGGGTGCCGCCGCGCACTGTCGTGTACCCGCTCGTCCCGCCGGTGCGCGTGCAAGTGGGCACCCGGACGGTGAGGACTCAGGTCACGGTGCCCGGTCCGCCCGTCAGCTACGAGGTCCCCTACAAGGTGAAGGTCACGCGCAGCCGGCAGGTGCGGCATTGCGCCTTCGATCCATTTGCGGGCGAGATGTGCTGGAGCGAGAGCGTCACCGAGACCTCCACCGAGACGCGCACGCGTTCGGTGTGCTGCACGCCCGGTCCGGACATCGTCCAGACCGTCACCCGTGAGGTTCCCGTATACGAGTGGCAGACGACCTTTGCCTCCACCGAGCCCGGCCGCTGGGACACTGAGCCGGTGTACGCCGAGCGCGAGACCGGCTACTGGCACACGGTCGAGTCGGTGCACTACACCACCGAGCCGATCTACGAGACCAAGGTCGAATTGCAGACGCAGCCGGCGACGCTGGCCCCGTGTGCCGCCGGCTGGCAGCATGCGGGAGGCCAGTGTTCGCGAACGGTCTTCGGCGCCCCGTCCGCATCGCCGACCCAGCAGTGCCCATCGGGCTCGGTGCCGCGTTACGGCGATGCGCTGGGCGGCACCGGTCCGTCAGTGCTGACCTGCCAATCGTCAGCGCCTGACTCGAAGCCCGATACCGGCACCGAGCAGGAAGACAGCGGCGGCTCCGACGACAGCCCCGACGACGCGCGGCCGCTGCATCATCTCGCCGGCGAGAGCGACGAGCGGCTGGCCGAGCTGGGCATCCACCGCTGTGCAAACGGGCTGCTCTCGTACCAGCCCTGCGACGAGCTGCCGGGCCGCAGCTGGGACAGCGATCCCGACATCTGCGACGGCATCGAGGGCACGACCTACCACTCAGACCACGGCGGAAGCTGCGTCACCGCGAGCGATCTGCTCAACAAGTGCACGACGCCCGGCGATTGCGAAGAGACCACCATCCGCACCTATTGCCCCGCAATCGGAGAGCTGGCGGACACGCAGATACAGGAACACGCTCACCCAGATCGCGGCGCGGAGACCTACAGGGTGTGCATCTTCGACTGCTCGAGCTTCGGCGCCTTGCCGCCTTACGTTCAGACGCGCATCAACGGCTCCTACGACTACGCCTGCCTTCCTGCGCCGGAACCCGATGAAGAGCCCTCTCCGACGACCACGACCACCACGATCGTCACGACCACCACGACGGCGCTCGGCGACGACGATGACGGCGGCGGGGATAGTCCGGTCGTCGGTGGCGACGATCCGCGCGGCACCACCACAGCCACGACGCAGCCGACGACGACCGCTGCTGCGCCCGTCCCGCAGTGCCCGGCTTTGCCGCCGCTGCCGTTGAACGCAGTCGATGCAGCGGCTCTGGCCTGGGAATCGCATGTGCGCCCGGCGAGTGCGGCCCGGTCCCCCCAGGCTGACATGCCCGGCGAGGGCCGGTTCTTGCAGGTGGCTCGTGGACACGGCTGGATGCGCGCGCACCGCGCCGTGCAGATCAGCGATGCGAACTGCATATGGACGGCGATGCATGTGCGCACTGCCTGGTCGCAGTTGCGGCCGTGGGTCGCCGCCGAGCGCCGGCTGATCGAGGCCGAGCCCGGCGCGAGGCACTCGGCGGACCGCTGGGATGCGCTGAGCGCGGACCAGCAGCAGCTCCTGCGCCAGTGGCACCGACCTGGCGCGACTCCCGCAGAGGTCACATGTGCGATCGCCGATGCAGCCGGGGCCATGGCATCGTCGCGTTGCGGCTGGCTGCTCGGCCGCCCCGCAACGTATGCGTGGCGTTTCGAGGTGTGCTTCGAAGCGACACCGGTACCGGGACAGCGTGGCGCCGGCTGGCACGGATCAACCCCCAACGGCAGATGTTGGGTGACGCTCGGCTCAGGAGTGGACTGGATCCGCCCGGTGAGCGACTATGCGGATGGTCGGGTGACCCTCACGCAGAGCGGGGTCCGGCCGTGACCATGTCGGCCAGACCCGGCTTCGGGCCCGACGACCAGGCGCCCGCCCTGCCAAGCGGGCAGCGCGTCGGCATCGAGCCGTGGCGGCTTGGCGTTGCCGCGGTAATCGTCGCCGTCGTGGTGGCAGCGATCTGGCTGTGGGGTCGCCCGCACCGGGAGCCTCCACCAGCGCTGGTCGCGGTGACGTCTGAGGCATGGCTCGCGGGTCAGCCACCAGGCGCGTTCGAGGTCGCAGGGGTTCCGCAGGCTCTCGTCGGCCGGTTCGTGGATCCTGATTCGATCGCAGGCAACGTCGTGGCCTTCGACGTCCCGGCGGGAACCTTCGTTACGCCAGCCCTGCTGGGTCCGCTTGGCGCTGCCGTCGGCGCAAACACTGCCATCCGCCTGAGCGCCGACACGTCCGCGTGGCCGGAGCCCGGCCCGCGGGCTGGCAGCCGCGCCGTCGTGGCCGGCGTATTGGGCGGCTGCGCACTCGACGTGACCACCCTGGCAGGCGGCGCGGACGGGAGCATCGTGGTGCATGTCGACGCAGCCGGCGCCGCGCGCTACGCGCGCGCTGTCGAGCTAGACGGGCTTGTCGTGTGGCCGGCGCCGCCCGACGGCTGGCCCCTGTGCCGATCGGCAGCTGTCGCAGGCACGGTGCCGTCGACGTTCGGCAGCGAATCGCCATATGGACTCGGCAGCAAGGCAGCGTCGGGATTCGGCGGTGACGCTGCAACGGGACATGGCAACCAGACGTCGCCGACGCAGTTCGGTGAGTCGGCGGGGGGCTGAGACATGCTGCTCGTGCTGTGCGATGGCGCTATGAGCGCCACAGCGCGCGATTGGGCGCGCGATGCGTTGCGGGCCGGGCTGTCGGCCGTTGCGGGTCAGGTTTGGCTCGCCACCGACATCGTGTCCATGCCTCGCCCCGACGAGGCGGGGGAGACCTGCGTGGTGTGGCTGACCAGCAGTTCCGAACCCGATGCCATCGCGGCTGCGGCTGCGGCTTGCAGCGAAGTGGTGCTGCTTCTCGGAGCTCCCGCAGCTCGTGCCGCAGTCAGTGCAGCCGGCGGCCCTCACGCGGCGCAGGCTTGGCATGCCGCAGCCTCAGGCGGGGTGACGCGCACAGCGGTGTGGCTGCCGACGGCAAGCGGCGGGCGCGGTGATCCCACCGGCGAGCTGTCCGCGGCACTGGATGCGAACCGCGTAGTGCGCATCAAGCGGCTGGGCGCTCGCGGCGGGTACCGGAAGCTCTACCGGCTCGGTCGCTCGCTGGCTTCGTCGGCATGCGCCCCGCAGCGACTCGACCGCACTGACGGCGCTGTGCGGCGGCGCACCGCGGCTCGCGCCGCCACCGACGCGCTCTCGGAACTGCTGGACGAGCCCGACATCGAAGAGTTCCAGATACGCGGCGGGGAGTCGATGCTCGTGCAGTATGCAGACGGCCGGGTGGAGCGACGGCCGTCGCCGTTCGCCGCAGACGACGATCTCATCGAGGCAGTGCGCTTCCTGGCGAGCTACTCAGGCGATCGCCCGCAGCGATTCGACGAGCTGGATCCCCGGCTGGACGTTCGCGTCGGCGACCGCTGGCGGCTGCACGCCGAGGCATTCGTCACGAGCCCGCCCAACGTCGTGCTCCGCTCGAACATGGCAGGTCGGATGCGCCTCGACGACTTGGGCATCGCCTCGGACGAGCTCGGCAGCGTGCTCATCGAGGCCATTGCAGGCAGGGTGCGGGCCAACGTGGTGGTCGCGGCCGCGATGGGCGGGGGCAAGACCACGCTGTGCCAGGCGCTGCTCGCGGCGGTGCCCGACCACGAGCGCATCGACACCATCGAGGACACGCCGGAGCTGCGGCTGGCGGAGTACGGCATTCACCCCAACACCTACGAGCGGCTGACCCGCGACGCCAACCAGGACGGCCACGGCCGTCATTCGATGGCCGACCACATCCGCGATGCCAAGCGGGCGAATGCCGCCAAGCTGGTGGTGGGCGAGATCCGCGGCGAGGGCTGCGAGGCGCTGCTGGATGCCATGTCCTCGGGCCTGGACGGCTGCCTGGTGACGCTCCACTCCCAGCCCGGCAAGGGCGTGCTCGAGAAGCTCGTGGCCTACGCCTGCTCCGAGGGCGCCGAGCCGGACTACGCGCGCCGCCAGATCGCTGCTGCGGTGGACCTGTGCGTGTGGATGGGCCGCAACGACGCAGGCGAGCGGGTGGTGGCTGACGTCACTCAGCTCACCGGCATCGACGATCTCACCGGGGTCATCTCGACGACCTGCCTGTGGGCGTTGCGACCAGGTGACCGCTGGGCGACCGCGGCCGGCCGCCCCGCCGGCCGCATGGCCGAGGTGTACGCGTCCGCCGGCCTGCCTGAAGCAGGCGGCGATGCCGAACTGCCGACCGCGTACTCGCAGATCGTCGACGCACCCACGACATCAGACGGCGGCAGCGCGGTGCCGGCTGCTGACACGCCGGTCCACTCGCTGCCGGACGCGCAGGAGCAGGCGCCGAGGCGGGCAGAGCAGCCGGCTGCCGACCGGCCTGAAGCAGTCGAGCCGATACGGTCACCAAGGTCGGCGCAGGTTCCCGCGGCGTGCCAAGGGGGCGAACTGCCCGCGGACTCACACCCGCTCGCAGATGCGTCGTTGCCGAGTCATGAGCCGACGGAGCTGCAGCCGGGCCTGGCGCAGGCGGCGGAACCGCTGTTCGTCGCGCCGTCGCCAGGAAAGGAGCCGCGGCACGACGTGCTGTGGGATCCCGGACCGCTGGTCCCGGTCGACGACCCGCCGCCGTACGAGCCGCTTGTGGCCGAGGAGACAGCGTGCTGAAGTTCGCGGCGCTGGGTGTGGCGGGCTGCGCAGCCGCGCTGTGGCCGCTGTTCGGCACGGCGCGCCGGCAGGCAGCGCACGGCGACGAGTCGCCGCGCTGGCCCCTGCTGGCGACGGGCGCCGTGGCACTCGTCGCCGGTCTGGCCTTCGGGCCGACGGCGGCCGGCCTCGTCGGCGCGGTGGTCGGCATCGGCGCGTGGTGCGCAGCCTGCATCGTCCGCAGCCGTCGACGAGTCGATGCAGCAGAGTCGGTGGCGCAGTTCGCAGCGATCCTCGCCAACCAGGCTCAGGTCTCGCGCACGGTTGTCGACGCGCTCGAGACCTCGGGGCCGTTGGCCACCGGACCGATAGCGCACACCGCGGCGAGGCTCGTAGCGGAATGTCGCAGCGTCGGGGTCGAGGCGGCGGCGCAGCGGTTCGCAGCGGGCGCTGACGGCGCAGTCGCAGCCTGGCTGGCCGATGTCGTCGCCGTTGCCGCGGCGAGCGGCGGCCAATGGGTGCCGATCCTGGGTGTGCTCGAAGCCGAAGCTGCGGAGGCCGCCGCGACGGCACGTCACTTCCACCGTCACGTTGCCGCCAACCTGCCCCAGCTCGGGCTTGCAGCAGCCCTCGGCGCCGCTGTTGCGCTCGGCAGCGCGCTGGTCAGCCCCGAGGCGTGGGCATGGCTGTCGGGAGCGCAGGGCCAGCGCGTCGGGCTCGCTGCTGTCGTAGCCGCTGTGGCGATCAGTGCACGGCCGCTGAGCGCGGCGTGGGAGATGCTCCGGTGACAGTGCCGTCCCGAAGCCCGGCGCCGACGTGCGGGGAGACGCTTCGATGAGCTCACAGTCTCCTCTCGGGGAGTCATCGGCGTGGAGGTCGCTCCGATGAGCGTGCCGTGGCCCCCTGCGGGCGCGCTCGGCATGTGGCTGATGGCCGGCACCGGCGCGTGCGCCGCGATCGGGCTGCTGGCGTCGAGCGAGCGCCGTCGCCGGAACCGCCGTCGGCTCACGGCACTGGGCTGGAGCCCGGCGCGTCTTGCGAGCCTGACGGCGATCGTGGCGGTTTGCACGCTCGCCGTGGGCTTCGTCGCCGCCGGCCGGCTGTCGCCGAGCGAGGGGGCCTCGCCAGCGACGGCTCTGGCGTGGGCGCTGCTGGCCGGCGTCGTGGCGGGGTGGGCCGTGCCGGGCCTGATGGCGGCAGCGGTGCTGGCCGGTCACCGGCGCCGCGCCGACGGGGCAGTGCTGCTGTGGCTGCGCCGCATACGTCTCTTCGTCGCGGCGGGCCACCCGATCAACGTGGCGGTGCTCGATGCGGCCGAGCGTGTCACCGATCCCGCATTCGCGCCCGCGGCCGGGGCAGTCAACGCGGCAGTGCTCGGCGGGCGCGACCCGCTGGTCGCGGTGGCAGCGCAACTGGGAGATTCGCCGACGGCATCGCTGTTGCGCACCGTGGACGCCGCTGAGCGCTCGGGCGCCGCGGCGTCGGAGTTGCTTGATCGTGTCCTGGACCGCGTCGTGCGAGCCATGGACGACCGCCGCCGCGAGTCCATCGACCGCCTCGCCCGCTCGGTCGGCACGGCGGCCTCGCTGCTCGCAGTGGCGGCCTCCGCCGTCGTCATGGTGATCGTCGTCATGACGCTGCCGACGGTGTGAGCACGGCACACCCTTCCGATCCCGACGACCCCAACGATCCCGATCGCCCGCAGGAGCGGGCAAGGAGCACACACATGGATTCACCAGTCACCAAGCTGATCTTCATCGCCGCCGCCGTCGCCGCCTCAGTGCTGGTGGTGACGGTCATGTGGACCACTCTCAGCAGCAACGCACCCCAGACCGACGACACGGTCAAGTACGACAAGATCACAACGAAGAACCTGTGCGAGGCAGTCAACGGAAAATGGACTCCGGCGGGTAACACCAGCGGGAGCTGTGCGGGCTAGCTGCGCTGCCGTAAGCCAGGGTGCGCTGAACGATGGACAGTTCGCTCTCGATCCTGCGCTTGTTCAGCGTGCTGGTGGTGTTCATGGCGCTGGTGATCTCGCTGTTCGCCAACCAGGTCGGCGCAGCCGCCGCGCAGGGGGCGGCCGACGCTGCGGCCATCGCCGTCACCGATCTGGTGCCGCCGACTTGGGATTGCACCGAAGCAGATCTCCCAGTCGACGCCTCGGCCACGGCGGCTCGGGTCGCGGCGGACCGAGCGGCACAGCTCGCTGCTGTTCAGCCCACCGCCGTCGAAGTGCATGCCGACCCGACATGCTCAGTCATCGTGTCGGTGCGGGTCTCCTCCGCGGGCTGGCTCGGCAGGGGCGAGGCGCTCGGCGTGGCCTGTCGCCGCCCGCCGTCCGCTGAGGGCGCAGCACTGTGGGCGCCGGCGGCGCCGCCGTGCTGACCAGCGCCTCGCTCTGTGCGTGGCGGTTGCCGTGCTGCGCACATCGTCGCCGGTCCTCGCGACAGCCGCAGAAACCGGCGGCGGATCGCCCAGGTGCTCGCGGGAGGCATGGCCATGGATGAGGCCGTCGGCATGCTCAGCGCCGCAGCCGTGCTCGTATTCGGCATCTGGCTGGTGGACTACTCCGGCGACGCCACTCGTGCGTCAGGGTCGATCCGAGCGGCGAGCGTCGAAGCGGCGCACTATGCGGCCAGCGCACTCGCATCGCCACCAGCCACCGCAACGAGTGCCGACATCGACCGGCACGCCACAGGCATCGCCGAGCGTGTCGTCGGCGCTGCTGCTATCGCCGACTGCGACACAGCCGATCAGCGCTTCAGCGCCACTGCCGCCGTCCACCGTCTTCCCGCCAAGACCGCACCTGCCGCCGTGACGGTCGAGGTGACCTGCCCGCTCGCAGTGTCGCCACTGTTCAGCGACGTGGTCAGCGCTCGCGTCGCGGTGCCAGTTCTGCCCGCGCCCACCCGTTAGCGATGAGCACGACGCCCATCGCCCGCACCGCTCGGCTCGGCACTCCGGCGCTCGACGGCAGGCGAGCGGCATGAGCACGCCGTTCGTCGCGCTGGCGCTCGCAGCGATGTGCGCACTGTTCAGCGCCGCTGCTGCCGACACAGTGCAGGTCATGGGCCTGCGGAACCAGGCCGCCGACGAGGCCCGCCGGGTCGCGATCAGCACGCTCGACTCGTGCGCCGTCAGCGACGATCCCAACCGGCGCTGCGTGCCGCCGCCGGGTTGCGCAGCGCCGGCCTGCGTGGTCTGCCGGCGCGGCGACGCCGTCCGGGCAGACGTGTCGCTCGACTGGTCGCCGGTGCTATTGCGAGGCCTCGCCCCAGCACATGGACGCCACGCGCTCAGCCTCGAAGCGCTCGATGTGGCCGACTTGGCCGGCGCAGCGCTGCCCTCCTGCGCTTCGTCACGTTCCACGCCGTGAAACCGTGATCCCGTCTATACGCGTTGAGCGCCTTCAAGCACGCCATCTCCGAGGAGGACATCATGCACGCCTATCGCAACCCGATCTGGTGGTACCTCCAAGGCGACCGTATGCTGCTGGTTGGCGGCGACAGGAGCGGGAACCTCTTGGAGATCGGCGTCGAGGAGGGAGAGGGGCACGACCGCATATTCCATGCGATGCCAGCGCGGGGTAAGTTCCTCCCATGAGCACCGCACGTCGTCCAGACGCCGAGATCCTCGCGGAGACTGATGAGATTGCGGCTTGGTTCGAGAACCTCGATCCCTCCCAAGTAGAGCAGGGCCCTGTTTCGGAGTACTTGCTCAGGCGCGCAGCGCGGGCCAGAGCGCAGTGCGAACGCGAAGTCGAAGGCGCAGTCCGCAAGGCGCGCGCCGACGGTGCCATGTGGTGTCGGATCGGCGAGATTCTGGGCTTGGACGAGCAGGAGGCACGCGAGACATACGGTCTCGTTGAAGCCCGTTAAACCGAGGCGGGCACCCTCAGCGCACTCGAATCCTGACGATTCGCTGCTGCGCGAGCCGGCAAATGCGCGCCGGGTTGCGGGAGGCCCGCGCTAGGGTGCGGTTCTGACCGTGAAGCGGGTCCCGTGAGGCTCGTACGGACAGGAAGGACCTGCGCGTGGCAGACCGCGAGCGACGCATGACGCCCCCCTATGGGGGCGTTTTCGTTGCCCGGACCACCATTCTCGACTCCAG
Organism: Acidimicrobiia bacterium; assembly: GCA_022828045.1. GTDB lineage: Bacteria > Actinomycetota > Acidimicrobiia > Acidimicrobiales > Poriferisodalaceae > Poriferisodalis. Next base: position 331 of record JAJEIW010000186.1, on the reverse strand, counting down.
CGGGGTCCATCGGGCGCTCACCCGCATCAGCCACGAGATCATCGAGCGCAACGAGGGTCTCGACAGCGTCGTCGTAGTGGGCCTGCAGACCGGCGGCGTGCAGGTTGCGCTGCGGATCGTGCGCCTGCTGTTCGAGATCGACGGCACCGATGTGCCTTTCGGCACGCTCGACGTGGCGATGCACCGCGACGACATCGGCCTGCGCCCGGTCATGGCCGAAGCCGTCACCGACATCCCCTTCGAGCTCGACGGCATGACGGTGGTGCTGGTCGACGACGTGCTCTACACCGGCCGCACCATCCGCGCAGCGCTCGATGCCCTCAACGATTTC
>JAJEIW010000121.1 GCA_022828045.1 Acidimicrobiia bacterium | reverse complement strand
CCGACCCGCTGGCCGCCGCCCGGGACATTCGCGAGACGTTTGCCCGCATGGCCATGGACGACGAGGAAACGGTTGCGCTGATCGCCGGCGGCCATACCTTCGGCAAGACCCATGGCGCTGCCGACGGCGATGCCCATGTCGGCCCCGAGCCCGAGGGCGCTGCCCTAGAAGAGCAGGGCCTAGGCTGGACGAGCACGTTCGGCAGCGGCAAAGCGGGCGACGCGATCACCAGCGGCCTGGAAGGCATCTGGACGCCCACGCCGGTGGCCTGGGACAACTCGTTCTTCGAGGTCCTGTTCGGCTACGAGTGGGAGCTGTCCCAGAGCCCCGCCGGCGCTCACCAGTGGGTGCCGACCGATCCGGCCGCGGCCGGCACTGTGCCAGACGCACACGATCCGTCGAAGCGCCACGCGCCGGTGATGCTCACCACCGACCTGTCGCTGCGGATGGATCCGATCTACGAGCCGATCTCGCGGCGGTTCCTCGAGAACCCCGACGAGTTCGCGGACGCATTCGCCCGGGCGTGGTTCAAGCTCACCCATCGCGACATGGGACCCGTCTCGCGCTACCTCGGACCGGAAGTCCCCGATGAGCAGCTGATCTGGCAGGACCCAGTCCCCGCCGTCGACCACGAGCTGGTCGACGACGCCGACATCGCAGCGCTCAAGACTGCGATCCTCGAGTCGGGCTTGTCGGTGTCAGAGCTGGTGAAGGCGGCGTGGGCATCTGCGTCGACGTTCCGCGACAGCGACCTGCGGGGCGGCGCGAACGGCGCACGCATCCGGCTTGCTCCGCAGAATGGCTGGGAAGCCAACGACCCGGCCGAGCTGGCAGCCGTGCTCACAGCGCTTGAAGGAGTCCAGGCGGCGTTCAACAGCGCCCCGGACGGTGGCAAGCGAGTGTCGATGGCCGACCTGATCGTCCTCGGCGGGTGCGCCGGGGTGGAACAGGCCGCGCGCGCCGCTGGCCACGATGTCGTGGTTCCGTTCTCGCCGGGACGCACCGATGCCTCGGCCGACCAGACCGACGCCGAGTCGTTCGCCGTGCTCGAGCCCACCGCTGACGGGTTCCGGAACTACTGGCGGGCCGGCGACAAGCGCCGCCCCGAAGTGATGCTGGTGGACCGGTCGAGCCTGCTGTCGCTGACGGCGCCGGAGATGTCGGTGCTGGTCGGCGGTCTGCGAGTGCTGGGCGCCAACACCGGCGGCTCGTCGCTGGGCGTGCTCACCGACCGTGCCGGAGCGCTGACCAACGACTTCTTCGTGAACCTGCTGGACATGGCTACCGAGTGGCAGGTGTCCGACACCGAGCACACCTACGATGGCCGTGACCGTGCCTCCGGCGACATCAAGTGGACAGCCAGCGCGGTTGACCTCGTGTTCGGCTCCAACTCGCAGCTGCGGGCGATCGCCGAGGTGTACGGCAGTGACGACGCCGAGGCCAAGTTCGTGGCCGACTTCGTGGCCGCATGGGCGAAGGTCATGGACCTCGACCGGTTCGACCTGAGCTGAGTCACGCCGCCGAGCGCGGCACTACGTTGGGCAGCAGGGGATGATTCCATGACCCAGCGCCAGCGACCGCTCATGATCGGTGCCACGGCCGCAGATCCGAAGCGTGCCGTCTTCATCTGGAACGCCATCCGCAAGTACTTCAACGAGGCCGGCCTCGAAACGGAGTACGCGCTGTATTCCACCTACGACGCCCTGTGCGGCGCGGTGCTGGACGGCCACGTGGACATTGCGTGGAATGCCCCGATGGCCCACGCGCAGCTCCTGCTGCAGGCTCCAGGCACCTGCCGGACGCTGGCGATGCGCGACACCGACGAGGACGTCCACTCGCTCATTGTTGCGCGGCCGGACGCCGCAATCGCCGATCTCGACGACTTGCGTGGGCGGCGCCTGGCATTGGGTGTGGACATTTCCAGCGAGCTGTATCTGTTGCCGACGGCCCAGCTCGCCGAGCACGGCTTCGACATCCGGTCCGATTGCGAACTTGTCGAGCTCGAGCCCACCGAGTACTCCAACCTGCAGATGTGGGTGGACGATCGGACGATCTTCGGTGCCGTCATGGACGGCCGAGCAGACGCCGGGGTGATCTTCGAGCCATGGCTCGGACACCTGCTGCGCCGCCATGAGCTGGCCCCCGAAGACATCGTCGAGGTGTGGCGCACCCGCCCGTACTGCCATTGCGCCTTCACGTCCAGTCCTGGCCTGAGCGACGAGACCAGCGAGCGGTTCGTAGAGCTGCTGGTGGCTATGGACCCCGACGACCCTGAGATCGCCGAGATGATGCGCATGGAGCACCTCACCAAATGGGTGTGTGCCACCGACGACGGCTGGACCGACCTCATGACTGCCGTCGAAGACGCCGACCTCGTCGGCAAGATCTTCTAGACCCCGCAGAGAGGAATCTGACATGTCGACACCCGCGCTTGGGTTGCTGCTTGGCTTCGAGGACACCATGGCGGATTTCGTGGAGTTGGCCCGCGAGGGCGAGGCCGCGGGGATGGACTCGATGTACACGGTCGAGGCGGGGCGCAGTGCGTTCGTCTCGGCTGCCGCGGTCATTGCTGTGACCGAGCGGGTGACGGTCGGCACCTACATCGCCAATGCGTACGCCCGGGAGCCGTGGTTGACGGCGATCGCCGCCCGAGACCTCGACGAGATGAGCGGCGGTCGGTTCACGCTGGGCCTTGGCACCGGCAACCGACACTTCAACGAGTGGTACATGGGCGTTGACGACTTCCGGCCCCTCGGCAAGCTGAGCGACTACATCGAGATCGTCCGCAGCGCCGTCGCCGGTCGCGCGGGAGAACCGGTGCGTTATGAAGGCGAGCACCACCGGATCCGCTGGCGGGCGAGCTGGGAGCCGACGCGGCCGTCGATTCCGGTGTACCTGTCGGCATCAGGACCCAAGATGGTCCGCCTCGCGGGCGAGGTGGCCGACGGGGTCGGCGTCGGAGTGATGTCGTCGGTGGAGTTCATGCGTGACATCGTCCGTCCCGCAGCCCAGCAGGCCGCCGGCGAGGCAGGCCGAGACCCTGATGGCGTGGGGTTCCTGATGGGGTCGTTCCTGAGCGTCAATGACGACGAAGAGCTGGCCCGCAATGCGGCCAAAGCAAACATCTGCGGGCTGTTC
>JAJEIW010000304.1 GCA_022828045.1 Acidimicrobiia bacterium | reverse complement strand
TGTTTCGCCGCAGTCGGGAAGGCGGGATTTGAACCCACGACCCCCTGCTCCCAAAGCAGGTGCGCTACCAGGCTGCGCCACTTCCCGAGTCTGAGGAGCCGAGTCTGCAGGGCTGACGGTTCGGCTCCGAAGATCGAGCGTACCGGTGGAGGTGCGGACGGCCCGCGTCGATTATTGGACTGGCGCTAGCACCCGGCGTTGCCGGTCGGCGGTGCGGTGCTGTCAGTCGTCAACGGCGATGACCTGTGTTGGGCAGCTGGCTGCCGCCGTGCGCACGGCGCCGTGGTGTTCGGCGCTGGGGCTGTCGGTGAGCAGTTGGACGAGCCCGTCATTGCCGACCTCGAAGATTCCCGGAGCGATCATCTCGCAGGAACCGCTGCCGATGCACTTGTCGACGTCGATGGTGATCTTCACTGTGCCTCCCGGTCACCTGGCCTCTCGGTAGTCGAGCGGGCTCGCGGCTCGATGCCCATTCGTCGTGCCCCGTGAGGTCGCGCACCACGCTAGGCCATGATGATGCGACGCCCCACGCGTCATGGCTCGATGCGAACCGGGCACTTGAAGCGCTCGGCCATTACTCTCAGCGGCGGCCGCAACTGGCCACGAGCGCAACCGCTCCCCCACCTACCAGGAGGACCGACGTGAAGATCGGCGTGATGATGTTCCCCACCGACAAGGCCATCGGGCCGGTCGACTTGGCAAGAGCCGCCGAAGAACGGGGCTTCGAGTCGCTGTGGTTCCCCGAGCACAGCCACATCCCCACCAGCCGGGCGACGCCGTGGGGTGGCCGTGAGGGCGCACCGCCGCTGCCCGAGGAGTACTGGCGCTCCCACGACCAGTTCGTGTCGCTGGGCGCCGCCGCCGCGGTCACCGAGAACATCATGCTCGGCACCGGCATCACGCTCGTCGCCCAGCGCGACCCGCTCTGGCTGGCCAAGGAAGCAGCCACCGTGGACCGGATCTCAAACGGCCGGTTCATCTTGGGCATCGGCTACGGATGGAACAAGGAAGAGCTGGCCCACCACGGAGTGAAGTACACCGACCGGCGTGCGATCACCCGCGAGATGATGCTGGCGGTGCGCGAGCTGTGGACCCAGGACGAGGCCGAGTTCCACGGTGACTGGGTGAACTTCGACTCGTCGTGGGCGTGGCCGAAGCCGATCCAGGAAGGCGGCCCGAAGGTCATCCTCGGCGGTGCCGCCGGGCCGAAAACCATCGCCGACATCGTCGAGTTCTGCGACGGCTGGATGCCGATCTCGGGCCGCTACGACTTCGACGTGCCGATCAAGCAGATCCGTGAGTCGGCGATCGAGGCCGACCGTGACCCCGAAGAAATCGAGTTCGGCCAGTTCGGCACACCGCCCAAGCCGGAGATCATCGAGAGCCTCGCCGAGGTCGGCTGCACCCGGGTGGTGCTCGGCCTGCCACCGGCCGACGCCGACACCGTGCTGCCGATTCTCGACAAGTACACCGAGCTGCTGTAGCCGCCTGCTGGCCTCGCCAGCGGGAACAATCGGGAACAATGTGACCGTGACTGACAGCGCGCCCGGCGTGGAACAGCTCGACGTCGTCGACGAGGTGGGCCGCTACCTGCGCACCGCCCCACGCGACGAGGTGCACCAGCGAGGCGAGTGGCACCAGGTCTTCCACTGCCAGATCGTGACGCTGCGCGCCGGCGTGCCGACGGCGGTGCTGCAGCAGCGTTCTCGCACCAAGGCTGCCTTTCCCGGGCTGATCGACATCAGCGCGGCCGGCCACCTCGCCGCAGGTGAAACACCGCTCGACGGCATCCGGGAGCTTGAAGAAGAACTCGGCATATCCCCCGTCAGCACCGACCTGGTGCCGCTCGGCGTCCGCCGGCTGGCTGACGACAGCGGCGAGGGAACGCTGAACTGCGAGCTGACCAGCGTGTACCTGCTGCGCGACGACCGCCCGCTCACCGACTACGTGCTGGCCCGCGACGAGGTCGACGCGGTGCTCGACGCGCCCATCGCCGACCTGCTCGCACTGTTCGGCGGTACGCCCTCGATCACCGTGCAAGGCATCGCCTCGGCCGGCCATCCCGACGCCAGCGAGGTCACGCTCGAAGTGACGCTCGACGACTTCGTGCCCGACGCCGAATACTGGGTAGTGCTGATGGTGATGGCCCAACGGTTCCTCGCCGGCCAAGGCCCGCTCGCCGTCTAGCAGCGACGCCGATCGCTCGCCCTGCACCCGCAGGTTTCCCGCCAGGTTTCGAGGCCCAGCTGCGTACTGCTCAAGCGTGCTCGGCGATGAGGGCCAGCATCTCGGCACCGTAGGAGCCGAGCTTGGCCGGCCCGATGCCCGGTACGGCAAGAAGCTGAGCGTCAGTACGGGGACGCTGCGTGGCCAGTGCAATGAGGACTGCATCGGCGGACACGACGTACGCAGGTACGCCGTCGGCACGGCTTCGCTGCAGGCGCCACGCGCGCAACGCTTCGAACAGCGCCGCATCACTCGGATCGGTCGGCGGTTCAGGCTTGGATCGACGGGCCGCTGGCCGCGAGCCGGTGCCCGGCAGAACGGCTGGGTCGGCTGCGCCGTCCGAGTCGGCACGGCCACCGGGCCCTGAGCCGGCTCCAGACTCGGCACCTCCCCTGGACCCCGCGCCGCCGGACTCTCGCGACGTCGCGCCGGTGAGCGTCGGCTCGGGCTCGACGGGCAGCGGCGGCGCGAGTTGGCTGAGCTCGGCCAGGAACGGCGACGGCGGATCGTCGCTGATGAAGGTCACAGATGCAGCACAGCGGGTCAGCGCCACGTGAAAGACACGGCGCTCTTCCTCGATGTCATGAGCGAGACGGTGTGGCATCAGGCCCGCCGAGGCCTCATAGACGATGACGTGGGGCCATTCGAGGCCCTTCACCCGGTGGACGGTTGCAAGTCGCACACCCGAAAGCTGAACCGAGTGAGCCGAGCGCGCGGCGGCGCCATCGCTCGCAGAACGGGACTCGTCATTGCCGAAACCGCCTGCGTCGGAGGCACCGGACGCTGACAGGCGATCAGCCAGCCACGCAGCGAAGGTTGCCGGGTCGGGATGCAGATGGGCCACCGAGATCAGCGCCCGCAGGTCGTCGCCGTGGGCCGATCTGTCCACCGACCGGCGCGAAGCATCCAAGCGCGTGTCAAGGCTGTACCCCAAGCCCAGCTCATCGCGAACGATCTCGAGAATGGCCTCGGTGGAGAGCTGCTCGTTCGCGGTTCGCTGTCGCAGCATGTCGATGTCGTCCGCGTACTCATCGATCTTGGTCGCTGTGCGGTCGTCGCTGAGTCGGGCCGCCAACGCCCGCAGTGCGCCGAGGCTGCGCTGCTCGCCGATCCACTCGATCACGCGGGGAGAGACGCCACGCGGCGGCCGCCGCGCCGCGTCCGACAGCGCGCCGCCCGGCAGTGCGTGACGGGTCGCGACGGCCAGCCTGAGCCACGCCAACGCGCCCGCGATGCCAGTGCGCTCGATGAACCCGCGACCCAGCGGAGCATCCGCCGCCACGCCCATGTCGCCTAGCACGATCTGGGGCACGAGCAGCGTGCTGTTGACCCGCGTCAGCACAGCGATCTCCGACGGCTGAACGCCGTCGTTCAGCAGAGACGTCACCGTCTCCCGCAGTGCCGCAGCTGCCTCCGGCCCGGCCTTGACTGCGAGTACGCCGTCGTCACGGCTCTTGCCAGTGGCACGGCTGCCGACTTGTCCCGTTTCCGGCACCATCGTCGATGCCGCGTCGCCGCCGGACGCCTCGGGAGTTACCGCGCCAATCTGCGCCGGCGCGGTGATCTGCTTGTCGATGCGACTGCGATTGTGCGACAACAGGTTGACTGCGGCACCCACCACGGTCTCCGGGCAGCGGTAGTTCACGTTCAGGTGATGGCGTGCCGCGCCGGGAAAGTACTTGTCGAAGTCGATGAGCCACTGGGGCGATGCACCGGCGTAGCCGTAGATGGTCTGGTCGTCGTCGCCGACAGCGAACACCTCGGCGCGGGGGCCAGCCAGCAGCCGGATCATCAGCAGGTGAGCCGGCGTCAAATCCTGAAATTCGTCCACCAGCAGCACACCACAGGCCCGGCGCGCAGCCGCACGGGCTGCCGGATCGGCCAGCAGGATCTCGATCGCCCCGATGATCTGCTGGTCGAAATCGACCAGCCCGTCAGCCGCCAGCTCCTTGACATAGCGCGGCGCCAACGCCGAGAACTCCGGCACGTCAGGCTGGAAATCGCCCTCGACAACAGCCGGGTCACGCAACCCCAGCCGTGACGCACTCAATGCCTCCAGCCATGGTGCGAGCTGATCGGTCATCGCCCGCCGGCGACGCTTGACGAGGCCGCCGAGGCGGTCTCGCACGCCCATCTCGTCGATGACCTCGACCCGGCTCCGGCCCGTCGGGCGAGCAAAGGGGCCTGAGCCGTTGCAGATAGCCAGGGCGATGCTGTTCAACGTGCGCACCTGAAGTCCCGCCAGGTCACGGGTGCGCTCCTCCATCTCGCGACGTGCCCGGACGTTGAAGGCCACCAGGCACACCGCCCCGGCCGCAACCCCGAAGTCCTTCACGAGGTAGCGCGCCCGCTCGGTGAGCACCCGGGTCTTGCCTGACCCTGCAGGCGCCACGATGCACGCGGCACCGCCCAGGTGGCCGACAGCCGCATGCTGATCCGATGCCAACTCGGCATGCGGCACCGCAGGCTGCACCCCACCCAGGCTGCCCACCGCCAGATTCGCAGCGGGTACGACGGGTGCAGCCAGCTCGAACGCCGCCAGCGGCCCGCCGTCGCACCACACCGGCCCTGTATCGGTGACGACATCACCGTCGGTCGGGGCAAGCGTGCTCGGCTCGCTCGCGAGCGTGGCGCCGAGCCGCAGCGCCGCCTCGACGGGAGCGAAGCGGGCCTGCTCGGGTTGCCGTGCGTCGACGGCGTTGGCGGTGATCAGGTGCGCCAGGACCTCCGATCGCATCGTCAACCCTGGCGACAGCTCCCACCACGGCGATTGCCAGACGGGCGACGGTTCGGGCAACTCGCCCTCGAACTCAATGACCAGCCGGGTCCGCCCCAGCCAAGCCTCACGCAGCCGGCGGCCCGTTGCCGCACTGATGTCGGCGAGGCTGACCCGCACCCGCTCGCAGGTCGACCATGCCTCGGGAACGGCGTCGCCCGGACGCACCAAGACGCTGCGCCCCAACTCGGGCGGGCCAGCGAGTGCGTCCGCGCTGAGTCTCATCTACGACTTGCGCTCACACAGAACGTGACTTGAGCACAGCGCAAACGCTCTGCTTAGCGGCCGACGCCGATGAGGTGCATCGCCTCCGCACGGGTGGCCGTGTTGCGGAATTGACCGCGCACCGCCGAGGTGATGGTGAGCGACCCGGGCTTCTGCACGCCCCGCATCGACATGCACTGATGCTCGGCCTCGACAACCACGAGCGTGCCCCGCGGCTCGAGCACCTCCATCAGCTTGTCGGCGACCTGGGTGGTGAGCCGTTCTTGCACTTGGGGTCGGCGGGCATAGGCCTCCACCAGCCGAGCCAGCTTCGACAGGCCGGTGATCATGCCCCGCTCGCCGGGGATGTACGCCACATGGGCGCGGCCTACGAACGGCATCAGGTGGTGCTCGCACATCGAATAGAAGGGGATGTCGCGCACCATGACCATCTCGTCGTGGCCGGTTTCGAACTGCACCTTCAGGTGATGCTCAGGGTCTTCCTGCAGGCCAGCGAACACCTCGGCATACATGCGAGCCACGCGCTTGGGGGTCTTCTGCAGGCCGTCCCGGTCAGGATCCTCGCCGATTGCGAGCAGGATCTCCCTGACGGCCTTCTCGATGCGGTCCGTGTCCACCTGCTGATCGGTCACGGCACCATTCGTCTCAGCGATCGGGATCGCCCCATCAGCGACATTGGGCGCCGGAGCAGCATCCGTGCCAGAAACTGAGCTCTGCGGCATCCGGTGAACCTACCCGCGTCGACCGGGTACGCCATCGCGATTTGGAATCGCTGCCTGTCGTCGCCGATGCGCCCCCGGCAGGACTCGAACCTGCAACCGGCGGGATAGAAGCCCGCTGCGCTGTCCAGTTGCGCCACGGGGGCGTGGGCCACGCAGGCCCCGAGCCATCCTGCCATCCAACTGGCGCTGGTCCAAGGGTTCAGCGGCACGGCGATGGCCTGCTCGGTACATTTCTGAGACCGGCCGTCAGATGGCCCCGACGCTCAAGGGAGACCGAACGTGACCGAGAAGGATCTTGGTTTCCGCTTCGACATCAACGAACTCCAGTGGATCCACTACGAGGGCGGACCGCGCTTCGACTACCCGATCGACTACGACATCGCCGTGCTCGGCCACCAGGTGGACGTCGGGCGGCTGGACCTGCTCATTCGCTGGGCGCCCAATGCCTACTGCCACTTCCACCGCCACGTGGCGACGACGACCTCGCTGATCCTCGAGGGAGAGCATCACGTCATCGACGTCGACGACGACGGCAACGAGGTGCATGACGACGTGCGGCCCGTCGGCACCTACTGCAGCGGTCCGGGCGGTGACGTGCACATGGAACGCGGCGGCCCCGAGGGATCACTGGTGCTGTTCTCGATGCACGAGCCCACAGGGCGCATGTTCGAGGTGCTCGACGCCGACCGCAACATCCTGGCCGAGACCACCATCGAGTCCTTCAGGGAACAGGCCCGCGAACTCGCCAGCTGACCCCGAGCGCAACTGAGGCCCGCCGGAACCCTGGGAGATGGGCTAGCGAGAGGGCCAGCGCAGGATGCCGGTCTCGGTGCGGCCATCGGCTTCGAGGTAGTCCGGGTCGCCGGGGAAGGCGATGCGGTGCGGCCCTTCGTTGTCGTAACGGATCCGCACGTGCTCGTCGTCGTCGGGCGTTCCCCTGCCGGCCGCCGCTACTGCCTCCGCCACCGTTCCGAATCTGGCAAGTCGGTGCAGCATGCCGATGGTCGGCGTCATCATCACCATGTCGCCGGTCTCGTTGCGCCGGATGGCGTCTGCGGGGCGAACCCACTGATGCTCGACCGCCTCGTCGTGATCGGGCAGCGGCACTTGGCCGTCAGGCATGGCGGTGAGGAAGAACCGGGTGTCGTAGCGGCGTGGGGAGCCCAGTGGCGTCACCCAGCGGCCGATGAAATAGACGTTGTCGCCGTCGAGCAGCAGGTCTTCGCTGCGCACCGTCTCGATGAAGTCACGCTCGCCCGCATTGACCTCGTCGCGGTACTGCGAGAACCGCTCTGCCACATCGGGCGGCGAGAAGTCGATGATGCCTGAGGGCAGATCCCGGGGATCCTCCACACCAACCGGGTGGTCGTGATGGGCGAGCAAGATGCCCGCTTCCTCGAACGTCTCCCGCAGGGCCGCGACCCAGAACGCAATGCCGCCCCGGTCGATGCCGATCTGAAACGAGGCGTCGTCATCGGTCAGACCCGACACCGTCTCGTCGGCGACCTGGGTGGCATCTTCGGGATCGACCGCGCCGCCGGGGTACACCCACATGTCACCCACGAAGATCGACCTGGAGTTGCGCTTCAGCATCAGCACATGGGGATCGTTCTCGTCGGACAGGATCATCACCGTCGCTGCATCGCGCACGGGAACGGCTTCGGGGTCGTAGTCGCCCCCGCTCCCGGGCGACTTGGCGCCAACCGAGGCGCGACGCTCCGGGGCTCCGTCAGGTGTTTCAGTCATCGGCGGCCCGACAATTCAGTCAACGCTCGATCGAATGGCCGGTCGATCGCCTCAGCAGTCGATGCCAGCGCACACGAGGCACTCTTCGCCGTCGTGGCTGACGCGAGCCGCTGCTGCGTCCTCGGCGGTCTGGTACTGCGGCGTCGGATGGCGCTCGACTCGGTCGTCGTCGTAGGTCGCCGTCGCAGCAGCCTCTCCGGTCGGCACCGCGCACTCGGGCAATTCCTCGGCCTTGGTGGACGGTGCGAACACCCGGTCCTTCCACCGATCAGTGTCCGACCAGCGGTACGGCAGGTGCGCCATGGAACCCGGCACGCGCAAGTTCTCGAAGGCGGCCAGCGTGCCGCGCAAGATCTGCTGGTTGAGCTCCGGCTCGTGAGGACGGCCTGAGGTGTGGCCCAGCGGGTAATCCAGGTACACGGAACGGGGCGGCCAGGCCGCCCGGGTGATGTCGCGTGCGCTCGACATCGACAGCGTCGGGATTCCTTCGGCCTCGATGGCCCTTGCGATCAGACCCCCGGTCTGATGGCAGACCGGTCACACCGGCACCAGCAGCACCACGTCGAGCTCGTCGGCCACGCAGCGCTTGGCCAACTCGGGGATCAGCTCCTCACGCACACGCCGGGTGCTGTAGATGCCACCCATGAGGGTGTAGGCGTTCGGGCCCAGCTCGCCGATCTCGCCGCTGTCCCGCAGCGCACGCAAACCCTCGATGGGGAACACGCAGCTGATGTCAGAGCGGGCATCGGTGAGGTCGTAGGCAAAGTGCGTGGCCCGCAGGTCGGAGACATCGACGTCGGTAGGGATCGCCCGGTACGTCGTGTCGTCTCGATAGTGGAACGCTGTCTGGCCGACGGCATAGACACCGCCGGTGGCGATGAGGCCGACGCGGCACTCCGACATCGGCTTGGTCAGCGGTGTCCACGGCGGAGGGGTCTCGCTGTGTACCCAGCGGTACTCGCCGTAACCGAGCCCGATGTACTGGGCAGTGATCCGTGGGATGTACTCAACAGGTGGCTGGCGGGCCGCGACAGTCTGAGTGCTCACGCTCCTACGGTACGCGGTCGCGGCCCCGCTCGGCTGAAGCTGCAGATGCCAGAGCGAAGGAGGCGACAGGAAGCTCTGCGACGTTGCGACCTGCTGGATCGCGGGAGCAGAGAATCCTGCCGCCCCCGCAGCGGGCGCACCCTCCCGCGCGCCTCCGAAATTCGGTAGCGAGGCCCCCGCGACCGTGGCATCCTTGACCACCCCGTGCGGGTCGTAGCTCAGTTGGTTAGAGCGCCAGTTTGTGGCACTGGAGGCCGGGGGTTCGAATCCCCTCGATCCGCCCGCCGCTCGCCGACCGCTT
>JAJEIW010000039.1 GCA_022828045.1 Acidimicrobiia bacterium | reverse complement strand
CAACAACCGCACCCAGATGATCCGCATCCCCGAGCCCGACCGGATCGAGATCCGCCTGGGCGACGGGGCCGCCAACCCGTACCTGATGTTCGCTGCGTACCTGGCCTGCGGGCTCGACGGCATCGACAACGACATCGACCCCGGCGAGCCCAATACGGACAACCTGCACGCGATGTCTGCCGACGAGGTGGCGGCGAAAGGGATTGCGGTGCTGCCGCCCACGCTGCTGCACGCAGCCGAGGAGATGGCGACCTCCGAGGTGCTTGGGGCCGGGCTGGGCGACACCGCCGAGGGCCCTTACCGCGACTACTTCGTACAAACCAAGAAGGCAGAATTCCTGGCACATCACAGCGTCGTCACCGTCGGCGAGGTCGACCAGTACCTCACCCTGTTCTGAGCTGCGACGCCGCGGCTCGGCGGCATCTGAAGGCGGCACGACAGCGGCGGCGGCATTGCCTACGATGCGCGGAGAGGCTGCAGCGGGGGAGGAAGTCATGAGCGCATCGGAGAGCGCGGAGACGAGGGCTTCAGAGCGAGCGGCGGCAGTCGCGGACGCGATGGACGACATCGCCAAGATCGACGTGCATGGACGTGAACACGGCGGCATGGACCGGGTCGGCATCGCCCGCATCAAGGAACGGCTGCTGGAGTTGGCATCCCAAGAGCACCTGTTCCCGAACGAGGACTTCCCGCCGCCCGACGGCGAGCGCGGCTCGCACAACTACCGCCTGGCGCAGAGCGACGACGGCACGCTGGCGCTGTATGTCCAGAGCGTGGGTGTCGGCACATCAGCGCCGCCGCATGAGCACCTCACCTGGGCGGTCATCGTGGGCATGCGCGGACAGGAGCTGAACCGCCTTTACGACTGCTGTGCAGGCGAGGGCGAGCCGCATGTCGAGCGAGAGACCCTGGTCGAGCGTGGCACCGGCGTGGCGATGCTCGGTCACGACGTGCACTCGATCCACATCGAGGGCGTCTCGACCAACTTCCACTGCTACGGGCTGGCAATGGAGAACATGACCGGTCGCCGCTACTGGAACGCCGAAGAAGGCGAGTGGCGGGTCTTCACCGACACGAGCAGCGTCATCGAGGCCCGCCCAGGCCATCCGGCGACGGCCGCTGCCTGAACTGCCATCTGTGCGGCTAGGGCCGGAGCGGTCCGTGAACCCAATCGCATGAGAATGGGGACCAAGAGCGGGAGACAGGGAGCGGCACCGTGAGAAGGTACGCCGGTCCACCCATCCTTGTGCACCAGTGTCAAGGGATGTGTGATGGCTGACGGGCGTTCGATTTCGGCGGGTGAGCTGATGGAGCGGCACCGCGCGCTGCTGCGAGGCGGCAGCACGGAGCTGGCGCTGATCGATGCTCGCGAGCCCACCGAGTTCACCCGACGTCACCTGCTGTACGCCGCGAACCTGCCGCTCAGCCATGCGGGCCTCGAAGTTGCAGCACGCATCCCGCGGCTGGGCACACCGGTGGTCGTGTGCGATGACGGCGGGGGCGAGGCCGCAGCTGTTGCGCTCGAGCTCACTGTGCTCGGCTACACCGACACGGAGGTGCTTGACGGCGGCATCGATGCGTGGGCGGCGGCGGGCGGCGAGCTGTACTCGGGCATCAACGTGCCTTCCAAGATGTTCGGCGAACTGGTGGAGGAGCACTTCGGCACACCGCATGTGACCGCAACCGAGCTGGCGGGCTGGCTGGTCGACGGTCGAGACTTGGTGGTGGTGGACTCACGAACGCGCCGGGAGTTCAACCGCATGAGCATCCCGACCGGCCGCTCGTGCCCCGGCGGTGAGCTAGTGCGCCGAGTGCATGACCTGATTGATGACGGCACGACCGTGGTCGTCAACTGCGCAGGCCGAACCCGCAGCATCATGGGCGCGCAATCGCTGCGCTCGGCCGGGCTGCCCAACGCGGTGCACGCGCTGAAGGACGGCACGATGGGTTGGGAGTTGGCCGGCCTCGAGCTGGAACACGACTGCGACGAGTTGGCCCCCGAACCGAGCGAAGCCGGAAGGGCTCAGGCCACAGCGGCCGCACAGGCCGTGGCAGAGCGCTGCGGGGTTCACACCGTCCATCGCTTCCAGCTCGACAATTGGCTGGCCGACGACACGCGCACCACCTACTTCATGGACGTGCGCACACCGGAGGAATTCGCCGCTGGGCACTTGGAGGGCGCGACCGGTGCTCCCGGTGGCCAGTTGGTGCAGGCCACAGACGAGTACCTAGCGACCCGCGGGGCCCGGGTCGTGCTGGCTGACGGCGACGGCATCGGTGCCACCATGACGGCGTCATGGCTCATCCAGATGGGCTGGGACGCCTGGGTGCTTGAGCCGGGTTGGCTCGGCGACGACCAGCTGGCCGAAAGCACCGGCGACGAGACTGCAGCCGCAATCCGATCACGCCAACCGCCGCTGCCTTACGACCCCACCGATGCCGAGGTAGCACGGGCAGCCATGGAGGCCTACCTGGTCTGGGAGGTTGCCCTGCCCGACCAGTACGCCCGCGACGAACTTGTCGAATTCCGTTTCTGCTAGGGCACCCACCGCCTCTACGCTGACGCGAACAAGGCGGACCTGGGTGCACGGCTCGAATACATCTTCCAGGTCCGCCTTGTCGCGCGCTAGACGATCGGATGTGCCTCTACAGGTCGGCGAAGCGCTCGATGGTCTCGGCCCAGCCGCTGGCGTCGTCGGGCGTGGAGATGACGGTCTGCAGCCCGGCCATCGGTGACACGGGCACCGCGATCCGGCTGACGCCGCGGCGGGCCAGCTCGGGGATCTCGTCGAGGTCGTTGGGCAACTGAACGGTGATCTCCAACGCGTCGGGGTCACGCTCGTGCCCGGCGGCTGTCTGGCGGGCGAGGTCGATGAGGTCCCATGGCGCGCCGCGTGCGGGGAAGTAGCCGTCGCCGAGCCGTCCGGCTCGCCGTGCTGCAACCTTTGAGTCGCCGCCCACGATGATCGGCACCGAGCCGTTCACCGGCTGGGGCCGGCAGTATGCCGCGTCGAAGTTCACGAACTCGCCGTGGAACGTGGGCCGATCAGCCGACCACAGCTCGCGCATCGCTGCCACGTACTCGTCGGTGCGCGGGCCGCGGTCGTCGAAGTGGTCGCCGACGCCGATGGCGTCGAACTCCTCGCGCATCCAGCCCACGCCGATGCCCAGCAGCACTCGGCCGCCGGACATGTGGTCGAGCGTGGCGATCTGCTTGGCGCACACCACCGGGCTGTGCTGGGGCACGATCAGGATGCCGGTGCCGAAGTTGATGGTGGAGGTCACGCCTGCCATGTAGGCCATCCACATGAGCGGGTCGGGCAGCAGCAGGTCCTCGACGCCGTCGGCCATCTTGCCGTCGGGGCTGTAGGGATACTGCGATTGATAGCCCGACGGGATCACGGTGTGCTCCACCGTCCATGCCGATTCGAATCCAGCCGCCTCGCCTGCCTGCACCAACTCGGTCGCAAGCGCCGTGTCCATGGCGAACTTCCCGGTGTTGCAGTACCTGAGCCCGAACTTCATGTCGCTGTCCCTTCGCTGAGCACGTATGTCGTGGACGGTCCTCGATGATCGGCCCGCAGTCTCGCGCGCTTCCGCCCGGCGACAGCCCACAGCGCCGAGCCGTCAACAGACGTCGGCATATCGCTTTTGGGTGTGGGCGTGCTGCCTCAGGCGGCCTATTCGCACTCAAGACTCATGCCGAGCCTCGCTCGATCAGCAGCGCACCCAAAGATCGGCCCCGATCCAATACCGTGCCTTCACGCCACCGGTCTCGGAGCATCTATGCCGTTCTTGCCGCACGTCTCGGACATCTTCGACTCGTCTCGCTGGAGTGCGGTCGGCGGGTTCGGCTTCACCGACCTCACGTATCACCGCAGCAACGAGCACGGCACGGTTCGCATCGCGTTCGACCGGCCCGATGTGCGCAACGCCTTCCGGCCGCACACCGTCGACGAGCTGTACCGGGCGCTGGATCAT
>JAJEIW010000078.1 GCA_022828045.1 Acidimicrobiia bacterium | reverse complement strand
GACGGCCGAGCAGACAGCCGATGAGATTCGCTTCGCCGACACCACGGCAGTGGGGCTGGCGGAGCGTTGCGATGTCACCGACGCGCAAGCGCTCGGGCAGCTCGCCGAGGAACTCTGTGCCGAGCACGGCACGCCAGGCCTCGTGTGCGCCAACGCCGGAGTCACGGCTGCGGGCGGACCGCTGCTCGATGCCGACCTCGGCGACGCCCGCTGGGTGCTCGAGGTCAACTTCTTCGGCGTGCTGACGACGCTTCAGGCATTCGGCAGCCGAATGGCAGACTCCGGTGAGCCGGGACGGCTGCTCGTCACCGGCTCGGAGCACTCACTGGGCCTGCCCCATGCGGGTGCCGGTGCCTACACCGCGTCCAAGCACGCCGTACTCGGCGTGTGCGAGGCGCTGCGGGCCGAACTGCCGCCGCATCTGGACGTCAGCGTGCTGTGCCCCGGGCTCACCGCCAGCCGCATCTGGGAGTCGGGCAGCAGGCGGCCCGCGCAGTTCGGCGGGCCCGCAGAGGCGCAGCCGCTGGCACAACAGGTGATCGAACGCGGCATGAGTGCCGAGGTGGTGGCCGCCCGAGCGTTCGACGGCATCGAAGCCGGCCGTTTCCTGATTCCCACCCACTACAACGCCCGCAGCTACGCCGACGCCCGAGCCGCTGAGATCGGCGAAGCGTTCGACCGGCTCGGCGAGATCGACACCCAGAGCTGGGACGTGACCGAAGTGGCCACAGCCATCTTCACCGAACTGGCCGAAGCCGAAGCCGAGACGGAGAGCAGCTGACGCAGTACGGCAGCTTCGGGGATCAGCCGTGTTCTCTCGAGACGGGGCGCAGCCTGCTCAGGATTTCCAGAGGTGCGAGATCGGCAGTGCCACGAGGCCGTCGCCGAGTCTCAGCGCCTGCTCGCCGGCGTAGAGCACGATTCCTAGCTCGAAGCGGTCGCCGACGGCGTCGCGGAACCATCCCAGCGTCTCGGCCTTGCGGCTGTGCGCCCGCATGCCGGCCGTGATCTCGATGCCGATGAGCCTGCCGTCGGCGCGTCGCACAATCAGGTCGACCTCGCGCTGGCGCCGGTCGCGAAAATGGTGCAGCGTCGCGCCCGTCGCCGCGAACGACAGCTGCTTGCGCACTTCGTTGGCCACGAGCGTCTCATGCAGCGGGCCGCGCAGCGGCTCCGTCGGCGCCATCAGCGACTCCGCGGTGACGCCGAGCAGCGCCGCCGCCATCGCCGAGTCGGCCATGTGCAGCTTGGGCCGCCGCTTGACGCGGGTGGCGGCGCTGGTCGCCCACGCCGGCAGCAGCACCGTCAGATACACCATCTCCAGATGGGCGATGTAATCGGCCGTCGTCTGCGAGCTGCCGAACGACGTGTCGCGGTGCACGTCGGAGACCACGAACTCCCCGGAGGTGCGCGCCGCCAGCGCTTCAGCTATGCGCGGCAGCTCATGAGCGCGGCGCGCTCCTGAGAACTCCTGCACGTCGCGCGCCACGATCGTCGTGAGCAGCGACCGCAAGAAGACCATCCGCTCCGGCTCGCTCATCGGCTGCGCCTCGGGATAGCCGCCCCGGCAGATGCGCTCTGCATACTCGCGACGAGCGGCAGGCGAACCGCCGGCCGCCAGCTGCTGGTCGACCCAATCGTCGGCATCGACCCGCGGCACCGAGCCGCCCACGAGCGACGCCAGCAGTCCGGGCGTCTCGCTGCGGTCTGCCTCAGCCTCCGAGAACGGGGCAAGCTCCACGATGCCCATCCGGCCCGCCAACGACTCGCTCAGACGGGGAACCGTCAGCAGATTGGTCGACCCGGTCAGCAGGAACGAACCCGGAGCGCGGTCCGCGTCCACGACCAGCTTGACGGCCCGCAGCAGGTCGTCGCCGCCGCGCTGCACCTCGTCGATCACGACCGGCCGCGGGCGGTCACGGACCAGACCGACCGGATCATCGAGCGCCGCCCGGTACACGTCGGGATCGTCGAGACTCAGAAAGGTCCCGCCGTCGGCGACTCGGCGAGCGAGGGTCGTCTTGCCCGACTGGCGTGGGCCGAGCAGCGCGACGGCCCGGAATGTGCCCATGCGCGACCGCAGCACCGGCTCGATGCGCCTCGGCACGAAATCGCCATGAAACCGCAAGAGATCAGGCTCGGACACGCCGCCTCCTCATGGCAACCCACGAACAGCGATGCCCACGGCGACCGGCGCCACAAGAGCACCACCGTCCGCTCGACGGGCAAGACGCCGCAATGCTAGTGGGCAAAACGCCGGGCACCTACCGGCAAAAACGCCCACACGAGAAGTCTCCGACCCGCGGCCTTGCCTGATCGAACACGCCTCCAAGCATCGCGAATCGGCCGGCCATCGCCCAGATCGACCCTACGAGCGAGCGTCCTGCTGAAACAGGCACTGAAGACAGGCCGACAGAGCGCTGGCCCGTGGGCGCAGCGCGTCAGCCGTTGCCCCGTGCACGAGCGCCGCAGCGCAGCCGAAGTCGAATCCTGCGATCCTCAGCCGTGCGATCAGCCGGAGCGCAGCGTTTTGCGCATGCGGAGCGCCACGGGCAGCCGCGATGCCCCGACGGCGATCATCAACAGGCCGCCCCATACGGCCAGCGCCAGCGCCGATCCGACCGGCACGACCAGCACCACAAAGCCCGACAGCGCGGTGATCAGACCTCCCGCGGTCCGCCAGCCGCGATGGGGCGCACCGCGGTCTCGCACCGTCTCGATCAGCTCCATCACGCCGGCGAGGAACCACGACACGCCCAAGAACAACGCCATCAATGCCAGCGTGCGGCCGGGCACACGCAACGTCGCCAGCCCGAACACCATG
>JAJEIW010000288.1 GCA_022828045.1 Acidimicrobiia bacterium | reverse complement strand
CCGTCGATGACCCACTCGTCGCCGTCGCGACGTGCCGCCGTAGTGATCTTGGCGGCATCGCTGCCGACGCCCGGTTCCGTCAGCAGGAAAGCGCCGAGCCGTTCGCCCGAGACCAACGGCCCCAGTGCTCGCTCCCGCATTTCGGCCGGAGCACGCCTGCTCACCGCACCCGCCAGATTGTTGTGACAGACGAGCACGAAAGCGATGGCGAAGTCGGCCGCCGCCACCTCTTCGAGCACCCGTGCCAGCCCGACCTGGCTCAGGCCGGAGCCGCCGTCGGCTACGGGCACGAGCAGCCCGCACAGCCGCTCGTCGCCGGCGCTCGCGAACGCCTCAGCCGCGAAGCGACGTTCACGCTCCCAGGACTCGGCGTGCGGCGCCACCGCCGAGCTGGCCCACGCCGCCGCCCGGTCCACCACTGCTTGGTCTGCCGCTCCCACGACAGCATCCGCCACCTCCGGCATGAGTTCGTCGGCCAGCTCCGATGGGGGCATGACGTCGAGATCGATCGCAGCAGAGGTCATGACCCGAATCTTGCCATCCGCAGGTCACGCCCATCTGGGAGCGGATAGCGGAGCCCCGAATTGAGGCCACTGGCCCGCGACGCCATACCGGGCCGTCGTACAGTTCGCCAACCGGTTGGCTACCGGGCCGCCGAGTGCCACCAAGGGCTGCCGCGATGAACTCAGACCGACCCTCCGCACGCCAAGGCAATCGTGCCGGTGTCCAGCTCGGCGTTGACGAGGCGATCGGGCGCATCGGGCGCAGTGCATGCGTCTATGTCGCACAGGGCTCAGCCACGCCGTTCGGCTTGCTTGCGGCCATCGACGCCGCTCACGACCGCTTCGACCATCTCGAGTTCGTCAGCGCATTCCTGCTGGATCGGCCCAAGCCGCTGGACCACCTTGGCAACCCGTTCGGTTGGACCTCGCTGCAGCCCAGCGGGGCTCTGCGCGATGCCCTCGACAGCCCGCACTTCGGCGTGGTCCCGGCTCGCTACTCGGACATCACCGGGCTTGTAGGACCGGGCGGCGGGTTGGAAGCCGATGTCCTGCTGTGCCAGGCCAGCCCACCTGACGCCGACGGCCGCATGAGCCTCGGCACGGGCGTCGGAGGTCACGTCGAGCTCCTGCGATCCACGCCGCAGGTCATCGCCCAGGTGAACCCCCAGATGCCCTACGTGCACGGCGAGGGCGAATGCCACCGCGCTGATTTTGATGGGCTCGTCGAGATTGACGAGCCGCTCGCGACCTTGGCCCCAGCCGTTGTCGATGAGACCGCGGAGGCGATCGCAGCGCACGTCGGCCAGTTCATCGGCGACGGCACGACGCTGCAGTTCGGGATCGGTTCGATTCCCGACGCGGTGCTCTCGAGCCTCGCCGACCGCCGGCACCTCGGCCTGCACGGCGGCATGATCAACGACACCTGTGTCGACCTCATCGACAGCGGCGCAGTGGACAACCGCCACAAGGGATCGCTGGGCGACGGCGTGAGCGTCGCTGCGGAAGTGATGGGAACACGGCGTCTGTATGACTGGGTCGATCGCAACCCAGCGGTACATCTCACCAACGGTTCGCTGAGTCACGGCATCGAAGGCATCGCGCAGATTCGCAACTTCGTCGCGCTGCAGTCGACCGTGCAGATGGCACTCGACGGATCAGCCAACTCCGAGATGATCGGGGGCCGCTACATCTCTGGACCCGGCGGTGCACCCGACTTCGCATTCGGCGCCTGCGTGGCGACGGGCGGCCGGGCCATCGTGGCGATGCCGTCCACCGCCGCCGACGGACGCATCTCGCGCATCGTCGCCCAGCTCGAGCCGGGCGCTCCCACGACGCTGCCGGCCTACACCGCAGACATCGTGGCGACCGAGTTCGGTGCCGTGGAACTGCGAGGTCGCTCGCTCGGCGAGCGCGCCGAGCTGCTCATCTCGATCGCCCATCCCGACTTCCGCGACGAGCTCAGCGACACCCAGCGCGGTTAAAGGCGGCGGACAGTGGCGGCCTTGCCGGTGGTGCCGTAGGCCATGCCGGACATGCGGTGGATGTTGCGGGTGTTGTGCATCCTGCCGTGAACGCGAGGCCCGGCCGCCAGTATCGCCCCGTCCACCACCAGCTCTTGGCCGCTCACGAATTTGCTGTCGTCGCTCGCCAAGAAGAGCGCCATGCCGGCGATGTCAGTGCCTTCGCCGCGGTCGGGCCACGGCTGCAGTTCCGACATGATCTCTTCGGCCTGTTCCTCGTTGCCGCTGTGCATCAATGGAGTGAAAATGAGGCCCGGGCAGATGGCGTTCACCCGAATGCGGTGCGGCGCCAGCTCCAGCGCCGTGGTCTTGGCCAGGCTGATGACCGCAGCCTTCGCCGCTGAGTACGCCTGCGGGCCGGCGCCCCCGCCCATCCCGGCAATTGACCCGGTGTTGATGATCGAGCCGCCGGTGCCCTGAGGGATCATCACCCGCGCAGCGTGCTTCGTGCCCAACATCACCGAGCGCACCAAGATCGCGAACGTCTCGTCCCAGGCGTCGACTTCCAGCTCCGTGATGGGTCCGAACGCTCCGCCGATGCCGGCATTGTTGAACACCACGTCCAGCCGGCCAAATGCCTCGACCGCCAGATCGGTCATCGCGGCCACGTCGTCCTCCACCGCCACGTCGGTGCGGGTGAAGCGAGCGCGATCGCCGAGGCCGGCGCCGGTCAGCTCCTCCATGAATGCATGCCCAGCGTCGGCGTTGAGGTCACCGATCACCACCGAGGCGCCCTCGGCCAGGAATCGCTCCACCGTCGACCGTCCCATGCCGCTGGCCCCGCCGGTGATGACCGCGGCCTTGCCGGCCAGCCGTCCCCCGGAGTCACCGCTGCCCTCGCTCATCGTGCTGTCCTCCCCTGCTGTCGAATAAGACGCCGCGATTGTCGCCTATATGGCGCCGCCGTGCCCCGGCTTGCACAGATGCCAGAGCTTCGGAGGCGCACCGATCCGCGCCGTGCGAGAATACGAGCCGGGATCCGGGGGAACCCGCGGAAATCGGGGAAAGACATGACGACGACCGTTCAACGACAGCTCACCGCCGAGG
>JAJEIW010000214.1 GCA_022828045.1 Acidimicrobiia bacterium | reverse complement strand
TTGAACTTCGGGTTCTGGCGCTATCTGTGCGAGCCCCCATACTTGACCTCGTTGTGGGTGCCGGCGGTGGCTGCAGCGTTCCCGCTTCACCCCGCAGCGCGCCACCCGGAACAAGTCCGAGCCGATGTGGCCGACCGCATGCAGCGCCTCCACTTCCTGCGGAACCGGATCGCTCACCACGAGCCGATTCATAGGCGCGACCTGTTCCGGGACCACAAGCAACTCTTGGAACTAGTCGGCTGGATGTGCTCCGACACCCGCGCTTGGATCGCTACGAACAGCCGAACGCCTCAAGTGATCGCTGCCCGCCCGAAGTAGGTCGCGCATGCACGAGCGCGTAGCTTCGATCGATCACCACTGGCATTGGCCATCAGGCAAACAGGGCCACGCCGGTACCACGGCGTACCATGCGGGCATCGGCCGGGTGCGCCCGCGGCCGGAACGGCGGGGCTGGAGCACGCACATGGCCGACATCGAATCGGGGTCGGCGCCGGGAGCGCCGTACGGGGGGCGCGGCGCACCTGCTCTGTCCGAACGTGCGCTCGGCGTGCCCGCCGCTGCCGTGGCGATGGTGGGATGGGCCGCTTCGGGCGTGATCGCCAAGGGCATCTCCGAACTCGGGCCGCTGGCCGTCGTGTTCTGGCGGATGTGGCTCTACACCGGGCTTGTCGCGCTGTTCCTGTGGGCCAATCGCACCCCGCTGCGGCTGTCGTCGATCAAGGTGTCGTTCTGGGGCGGGTTCTCGCTGGCGTTCGACATCATGCTGTTCTTCGTCGCCCTGCGGATGACCACGGTGGCCAACGCCACGGTGGTGGCTTCGCTGCAGCCGTTGCTCATGCTGTTCCTGGCGCCCCGGCTCTTCGGCGAGCAGCCGGGCCGGCGCCATTGGGGACTGGCGCTGGTGGCGATTGCCGGCATCGCGATCGTCGTGTTCGGCTCGTCGGGGTTGACCGAGTGGAGCGTGTACGGCGACCTGCTGGCATTCGGGGCATTGTTCGCCTGGACGGGCTACTTCGTGTTCTCGAAGCTCAGCACGCAGAAGATCGCAGCGGCGCAGTACACGGGGGGCATCGCCTTGGTGTGCTCGCTGGTGGCCACGCCCTTCGCGCTGGCCTCGGGGCAGGTCTTCGACTGGCCATCGTCAGGAGCGTGGCTGTGGCTGGGCATCATGGCCGTCGGCCCCGGCGTTGCCAGCCACATGCTGATGAACTGGTCGCTGGTGCGCATCCCGTCGTGGCTGGGCTCCACGATGACACTGGCCATCCCCGTCACCAGCACGCTGATGGCCTGGGTGTTCCTGGGCGATGAGGTGTCGCTGTGGCAGTTCGTCGGGATGGCGGTGGTGATGTTCGCCCTCTCCCTCGTGGTGCTCGATCAGTCCCGCACCAAGCTGACCTAGCGCCGACAGGGGCGAATGCAGACGGCGCCCTTCCGGCCGTTGCCCGGTCAGGCGTCTGCGTGGACCGGTGGGTGCCGGTGGGCCCATGGCGCTGCCTGTTCCATCTGCGCGGCGACTCGCAGCAAGACATCCTCGCGGCCCGGTGCTGCGACGAGCTGAATGCCGATTGGCAGGCCCTCGGGTGACATGCCTTCCGCGGTGCCCAGCGGTACCGAGATGGCCGGCTGGCCGCTGACGTTGAACTGCGGCAGGTAGGGCGTCACCTTGGCCAGTCGCTTGGTGAGCGTGCGCTCGTCTCCCTCGACGAGATGGCCGACCGGTGGCGGCACGACACCGAGGGTGGGGGTCAGCAACAGATCGAAGCCGTCGCCGTGGCCCGGCTCGAGGTTCCACCACGAGACCAGCTTGCGGGTGAACTGGTGCAGGCGTTCCCGGCTGGCGAGCAGGTCGGGCGCGCTGATTTTGGCACCACGCTGGTAGTTGATCCACGCGACCGGTTCCATGTCGTCGTCAGCCCACGGGCGGCCGAGCACCCCTTCCAACGACCTCAGCGTCGCCGTCGCGCTGGCACGCATGATGCGGACATAGTCGTACATGTAGTCATTGGCGGCCATCGGCTCGGGCAGCGCCTGAGAGACTCGGTGTCCGAGACTGTCGAGCAGACCGGCTGCCGCCTCGGCCGCCTGGGTGCACAACGAGTCGGTCACTTCGAATGGGATGGTCGAGCTCACGCCGATGCGCAGCGTGCCGGGGTGCTGGTCGACTTCGGCGACATAGCCGGCTGCGGGTGCGGGATGCGCCGGCGCATACGGATCTCCGGGCTCGGGGCCGGCGAGCACATCGAGTGCCAGCGCCGCGTCGCGCACGGTGAGAGCGACAGCCCCGTCGGTGGTGCCGCCGCCCCAGCCTTCGCCGGCGGGCGCGCTCGAGATCCGGCCCCGCGAGGGCTTGAGGCCGACGAGGCCGTTGGCGCTGGCGGGGATGCGGATCGACCCGCCGCCGTCGCTGGCGTGGGCTATGCGCACGATGCCCGCTGCGACCGCCGCCGCGGCACCGCCGCTTGAGCCGAGCACGGTGTGGTCGGTGTTCCACGGGTTGCGACACGGCCCGTAGAGGTGAGTTTCGGCGGCGGCCGGGCACTGCCCTCCACCGAGCTCAGGACTGTGCGAGTGCCCGATGCTGATTGCGCCCGCTTCGGCCCAACGACGGGCCACTGAGCCCGTCTCGGGGTAGCGGTAGTCGAGCTCGGCCAGCCGGCGGTTGCCCTGGTAGCCCGGTTCGCCCTCGGCCGGGCAGAACAGGTCCTTCAGCGCAATCGGCACGCCAGCCAGCAGCCCCGTCGATGCCCCGTCGGCGTCGAGCCCGGCCGCCCGATGCCGCGCCAAATCGTACGTCCGCTCGACGATCGCATTGATCGTCGGGTTGACCTGCTCGCAACGGGCGATGGCCTCCTCGACCGTCGTCACTGCGTCGGTCTCGCCAGCCCGCACCTGCTCAGCCAACGCCGTCGCGTCGCTCATCGTCACCCCTGTCACCGTCGGCCATCTGCGCGCTGTCGCGCTGTCAACGGCGGAGTCTCGCGCAGCCGCCCGGTCTCATGGCCGAGTTACATCGAGCACGACGACATTGATCTTCCGGCGCTGGTCTGGACTCAGGGTCTCGTTGAGCCTGCAAGCGAGTTCGAGGGGCGCCCCGGGGCGATCGCCGTCGACGGGGTGCCGCGGGTATCCCTCGACATCGGAGCCAAACCAAAGCACCGCGTAGATGCCGTGTCCTCCAGTCTCAGGGTCGGTCGTGTACTTGGCGATGAGCTGGTCGTGGATTGCGGACCAGAGATCAGGGTGGCTGTTCTTCTTGATCTCAACGGGGACGTTGAAATTCCTCGAAGCGGCACGAATGTCGGACCGGCGCTCGGCGGCGTACTGCCCCTCAGGCTGAGCGTCAACTGCGGCGGGCAGGCGGCCGCGTAGAACCCCCAGGAGGGCGTCGCGGCAACTGTCTTCCTGCTTGGTCTGCTTTGGCGGAGAATTCTGGTCGTCTGCCCAGAACAGCCTCCAGAGATCGGCGTTGTCGCCGCGGATGTGCTCGCCGACATCCCGCAGGTGATCGCACAAGAGGGCGTGCAGATCAGCAGCGTTGGCTGGAGGGCCATCGCACAGCAACGCAATGACATCGGAGACATCCATTTGCTCGTAAGACGCGTCGCTGTGGAGGCGCCGTTGCTTGTCGCGAGCGAATTCCAGCCGATCACGCCACGAATCCAAGCGCTCGTCGGCAACGAGGTTGTCCAACGCTGCCCCCGCATCTGCTGTCGGCTGACTGCCGAGTTCATCGATCCAGCCCGACATGAGGCTCGTGACTTCTTCGGCAGGACCGATGCTGACGGCTTCGCCGGGACGCCCCCGGTCTCGGGGCGGGACAACTCGTCCGACGATCTTGATCCACGCCTCGATGTCCGCCGTGTCTGCATCCGACTCGATGCGATAGGACCATGGACGCTCGACGGAACTCCAGAATGGCGTGAGTTTGGCTTGACTCAGGAACGGCGCGAGTTCGGCTTCGCAGGCTGGCTTGGACTCGAGGAACTCATCGAGTGCTCTCAAGGCGTCTCCACCACGATTGAGTGCGTCGATCGCCAGCCATCGAACGCGTTGCGCGTCGGTCATGCTGGTCGATGCCAGCTTGCGCGACGTAAGATCTGCCAGCAACTCGGTATTGCCGTGCTGCAGAACAAGCCCTACGAGGTAGTCGAAGAGCCGCATTTGCGCACGCGGCATTCGGACCGACATCGACCGCAATAGCCCCAGGCGGAAGCGGTAGAGCTCGGCGTCGAGCCCCTCTACCTCCAGCAGCCAGTTCAGCATCGAGAGGTGGGCGTCACCCTTGCGGATCTCTGCGACCGCGCAGCGGTGCAGCACGTCAAGCACGAACGCGGGGTCCTCGTTCAGCCAATCGACGAGCCACGAAGGCTGTTGATCCGTCTTCAAGAGGGCCGTAGCGGCGATCGCAACGGCTTGACGCCGCTGATCGGCGGACAACCAGGACTGGGCCAATGAACCCTCGGTTTCGCGGATCGTGAGCCCTGCAAGCACCGGGTAGGCGAGCCAGTCGTGCTTCGATTCTGCGGTCAGCTCAGCCGTGCGCTCCACAGACGGGACGTCAGGGCGAGTAGGCGCGTTTCGCAATGCCTCGATGACCGCCTCCAAGACGTCGGAGTCGTCACCGACGAGATCTGCAAGACGGTCGACTGGCGGCTTGCCATCATCGACTTTCACGAGGAGGCCGAAGTACGCCAACGCCAACGTATGCAGGTTCGGAGCACTGAAGGAGTTGGAACGAAGCTCCCCAATTTCTTCACGGAGATGCGAAGACCAATCCCGCTGCCGCTCTTGTCGCTCGCGTTCAAGCCGTGCCTCGGTTTCTGCGAGCTCCCGGCGCCAGGCTGCATCGGCGCTGTCGATCTCGGCCGATGTCGCGCTTCTCGACGTCAGCTCTTCCAGGAATTCGGTGAGGACGTCGTCTTCGCCGATCTCGGCCCGCAGATCGTCTATCGACGTACCGAACCGCTCGTACATCTTCGGCAGCCCGTAGTAGGCCTCTCGTACGAAGGCACGAGCAACTTCCGGCTCGACGCGCTGCCGCGTCCGAGCAGCGCCGATGCACCACGAGATGAAGTCCTGCGGATAGTCAGCCAGCAAGAACTCCCTCAGGAAGTGTTTTTCTTCGAATCGCACATCGTCGGCAACCGAACGCGCGACCCACATCTTGCGCAACTGCTGCGTGACCAGTGCGTTGTCCGTGAGCCATGCCGCGAGCTCCGCCGTCTCGTCGGTACTCGACCGCCGTTGCTCGTAGTTGGCAACAACCGCTGCAATCCAGCGGTAGACCCGCTCGGGCTCGATTTCGCGTCCGACGTGCCTCAGCGCTCGGTTGAGCAGCCTCAACGGCACCTCATTCGCGAAAGCGCTCGACAGGATCGGCCAGAGTCGTTCGGCTTCCTCGGCGAAGCCGTCAAGCAACTGCGGAAGCTGCTCGATCGACGTCTCGTCGCACAAGACCGTTCGCCAGAAATCCCAGCCTGGGCCGCTGACGGAGCCACGGCGCAGGAGTGGCGCGTATGCCCAGATTCCGCTCGGCGTAATCGCCTTCGGATACAGGAGACGCAGCAGTGTCTCCCCGATCCTGTAGTTCGGGTCGGCGAGTCTCCGCTCAAGAATTGCGTCGAGAGCACCGACCAACGCTGCCTCGACCTCAGGCTCCGAAGGTTCGATTCGTGCGAATGCAAGCAATGCGGCAAGCCGGACATCGGGTTGAGTCGCCATGTCCAGCGCGAGTTGGCTGATGCGTGGGGCGAGACAGGACAACTGGTCCAACCAGCAGTCCTCGGCCTCAGACAGAGCCACGAGCAGGAGTTCCGCGATGTGGCTCGGCACAGCGCCGCTCTGTGCGGCATCGAAGTACTCCCCCAGTGTGTCGGCCATGTCGGGCATGCACAGGCTTCGGAAGCTCCACCCGATCGCATAGCGATATCGAAGCTCGCCTTTGTCGAACCACCTGCGCCCCCACAAGTCTTCCGGCCGCGCGTTCGCGGCGACCGCCTCGAGAAGCGTGCGACGGTCTTGGACCGGCCAGTCGGCAATGTCGCCATAGATGGCGATACCTACCGGATCGCTGGCGATGAGCGTGCGCCGGGCTTCGCCGGACAGGGCGCTCAGCCAGGCGGCAAGACCTCTGAGATCCGTCACGATGCGGTCGTCGATGCGACTCGTGAGAGCGAGACGCACACGACCGAACGGGACACTCCCGGCGTCGACGAGGTCCGCAATGTGCTTGGCAGCGAGGTACTCCGCTATCTGACGGTGTTGCGGCTGCCGGCGCCGTTCACCGCTCGGCACGAACAGGCTGGTGGCGAACACATCTCGCAACTCAAGATCGGAACGCTGAGATGCAGCGACAATGTCCGCGGCAACCTCGGCGGCAGGAATGAACCCGGCGTCGCTGTCAGTTCGCGTCAACGAGTACCCGTCCTTCCCAGACAACAACTGAATCGCGCAAAGACGGCCGGCCGCATCCAATGTCTGCTCGGGCGGGTGAACGAATGCTGCGCGCGGATGCTCCTCATTGAGCTCCTGCGCAAGCACTCGGCATGAGCGCTCGAAGGCGTCTTTGCGAGTCGAGGGCCAGCCGCCGTTCTCAATTGTCTTGAGAAGCAACTTCAATGTCAACGGGTTGTCGAGCATTGACCCCAGACCTAGCGACTCGGCCTCAGGAATGAAGGCGACGGGGTCCTCATTGGGAGACCGTGCCTTCAGGTACCGCCGAACAGCTGATCGATCCAGCGCGTTGAGGCACAGCGTTGTGACCTCGTCGTCGGGCGATGCCTCAGTGAGCGGACGGCGATCGACAGAACCGAACCAGTCGGCTGCACGGCACGAGATGCGGAACCTAGGTCTTCCGAGAGCAACCAGCCGTGCCTGAATCTCATAAAGCGTGTTGGTGCCGACGCCACCGCTCACTCGCGTCTCGTCGAGGCCATCGATGAAGAGCACTTTGTTCCGCCACTCTGGGCGGCTAGCGATGTCGGCCACGGAAAACGTGCTTGCAAAAATCTTCTCCGCGCTGTCGCCCAATGCTCGGCACTCCTGCTCGAACTCGATCGTTTTGCCGGCACCGGGTTCGCCGAGCAGCACGTAGGCCGGCACATCGCGGTACGCACTCAACGGCTGGGACTCCGCGAAGGCAGCGCTGGCTCGCTCATCGGTGACCACCTCGGTGCAGGTGCGCGGGATCAACTCGGTAGCGGTCATGACGAGTCGAGCCAAGAGTCGGCGGGTGCCGAGAGAAACTCGTGCAATGGCACGTCCGCGTCGCATACCACGATCGACGGCGAGGCCGAGAACTTGCGCTCGAAGGCTTCCAGACTCGATCGACGCGGCCGGCCCCGACCGGACTTCACCTCGATGCCGACGGTCCGGTTTCCTCGACACAACACGAAATCGACTTCTGCATCGCCGTCACGCCAATACCGAACCGCCGTCGCGGGTGAAGCCGTATTGATGAGATGTGAGCCGACGGCACTCTCGACGACATGTCCCCAATAGCTGCGATCGGGCCGTGCGACATCGTAGGTGTCGCCCACTACTGCGGACATCAAGGCCGTGTTGAGAACCATGAGCTTCGGCGACGAAGAACGCCGCTGCAGCGGCTTGTCAGAGTGCTTGAACAGCCCTGTAACGAGGCCTGATCTGCCTAGGAGTTCCAGATAACGCGCCAGCGTCGATTCGTGGCCCGCATCTTCGAGCTGGCCGCGCATCTTCTTGTAGGAGAGCTCTTGGCCGGAGTGCATGCAGCCGAGCTCAAAGAGCTGCTTCAGCAGCGCTGGCTTGTCGACGCGAGTCATGTCCAGCAGATCGCGCTCGAGGTGCGGATCAATGAGAGCGTCGGTCACGTAGCTCCGCCATCGCCCGTAGTCGCGCCGCAGATCAGCTGCCCCCGGATAGCCGCCGTAGAACACGTACTCATCGCACCCGAGTCCGAACGCGTCGCGCATCTCCGTAAAGGACCAGTGGGTCACAGGGATGGACTCGAATCGGCCTGCAAGGCTCTCTTTGAGGCCAGCTTGCATCAACAGCGGTGCCGAACCCAGCACCACGACGTGCAGCGGCAGGCCAGCGGCACGGTCGGCATCCCAGAGTCCTTTCAACACCTCTGACCAGCGTGGAATTTTCTGCACCTCGTCGAGGACCAGCACATGAGTCGCCCCCGAACTGACGACCGCCTGGCGACACTCTTCCCACGTCCGCACCAGCCACTCCGCATCGGGCGGCGGCTTCCCGATCAGAGCGTCTCCTGCGCCGGCCTCGACGGGCAACGCCGTCGGCCGGTCGGGTTGGTCGACAGCTTCGTAACGATGCGGATGCTGCACCTGCGCCACGGCCTGGCGCACGATGGTTGTCTTGCCCGACTGGCGTGGCCCGAAGATCGTCACGATCCGCTCGACCGGCTCCGACAATCGCTCAACCAGCGTGGACACCTGTGACCGCTCGAAACTCGTCACGACCTCACTGTATCCACGTTCGATTATGCCTTTGCGCAATTTTGCGCAGGAACATAACTGACACATTGAAACCAGCAGTCAAGAGGTGCCTACGACATCTCCATCACGCGCCTTGCTGTCGCCGGCCCCGCAGGTCGGGGACAGATGCTGGACGTCGAGACCACCTCAGCCGGCGGCCTCAGGGGGCGGTTCGAATATCTCGATGTCGCAGAGAATGCCTGGAGCGCGGGCGAGGGGGGCATCGCTGGTGAGCAGTGTCGCGCCGGTCAGTTCGGCGAGCGCGACGTAGGAGGCGTCGTAGAGGGTCAGGTTCTCTTGCAGTTCCCAGCAGCGCTCGATCAGTGGGGTGTGGTCGACGCGTCTGATCCTGATTCGTGCCAAGTGGCGGAGGCCGCGGCGGACATCTGCGTCCGACATCTCGCCGCGCCGGTGCATGCCGCGGAAGGCAGACGCGACCTCAAGGTCGAGCAGGTGTGGTGCCAGCGCCGGCTCTCGCAGGACACGATGCAAGGCTCGCTGAGAGCGCCCGCCGACTCCGCCTAATGCGGGGACGGCAACGCTGGCGTCGACGACGATCAATGCGAGTCGCGATCTGCGCGGATGAGCTCGACGACCATGGCGGGATCGAGGTCGAGTTCGCCGTAGACGAGTGCCTCGACACGCTTGTGCGCCAGCAACTCCTCGGCCGCAGCGAGTTCGGCCTCCCGGCAGACGGCATCGAGCATGTGCTGCTGGAGCGATTGGCCTGCCGCCGCGGCGCGCTGCTGCAGCCGTTCATGCACATCGTCGGGCACGTTTCTGATCTGAATCGTGGCCATGCACGCAGTGTAGCGCTGGATAAGCGCTACTAGCGCTACTTCAGCGCAACAGCTCTGTTACCCACCTGCGCAAACTTGCGCAGGTGCATGATCGGACGGCTGAAGCGCTCGCCGAGCGGGCGTCTGTCAGCGGCCTTGCCAGTCGGGCTGGCGCTTCTCGGCGAAGGCTCGGGGGCCTTCCTTCTCGTCCTCGCTGGCCATCAGGCGGGCCACCGCCGGATACGGGTGGTGGAACGCCTCGCCCAGAGGCATGTCGAGCCCGCGCGTCGCCGCCTGCTTGGTGGCCTGGATGGACAGCGGTGCGCACCGCATGATGTCGTCGATCAGCCGGTCAGTGGCAGCGTCGAGCTCGTCGTAGGGCACCACGTCGTTGACGATGCCCAGCTCCAGCGCCCGCTGCGCGCTCATGGTGCGGGCCGTCAGCAGGTACTCCATGGCCAGCTTCATGGGGATCTGGCGCGGTAGCCGGTGCACTCCCCCGCCGCCTGCGTACAGGCCGCGCAGCGGCTCGGTCAGACCGAACTGGGCATGATCGGCCGCCACCACGAGATCGCAGGCCATCGCCACCTCGAAACCGCCGCCGAGCGCCACACCGTTCACCTGGGCGATCAGCGGCTTGGGATAGTCGAAACGCTCGATAAGACGGGTGACCTGACGCATCAGCTCGCGGTCGGCGGCTTGGGTGGCCTCGTCTGACTGGCGGATCATCGACAGGTGCTTGAGGTCACGGCCGGCACAGAAGGCCTGACGGCCCACGCCGGTGATGACCATCAGCCACACGTCGTCATCGGCGGCGGCGTGGTCCAGGATGTCGGACCACTCCTTGTGGGCCGGGGTGTTGATGGCGTTGCGCACCTCGGGCCGGTTGATGGTGATGCGGGCCACACGCGGCCGGATCTCCTCGTAGACGAAGTACTGCGGTTCGAAGTCGAGTGCCTGCATGGCCAGGGATGGTATGCCGCCGCCGTGCAACCGGCCGCAGCAC
This sequence comes from Acidimicrobiia bacterium, assembly GCA_022828045.1. GTDB lineage: Bacteria > Actinomycetota > Acidimicrobiia > Acidimicrobiales > Poriferisodalaceae > Poriferisodalis. Next base: position 3,101 of record JAJEIW010000214.1, on the reverse strand, counting down.
GGTCCGTTGGCAGCGCCGCTGCTGAGGAGACCATCGGCTCGCTCGGCCAGCGTTGTGGCTTCGCACGCAGTACACAAGGGGCGACACACACAACCGCTACCCGGCGATCAGGCGCCGAGCCGTCGATCCGGACGGCCGCACACGAGGAGGCATCCATGTTCGAAGACCACGTCTCAATCGATACCGGCGAGGGCGAGATGAGCACGTTCGTCGTGCATCCCGAGCCCAGCGAGCGGCGGCCAGGCCCGTTCCCGACCGTGCTGTTCTTGATGGACGCGCCCGGCAAGCGGGAAGAACTGCATGACATGGCCCGCCGCATCGCGACGGTCGGGTACTACGTGCTGCTGCCGAACCTCTACTACCGCGATGTCCCCGGCTTCATCGTGCAGCGTGACGACCCGGCCAGCCGGCAGTTCATGTTCAAGCTGATGACGAACCTGTCCAATGCGATGGTGTCGCGTGATGCCGCAGCCCTGCTGCGATATGCCGACGCGGACCCGGCTGCCAGCATCGAACGGGTCGGCACCACCGGGTACTGCATGACCGGTCCGATGGCGATCTGGCTCGCCGCTGATTACCCCGACACGATCACCGCCGCTGCATCAATCCACGGCGTGAGGCTGGCTGTTGACGCCAGCGACTCGCCCCACCTGCGAGCGCCTGACATCCGCGGCGAGGTGCTGGTGATGTCGGCCGAGCACGACGACTACGTCGACCGTGCCCACTACGACCGGCTCTGCAAGGCCTTCGCCGACGCCGGGACCGACGCGCAGACCTACTGGGTAGATGGCACCCATCACGGCTTCGTGTTCCCGCAGCGGCCGGTGTACGACAAGCCGGCGGCAGAGCGCCACTGGGAGCTGTTGCTCGACATGTTCGCCCGTCGGCTGCACTGACACGGCGCGAATCGCATCCGCCGTCGAACGCAGCGACGCATCGCGCCGAGCTGGCTGCGCCGAGCAGTGAGTTCGGGCGAGGCGGCCACGTCAAGCAGCATGCTTCACCCGCTGCGCGCATTGGACAGGGTCTGAGTTCGCCCAACCGTGCGGGAGCGGCGCTGGCGGGGCGATGCCACACTGTCGCCCCATGGAGACACGTGAACTCGTCCAAACTGTGTGCCCGCCGATAGCTGCGCTGGGATCGAGGTTCTATTTCGACCCCGGAACGCTGGCCCGTGGAAAGGAAGCCGGCCTCGACGGCTTCCGCCTGTACGTGCTGGGCCGCGGAGGCGTGCTCGGCGATGTCGAGGCCACGGTGGTGCACAGCGCCTTCGGCTACTTCAACCCGGCTCTGGTCGCCAAGATCTGGAATTCGGCCAAGGAGACCATGGCGCCACGTGACGGAGGCCGTCTCTACATGGAGTGCGCGGGTGCGTTCGGCTCGTCCAAGCTGGGCGGTGTCGCAGGTCTCGACACGTTCAATGCCGCCGCCGACAAGGTGATCGACGCCGGACTCGTCGACAGTTCCGCACAGGCACTCTTCGCAGCAGTCGCATCCGAGCCGCGCAGCGACGAGACCGCAGCCCGCGCATTCCAGAACGTGGCCGTGCTGCGCGAGATGCGCGGCAGCCTGCACCTCGTTGCCATCGTGGCTTCGGGCCTGTCGACCGAGATGGCCCACCGCGTGCGCCGGCCCGACGACGTCGAGATGTTCGGCTGGACGAATGACGCGCAGGTCACCGACGAGCATCGTGCGAAATGGGAAGCCGCCGAAGCGCTGACCGACGAACTGATCGCGCCGATCTACAGCGTGCTCGACAGCGCCGAGGCCCAAGCGCTCGCTGACGGCATCGCCGCCATCGAAGCCGCGCTCGCCGAATAGCACCGCCAGTCAGTCGAACACCAGGATGGAGCGGCCTGCGATCCTTCCGTTCTCGAGGTCGTCGACTGCTTGGCCGATGTCGTCGATCGGGTAGCTCTGCGTCACCAGCGAGTTGAGGTCGAGGCTGCCGTCGGCGTGCCACTCCAAGAATCGGGGGAAGTCGACGGCCGGTTCGCAGCTGCCGCCCAGACTGGAGATGAACGCCCGCTCACCAATGAACAGGTGCATCGTGTCGAGTTCGAGGTTGCGCTGAGGCACGCCCACGAGCACCGCTGTTCCGCCACGGCTCTGGCCGAACTCGCCGGCGCGGGTGGCCTCGTGGATCTGAGCCATCGTGCTCTGGTGCCCGATGCAGTCGAAGGCGAAGTCGACGCCGCGCAGCGGCTGACGCAGGATGTCGAAGCGGTGCTCGTCGGTCGTGAGCGCCCTGATCTCTTCGACGGGATCGCCTTCGGAAGCGTTGACGCCATGGGTGGCCCCGAAGCGTTTCGCAAAGTCCAGTTTCTCATCGGAGAGGTCCACGGCGATGATCGGATCGGCGTCAACGACCTTCGCCGCTGCCACTGCGGACAGGCCGACTCCACCGACACCGAAAACGGCCACGCTGTCCCCGGCCTTCACCCCAGCGGTGTGAAGCACCGCTCCGGCGCCGGTAATGACCGCGCAGCCGATGATGCAGGTGGCCTCCACGTCGATGCCCTCAGGCACTTTCACCACGAACATCTCGTCCGCGATGGTGTGGGTGGCCCAGGTGAACACGTTGATGGAGGTCGCTGTGCGGCCATCGCCGAGATCGAGCCGCAGCAATCCGCCCCTGCGGCGAGCGCTCGCCTGGTCTTTCGGCACCCAAGTGACCATCACCGTGTCCCCCGGCGCAAGGCTGGTCACGTCGTCACCCACTGCTATCACCTCGCCGGTGGACTCGTGGCCCAACACCTGCGGCGCCGCCCGCGGGTTGTGAATGGTGTGCAGCTGGCTGTGGCAGACACCCGACGCGTACTGCTTCACCACCACCTCATGACCGCACGGATCGGGCAGCGTCACGTCCATCACTTCAGGTCCGGCACCGGCCTCCTGCGGGATGACAACAACTCTGGCGTCGACAGGCATCGCACTTTCCCTCCTCGCGCTGCCCCGCTGTCTAGGAGACTGCTGAATTATTGGTGTGCGGGGGTGGTTTTGCGGCGAGTTCGACGTTGATGGTTCGTTGCCTGTGCGCGTTTTGTTGTTTTGTGGGCGGTGTCGGGCGGGCGCAGTGGGTGTCAGGCGGGGGCGAGGCG
>JAJEIW010000034.1 GCA_022828045.1 Acidimicrobiia bacterium | reverse complement strand
GCACGCAGGTCGTCCACGCTCCCGACGTCCGCGCAGAACGACGCGGCGTGCTGGTTGACGAATGCAGCGCAGCCCCCGACGGTCTCCCCGGTCACGTACAGCCGCGGGCACCCTTCGCCGTAGCCGATCGCGCCGTCGTCGCCGTGGGCCGTCACGATGAGGTTCTCGGCGTGGCGGCGGCTGGCAGAGGCATGCCGGAAGACGCGCTTGAACGGCACCGGGAAGGTGAACGTCTTCAGGTGGCCTATCCGCACGCGTTCCCCTCGTCCGGGTGTTCTCAGGCCGGAGCTGCGAAGTCGTCGAAGCGGAACGAGCAGTCCGCGCTGTATTGCAGCCGGAGGTACTTGAACTGCACGTCGCGCTGTCCGTCTGCGACGCGCTGGCGCCTGAATTCGTCGCCGGTGCCCGCTGCAAGCAACCTGATGCGCAGCGGTGCCAGCCGGCCGCTGGCTCGCTTCTGATCGTACTCGACATTGGTCTGCCGCAGCGTTCGCTCGATGCTGCTTGACAGTTCGCCGGCAAGTTCGGCTCCCTGTGGGCCAGCCAGCGTGCTCGCCAGCTCCACATGGAGCGTGTAGCGGGACTCTGCGACCTCGGCCAGCATGATGAAGAACGGTGCCACCGTGCCGAACTCGGCGACGGCAGCGGTCACGGCCGACATCACCTGGAATTCGTACAGCTTCTCGCCCGTGATGCTGGTGACGCCTTTGCCTTTCTGGACGAAGGACAGGACCGGTGTGCGGTCGACGAAGCCTGTCACCCGCACGATGTCGTTCATGTCGTAGCGGTACAGACCGTCGGCCGTGGTCACGATGACGTAGTAGTCGCGGCCGGCCTCGAGATCGGCAAGCGTGCAGGTCTGCTGGCCACGGTCGGCATCGTCGGCAGCGGCCTCCCACCTATCGCGTTCCGCGAACTCGAAGAAGTTGTCCTGCAGGGTGGCGACGCAGGAGCCTTCGATGGGATCGATGTTGGCGGTGCCGCTGACCTCGCTGGCGAGATAGCCGAGTTCGAAGACCGGGCAGTCGGGTGTCAGCATCGGCTGGAGTCGCTCGATCGCCAAGCCGCAGCTCCCCCCGGTCCACGTCACCACCGCACGCAGGTCGCCCCAGATGTCGGCATAGGTGAGTCGGCCTGCGGCCTCAAGGCGCCGACCGAGCGCCGCCGCTCGCTGCGGGTCTGCGCGGAGTCCGAGCTGGTCGTCGCGCCCAGGCACGTTGCAACCAGCGGGCAGCCGCCCGGCGGCCACTGCGTCGAGCACCGCGTCGGCCGAGTCATTGAGCACGTCCATCAGCCGGATGAACGTCGACGGGTTGGCCGTCGCCATCGTGGTCACGGAGCCGTCGGCCGCGCCCAGCACGGCCATGGCCAGGTAGCGGGCGTCGTAGTCGGCGATGTCCGATACCGGCGCCGGCAGCACGTACCGGCGCCGCAGGAGCTTGCCCTGGCTCGCGTACAGCAGCCCTGACGCCGAGCCGTACGGCGTGCCTGCTGGCATGGTGCCCTCGTGCGCGGCACCGGTCACCGCGAACACCTTGCCGCCGAGCGCGGCGGTGCGCCGCGACAGCGTGTAGGCCGCGAGTCGCTGCAAGCGCTGGATGCGGGCGAGGCCGGCCTTGGTGAGCGGGATGTTCTTCGGCTCGGCGACGGTGCCGCTGGTCTGGTTGTAATAGACCGGCTGCTCGGCAGTGAGACACTGCTCGCCGGTGGCTTCCTGCCGCTCGATCAACTCCCGCAGGTCTTCGTAGGTCTGCACCGGCACGGCACGGCGGTAGTCCTCGAAGCCGGCAATCGAGCCGAAGCGGTGATCGGTGCCGAACACCGTGCCGGCGTTATCGGAGAGGATGCGCTGCAGCACCTGATCCTGGACCGTCGCCGGATCGGCGCATGCACGGACGAGCCCGCGGTAGGTGCGGCCGCTGGCCACGGCCAGCCCAGCCCGAAGCAGTCGATAGCTGAGACCGTCGGTCGCCGATCTGCCTATCCCCGAACTGCCCGTCACGACGGCGTCGCCGACCCGGCTGCTCGCTTGTCGAGTCCTCGAATCAAGGGAGTGCGCATCTGAGCCAGAAAGCCAGTCGGGTACTCGCGGTTCAGCAGTCCGAGCCGACCGACCGCCGCGTCAGCGGGAAGGTACCGGGTGCCGAACAGCACGTCCCAGATGATGAGGTTGTTGCCGAAGTTGTGATCTGACTCCGCCGGCAATTCGGAGTGATGCCAGCGGTGCAGCTCCGGGCCGCTGATGAGGTAGTTGAGCCAGCCGAGGCGCACATCGCAATTGGAGTGCTGGTAGAAGCCGTTCAGCGCGTAGAACACGAAGTAGGCCGCAAGCACGTCGCTTCCCACGCCCACCAGCACGAACGGCAACGCGTCGACGCAGAACCGGACCGCCTTCTCTCCTGGGTGGAAGCGCCCGACGTTCAGCCAATACAGCCGGTGCGGCGAGTGATGCACGGCATGCCAGCGCCACATGAACGCTGAGCCGTGGAACGCCCGGTGCAGCCAGTAGCGGAAGAAGTCGGCCACAACCATCATCAGCGCCGCTTGCAACGCGACGGGCCAGCTGTGCGGCCACAGGCCCCCGAGGGTCAGGTCGCCCTCGCGCAGCCATCCGGCAAATGCCGCCGTCGCTTCCAGCGAGAGCAGCAGCGGCAGCACCACCTGGACGGCCACCATGAACGCCACATCGGCTCGCACCTCAGCACCCTGGGGGCGCCATTCAGTGCGGTAGGGCAAGACGATCTCGTGCAGCGTGACGAGCCCTGCCCCGACCAGCACGGCAACGTAGGACGCCGCCACCGCCGGCATTCCGAGCGATCCCGCGACGGCATAGATGCCGACTCCCAACAGGATCACGGCCGGATACGAGACCCGCACCGCGAACCTGCCCGCTGCGGTAGGCCGCTCCGAGTCGTGTGCCAGATGTTCAGCCTCGACTCGCCGCGGCGGATCGGCGGCCGTCATGAGCCGAGCCTATGTTTCGGTGCGCCATCGGTCACCGACAGCCGAGCGGCTGCGATCATCCGCCCGCCGCGGGCGTAGCGGCAGGAGCGGAGCGTGGTGGTGCGGGCATGAACGTTCCGTCAGTGCTGAGTCTGAGCCAATTCGGAGGCTGCTCACTCGGCTGGTCCGCGCAGAGCCTCGCCACACTCATCTCGACGTTCAGATTCGCCACGTCACGACGACGGAGATGTTCGCTCAGGTGACGGTAGATGAGATCTGCTGCAGCCGGGTCGAAGCGCCCAGCAGCCATTTGGTACTGGCTGCCGAAACGAATCTGTCTCACGTCGATCTGCAGATAACCATCGGGTTCGACGAAGCACCACGACAGCAGTTCTGCGTTGTCGCCGAATCTGACCTCGTAATCACCCGCGTCATCCCGTGAACAGCTCACCGACGCACCGACAGCAACCAAGAGGAATAGGCACCGCCAAACGCTCAGCCGTGCTGCCATAGATGATACCTCCACTGGCGGTTGCTCTGACAGAACACCGGCCATCATGACCGATCACTCGCAACCACCATTGGAGTTCGCCCACCAACACCGGGGCCGGGATTGGCGGTGTCGTAGACCGACATCGCGCCGGACCCGAATTTGGGACCGTCAGTGTGGCCAGTAGTCTGGATGATCCGGACGGTAGCAGAGCCATGCGTAGTCAGTTTCTGATGTTTGAACACCCAAGAACCAACCCTCAGGGCAGGCCAGACGGCTTTGTATTTCCCAAGTCTCCGAGTAACTGTGACCCTCACACAGTCCCCTGTCCCTATCAAAGGTGCAGCCCATGAATTCAGACCGCATCTCGTCTGCTTTTTTGTGTCCTCGGGGTCGGCGCACTCCGCATAGCCGGAAATTTCGCTATCCCAATAGCCGCATTCCTCTAGGAATGCGGCTATTTGTTGCCAAAAAGTAGCCAAGACTGGTTCGGCGGTATCGGCTCAGGAACGCCGTCACCGTCGGTGTCCGCTGGCTCGGGAGGCACAGGGGCGGTGCGGGCCGTGAGCTTGTCAATGTCGCCGTCTGGGTCCGCGGCGACTGCTCCGACCAGACGTGCCGTGTGCCACCGGCCAGTACCAGCAAGGCGGGTCATGTCACGGCCAGCGATCTTGTCGCTTGGCACCGCGGCGAGTCCGCCAACGACAAAGCCGCCGCGCGCGGCTGCGTTGAGACGGCTGCGCTGTGTGGGAGGCACGGGCTCGTCGCGTGCACCGGCGAGCACGATGCAGTCGGTGTCCTCCACGCCTGCCAGTGTCACTGCGCTGTACAGGTCGGACTGGGCCGCTGCATCCGACGCCACCACAATCGGCACCTCGCTCACACAGTCCGACGCCGTATAGCTCGCTGGCGGGAGTACAACCGCGTTCACTTCCCCAGCTGCCGCTGGTGGTATCGCCGTCAAGCTAGCCCAACGATCACCGCCGACGCTCGAGGGCGGCTGCGTCGCCTCGATCGCCGTGCCGGGTGAGCCAACCCCGAGCCAAGGCCGAAACTCTCAACCCGCCGAGTTGCTTGCCGCTTTGTGCGTGAGTCCGTAGTCATCACGACCGGCTATCGGTCAAGCTGTTCGACGAGCCTTATCGCGTCAACCGCAATCCGGGAGGACTCGATGCGCGCGATCTCGTCGCCGCTATTGGTACGCCAGTCATCCTCCGAGCGCGTGTCGCGAACCTCTATGCGCACTCTGCCGTCGAAGTCGTACACGCCCAATGAGCGCCAGCCCGACGCTTCGCTCTGATCCAACTTCCAGTCGGGCAGATTTTCTTCACGGGAGAAATGACCGTCATTGTTCTCGTCCACCCAGATCAGGTAGTCGATCGTCGCCGTCGCCCATGCCGCCGGAATCCACGCTTCGACTTTATACTCGCCGTTGACTTCGTCGAATTCCCACCGCGCGAAATTGTCGAGATCCTCATCGCCGCTCTCGCCGATCGCGATGGTGAACCGGAATCCGTCGTCCCCGAATCCGTAGCTGTTGACAGCCGCCGGGGGCTTGAACCAGCTGTACTTGCCGCCGCTGTCAGCATCAAGATCTGTTAGGAACGGATCGTCGTTGAGAATCACTCGGGCCTCGCGCGGCGTCGCGACGGTGGTTGGCGGGCTCACGGACTCGATCTGTGAAGACTCTGCGGAATGATCCCGCTCTGCTGCCTCTTGGGCCGGCTTGGACTCAGCCGGGTCGAATTCTGCGCTGCGCTCGGACGGTTCGTCGAACGTTCTCTCCGGGGTCGGCGAGTCGTAGTTGTTGACGACGTTGGTGATGTTGTTGACAGTGCCGCCATGGGGCGCAGCCGTATCGGTCGGATCAACATTGCCCGGCGGCTCGGGGCTCGTAGCGCGGCCGACAGCGAAGGTGCCGATGAGCAGGATCAGGCTGATGAGGATTCCAATGACCCGTGCAAAGTTCGCTGCGATAACACTCCTGTCCCTCAAGTCGCTCAAGTCACGCGATCGCCGCGACTCGGCCCGTGACTGTTCTGGCGACCTCTCATCAGCGCTCGACATGTGCGAGTCCTTTCGCAGGGTGCTGGAACTCGACGTTGTGGCTGGCTGAGTGCGTGTGGGTGCCGCTGACGGGGCCGAGCTGGGGGCTCTCAGGCGCGGCTACGCGACCACATGGAGCGGACGAGTGCCGCGCGATGGCAGCGGGCCGTGCCCTCGGTGATGTAGCTGGGGGACTCGCCACGAGTACACCGCTGACCGACTGGCGGGAGCGGCCGCGGGCCAAGCACACCACGGGACATAGCCCCGCCTCGTATTGCACGCCGCAGCGATCAGGCGGCCGCAAAGACCGTGAAACCGCCGAGGCCGAGAACGGCGCTGCCGCTGACGGACTCAGTCGATGTAGCTGAAGCGAATGAGGCGACTTGCCGGGGGGTAGCAGCCAGATTCACGGCCACCGATTATGGCACATGCGATTCGCGGCGGGCCAGGAGCCCGCATTGCGCTCAGCCAGCGCGGCCGCAGACAAGGCAGACGTCGAGTTCTTCGCTGAATTCGGCGACGGCTCGCAGATGTTGCCGGAGCCAGTGACGAGACGCGCTGTCTCGCTGGTCGCCGCATTCGCTTGCTCTCTGCGTGAGGTCAACGCTCGACGAGCGGCAGTAGCCTTGGCTTCATGGCCGCGCCCGACTTTGTGGCGGCTCGACGTGCCGCAGGTGCGCTGCTCGACGCCGGTGTCGGCAGGGTGCTGCTGTTCGGCTCATTGGCGCGCGGCGAGGCCACCCACACGAGCGACGTCGACTTGGTGGCCATCTACGACGATCTTGACTACGCGGAACGCTGGACACGCCGCTGCGCGTTGGAGCGGCGAGCAGAGGCCGCCGCCAAACGCAACGTCGACGTGTATGTGACAGACGCCCCCGAGTGGGCCGTGCGCACCACCGAGGTTCCGTGCTCGCTGGAAGCCCGCATCTCGACCTACGCAATCGAATTGGCCGACGCCGACACGCATGGCAGCATCGACTGGGACAAGGAGATCGGATTGCCCGCGAATCCTGCCGCCGAGCTGGCAAGTCGCCTCACGGACGTGTCCGATGCCGTGGCGCGCCTCACCCGATACCTGCGCCCCGGTCCCGACGAAGCCGACGCCAAGGCCGACGGCGACATCGACGAACTCGCCGCGCTCGAGGATGTGCGCTTTGCCGCGGCGATGGGCGAGATCCAGACGATGGTGGAATCTGCCGCCAAAACTGTCCACATCGTCCGCATGGGCACCGCGCCGGCGCATTCCCACAGCATCCCGGCTCTGCTGGCGCCACAGCCCGAACATGTGGGGGAGACGTTCAGCACGCTCGCCCGAGGCGCTCTCGATCTGGAGCATCTGCACCTGTGGCGTCAGGGGTCCACCTACAGCGCTGACCGGCCCCAAGCCCGCTTCGACGAAGAACAGCTTCGCAATGGCGCCGCTGCGGCACTCGCCATCGCCGAGTTCGCAGCGGATCAGTGCCGCGGCAGCGGCATCCCCAAAGCGACCTTTGCCCAATGGGACCGCCGCTGCGGCCGGTGCCGCGACATGCTCGACGACGCACTGCGCCTCGCTTCCGAGACCGAATTCGGCCCCGACTGAGGACACGCGTGTCGAGCCCCGCCGCACGAGGCACCAGCTGCCGCTGCGGACACCACCACGGTCTCGCCCGCTTCTGGTCGCCCGACTTCGAGCAAGCCGAAGTAGGCGGTGAGCCCGTTCGTGCCGAGCACGCCGAGGTGCAGGGCTGGGTCGAGCGCGCCGTCTGCGACGCGCAGCTCGCCACCGGCAATCACAGCGTGGCGGCGCCAGCCGGTCGCGCCCACGACGGTGTCGCCGACGCTGATGCCCTCCGCATTCGATGCCTCCATGATGCCCGCGCCCGCGCCTCCCATGACCGCGCCCGTTTCCGGGGCGCCCGCGTAGCTGGCACTGCCCTGCAGGCCGGCTCGCTGCCCCGCGCCGATCGTGATCGCCTGAACCCGCACGAGCACCTCGCCCGGTCCGGGTTCGGGTACATCTTCGGGATGCAACGCGAAGTGCTCGGCGCTGAGCGGTCCGTCGGGGACATCGGCAAGCACCACGCAGTCCGACACCCGCGCTGTGTTCGTTTCTCCAGCCATGACCCGCTCCTCGGCTCGTTAATGGATGTCGCTGCGGCAACACATGATTGCCGCTCGTCAACGACGATTCTTGGCTCGTTTGCGACAGGAAGCCACGGTGCGGGCGGTCGCCGGCGACGGTTGATGCGACGAGCACGGCTCAGCGCAACTAACGTCCGCTGCCGTGCGCGCCGTCGCCCGCAGTCGGCGCGAGCGACGCAACCGCCGGGAGACGGTGCGTCGACACATGACGCAACACCCAACGGATCGGGAGCTATCCGCATGAAATATGCCGCGCCGACCACCATTGACGAGGCGAGGACACTGCTGGCCGGCGATGCCGATGCCATCGTGTTCGCAGGCGCAACCGACGTCGTGCCGCAGATGCGCGCCGGGCGGCCTGAGCCGTCGATGGTGATCGACCTCAAGAAGATCGACCGTCTCATGTCGGTGAGCCTCGACGGCGACACCTGGCAGGTGGGTGCTGCGGCCCCCAGCTCGGCGCTGACGTCCAACGCCGCCTTTGCTGCCGACTTCCCAGGCCTGACCGAGGCTGCAGGACTCATCGGGTCCGACCAGATCCAGAACCGCTCCAGCCTCGGCGGGAACCTCTGCAACGCCTCCCCCGCTGCCGACTCCGTGCCTGCCCTGGTGGTGAACGATGCGGTGGCCGTGATCGCAGGCGCGGACGGCGAGCGGCGGGTGCCCGTCGCCGACGTGGTGACCGGGCCCGGCCAGACATCGCTGGCGCATGACGAGATCGTGGTGTGCTTCGAGCTCGCCCGGCCAGCCGGCGGCACCTCCGACGCCTACCTGCGACTCATCCCTCGCACCGAGATGGACATCGCCGTGGTGGGTGCCGGGGTGCGACTCACGCTGGACGACAGCGGCAATGTGAGCGCGGCCTCGGTCGCGCTCGGCGCGGTGGCGCCCACCGTCGTGCGGGTGCCTGCCGCAGAGGCGGCGCTCGTGGGCAGCAGCCTCGACGACGCAGCGTTGGCCGCCGCAGCCGCAGCCGCCAGCGATGCCTGCAACCCCATCGACGACAAGCGGGGCACGATCAACTACCGGCGCCAGGTCGCCGGCGTGCTCACCCGTCGAGCCGCCGGCATTGCCGCCGACCGGATTCGAACACGCAACGGACAGAACGGAGCGTCCTGATGAGCCGCACCCATGTGAACTGCGAGGTCAACGGCGACGCCGTTGATTTTCTGACCGAAGACGGCGAATCGCTGCTCAATGCCCTCCGGGACGAGCTGGGCTTGATCGGGGCCAAGGAAGGCTGCGGCACCGGCGACTGCGGCGCCTGCTCGGTCATCATGAACGGGCGCCTGCAGTGTGCCTGCCTGATCTTCGCCCCCGAGGCCGACGGCGCCGCCATCACTACCTGCGAAGGTCTCGCCAGCGCAGATGAACTGCACCCGCTGCAGCAGTGCTTCCTCGAAGGAGCTGCGCTGCAATGCGGCATCTGCACACCCGGGGTCCTCATCGCCGCCAAAGCGCTCCTCGACGAGAACCCCGACCCCACTGAGACCGAAGTGCGCTACGCGCTCGCCGGCAACCTGTGCCGCTGCACCGGCTACGACAAGATCGTGCGCTCGGTGCTCGAGGCCGCCGTCCAGA
>JAJEIW010000188.1 GCA_022828045.1 Acidimicrobiia bacterium | reverse complement strand
GTCAGCCCGTTGACCACGGCGGGGGTGTCCTACGTCGACTACAAGGACGTCGAATTGCTGCGGTCGTTCATTTCCGAACGAGCGAAGATCCGGGCGCAACGGGTCTCGGGCAACAGCCGCCTGCAGCAGCGCGAAGTTGCGCGGGCCATCAAGACCGCCCGCGAGATGGCTCTGCTTGAATACGCGCGTCGGCCGATGACCCAGCGCCGCGGCGACAAGCGACGGGGACCGCGTCCCGGCGACGACCGCCGGCCGGCCCCGGAGCGCGCCGAGGCACTTGCCGACGACGAGCAGACCGACCTCGGGGGTCCCTTCGACGAGCAGCGTCACGACGCAGCCAGCCCGGAGCCGGCTGCGGTCGCGGGGGAGCAGGCATGAAGATCGTGCTGCGCAGCGACGTGGACGGCGTCGGCACCGCGGGCTCAGTGGTCGATGTTGCCGACGGGTTCGCTCGCAATCACCTCATTCCTCGCGGACTCGCCCTGCGCGCGACCGAAGGCACGGTCACCCAGGCCGCGGAGATGGCGCGGGCTCGGGCGGCACGAGACCTGCGCGAACGCGAGACAGCCGAGGCTGTGGCGAGGAAGCTGGTGGCCGAGGGCGTGACGATTGCCGCTCGGGCAGGATCGGGCACGCACCTGTATGGCTCGGTCACCACCAGCGAGATCGCCGCTGCCGTCACGGCGCGGACCCGCGTGGACGTCGACCGGCGGAAGCTGTCGCTGCCCGTGCCGATCCGCACTGTCGGCTCGCACGAGGTCTCTGCGCAGCTGCATCCTGACGTGGCATTCTCGTTCATCGTCGAAGTGGTCGCGCTGAGCTAGGCACGCACCGATCAGGTGGGCGCGAGCGTGCCTGCCTGCATCGGTTGTTGTACCACCCCCTTGGTGCAATAGCGCCATGGCTCTATCCCGCTGTGTTGCCTGTGGAAAAGCGACTGCTTGTGCACATGTGGCCGAGCTGATTTCCACCGAAAATCCCAGTGATGTGCCCAAGCGTTCCAGAGGGTCTGCACGGCAGGATCGCGGGAGATGAGTCTCGCCGAGCTGCCGACGGATCTCGCGCGCCGAGCGGGCGGGCGATTGCCGCCGCAGAACATCGACGCGGAGGAGTCGGTGCTGGGGGCAATGCTGCTCTCGAGCGATGCCATCGGCGCCGCCGTCGAGCGGCTGGATGCCCAGCATTTCTACGTGCCGGCCAACGGTCTTGTCTTCGATGCGATCGAGACGCTGTATATCTCATCAGAACCGGTCGACTGCCTGACAGTTGCCGACCAGCTCGAACGCACCGGCAATCTGGCGGCAGCCGGAGGTTCCGAGCGCTTGCTGGCGCTCGAAGCAGCCACGCCGACGCTGGCCCACGTCGACAGGTACGCGCGCATCGTCGAAGACAACGCCTTGCTGCGGCGGCTGATCTCCGTATCTGCAGAAATCTCCGAGCTGGCCTATGACCGTCCTTCCGACACCGCCGCCGCCATCGATCAGGCAGAGTCGCTGGTCTTCAGCGTGGCAGAGCGCCGCATCGTCGACTCCACCGAATCGCTGCACGACCTGCTCGACCAGAGCCTCGACCGTCTCGAGGAGCTGTATGAGCGCGGCGACGCGTTCTCGGGATTGGCGACCGGGTTCTCGTCGCTCGACCGCATCCTGTCGGGGATCCAGCCGTCGTCGTTGGTGATCGTCGGCGGTCGACCCGCCATGGGCAAGACGGCGTTCGCTCTGACGATGGCGTCCAACGTGGCACTGGAATTGCAGGAGCCCGTGCTGCTGTTCTGCCTCGAGATGAATCACGCCGAGCTGACAGGTCGTCTGCTGGCCTCCGACGCACGGGTCGATGCCACGCGAGTGCGGACCGGCCAGCTGCGCGCCGAGGAGTGGAACCGCATCACGCGCAGCGTGGGCCGCCTCGGCGATGCCCAGATGTGGATCGACGACAACCCCAACGTGACGGTCGCCGAGATCCGCGCCAAGGCCCGGCGTCTGCGCAGCCGCTTGGGCGGCTTGGGCCTCATCGTTGTCGACTACTTGCAGCTCATGAGCGGCCGCGCCACCGCCGAGAACCGTCAGGTGGAGATCGCCGAGATCTCTCGCGGCTTGAAGATCCTCGCTCGCGAGCTCGAGACGCCGATCGTGGCCCTGTCGCAACTGAGCCGGAACCTCGAGTCCCGCAGCGACAAGCGTCCGATGCTCTCAGACCTGCGCGAGTCGGGCTCCATCGAGCAGGACGCCGACGTCGTGATGTTCATCTATCGCGACGAGGTTTACGACGAGGACACGACCGACCGCGGCATGGCGGAGATCATCGTCTCCAAGCACCGCAATGGCCCCACCGGCACGGCGCGGGTGGCGTTCATGCCGCAGTACACGCTCTTCGCCGACATGGCGCACGAATCGTGAGCGGGGTACTGACATGGCCCAATCCGGCGGAAGCCGTTCTGTCCGCTGTGGATGCCACGCCGTTCCTCGGCGAAGATCTCATTCCGTACTTGGTGCTGGCGCTGGGCGCGGCGCTGCTTGTCGGCAACGTGGCAGCCCTGGCGCGACCGCGGCGTGCCGGCCCCGACGGCGAGATGGTGCGGGCGCCGGCGTGGCGTGCCGTGCCGCTTGCCCTCGTCGGGCTCGTGGCATCCATCTGGGCGCTCGCAACGCTCGTGGCCGGGTGAGGTGAGCGGGTGAGGGGAATCGAACCCCCGTTATCAGCTTGGGAAGCTGAAGTTCTGCCATTGAACTACACCCGCTGGCGAAGGCCAGAGCCTAGAGGAGGCCTGTGGTGATCCTGTCGGATCGGAGCATCCGTGAAGCCCTCGAGAAGGGGCGCATCGTCATTGAGCCGCTGGGCGACGCAGCAGTGCAGCCCTCATCGGTGGATCTGCGGCTGGATGCCACTTTTCGGGTGTTTCGCAATCACACCCGGCAGGTCATCGACGTCGTCGAAGACCAGCCCGACCTGACCGAGGAGGTGGAGGTCGCCGCGGGCGACGCGTTCATCCTGCACCCGGGCGAGTTCGCGCTGGGCTCCACGCTTGAGCGCGTGGCAGTTTCTGACGATCTCGTCGGCCGCATCGAGGGCAAGTCGTCGCTGGGGCGTCTCGGCCTGCTCATCCACACGACGGCCGGCTTCGTGGATCCCGGCTGGGACGGCTACCTGACGCTTGAGCTGTCGAACGTGGCCAACCTGCCGATCACCCTGTACCCGAGCATGAAGATCTGCCAGATCAGCTTCATGGAGATGACCACGCCCGCCGAGCACCCCTATGGCGCCGAGCTGCTCGGATCCAAGTACCGAGGCCAGCGCGGCCCCACCCCCAGCCGCTACCACGAGAACTTCCGCTCCCGCCGCATGCTGTAGTAGGCCGCCGGGGCGCCGCTGACGCGATGGCGGGGTTCAATCGTCGGCGGCTTCGAGGGCGTCGATGAGGTGGATGGAGATGTCGGCCACCTTGACCTCGTCGTCCTCGACGCCGTGGCCTTTCACACCGTCGTCGATCATGATGAAACAGAACGGGCACGCCGTGGCGATGCGGTCGGCGCCGGTGTCGAGCAGCTCGCGTGAGCGCTCGTCGTTGACCTTGGTGCCGATGGTCTCCTCCATCCACATGCGTGCCCCGCCGGCCCCGCAGCACATGCCCTTGGTGCCGTTGCGGGGGGCCTCCACGATCTCCACGCCGCCGAGGCTGCCGATGACATTGCGCGGCGCCAGGTACACGTCGTTGTGGCGGCCCAAGTAGCACGAGTCGTGGTACACGACCCGCTCGTCCAGCCGTGCCTCGGAGAGATCCAAACGCCCGTCGGTCACAAGCTGTTCGAGGAACTGGGCATGGTGGATGACCTCCCAGTTCCCGCCGTACTGCGGGTACTCGTTGCGCAGTGTGTTGAAGCAGTGCGGGCACTGGGTGATGATCTTGCGGACACCCATGCCGTTGAGCGCCGCGATGTTCTCGGCCGCAAGCATCTGGAACAGGTACTCGTTGCCCGAGCGCCGCGCGCTGTCGCCAGTGCAGTTCTCGCCCGGGCCCAGGATGGCGAAATCGACCCCGGCGCGCTGCAACAGCTTCGCCGTGGCCACCGAAACCCGGCGGTTCTTGTCGTCGAACGAGCCGGCACAGCCCACCCAGTAGAGGTACTCGTGATCGAACGGGTCATCGGCGTCGACCACCTCCACATCGAGGCCGTCGGCCCAGTCGGCCCGTTCGCCGTTGTTGAGGTTCCAGGGGTTGGCGTTGTTCTCCATGCCCCGGAACGCGCCGCCCAGCTCGGCGGGAAACTCGCTCTCCATCAGCGTCAGGTAGCGACGCATGTCGAGGATCTTGTCGAGGATCTCGATGTTGACCGGGCAGTTCTCGTCGCACGCCTTGCAGGTCGTGCACGCCCAGAGCTCTTCATGGGTGATCCGCTCGAACACCGAGTCCGCCGCCACGGTGATCTCGGCATCGGTGCCGATCGGCGGCGTCACCCCGCCGTGCTCCCCGGTCGCGGCCATGATCTCGCCGGTCTTCAGCACGATCTCGCGGGGATCGAGCGGCTTGCCCGTGGCATGGGCCGGGCACACCGCGGTGCAGCGGCCGCACATGGTGCAGGCATCGGTGTCGAGCAGCTGCTTCCAGGTGAACTCGTTCACCAGCGACACGCCGATGGTCTCGATGTCGTCGGCCTCCATCAGGTCGGGCACCATCCGCATGGCGCCCTTGGGCCGCTCGCGGTCGCGCAGGTACATGTTGAGCGGCGAGGTGAACATGTGCCGCAGCATGGTGATGGGCAGCATCACCAGGAAGGCCATGAAGCAGCCCACGTGGGCGATCCACCACACCTGGTGCCAGCCGCGGATGTTGGCGAGACCGTCGAACGCAGCCGACAGCGGGTAACCCACGAACGACCACTGCTCGTAAGCCGGCCGACCGTCGATCACGATGCGCATGGCCTCGGCCACGAAGCCGGTGGCACCGAGCGCTGCCAGCACGACCAGGATCATCATGTGCTCGGGCCGCGACTTGATCCGGATGCGATACGGGCGGGCCACGTAACGCCGAACGATGGCCCACACTGCACCGGCGAGGAAGATCACACCGGCGAGATCTCCGACGAAGCTGAAACCCTGGTAGGTGGGTCCGACGAGGAACTTGGCCGCCGTGGGCAATTGGTGGTTGATCTCGAGTGTCGTGGTGACGGCCAACAACACCAGGAACCCGTAGTAGAGCAGCGCGTGCATGACACCGGCAGCGGGATCGCGCAGCAGTGTCTGCATGAGCACGCCGCCGCGGTAGTCCGCCAGCCGGCGATGCGCGTTGCGGGTCGTCGTCGAGCGCCGGTCCGGTGCGCCGCGCTGCCAATTGAGCGTGCGCTGGGCGAAGTTCCACGCCCCGTAGAGAATCAGTGCGCATGTCAGCGCGTAGAACGCGAACTTGACCCCGCTCGGAATGTTGCCGAAGACCTCGCGATGAGCCGCGTCGGTGTCATCGTGGAACTGCAGTACGGCTGCTGCAATGCCTGAGGCGGCAGTGACTGCTGCGAAGGCGATGCCGATGCCCAGCACCAGATGGTGGGGACGCAGAGGTGGCTTGTTCACGCTGGTGAAGTTACTTGACGCCCCCGCTGCGACCCGAAGTCCCGATGCGCCCGCGGCCGTTCACGGCGCGCCGGAATGTGCTGCAACGAGGTCTCAAGCGTGGTGACGATTCAGCCGTAGAGCTTGCGGTTCGCCTTGCGGAGGCGACCGGCCAGTTCCGACAGCAGCTTGTGCGCCACTGACGGCGTGCTGTCGATAATGCCCTTCAGCGCGCGGCGAGACAGCATGATCGCCTCCATGTCGGTGGCAGCCACCACCGACGCGGTACGCGGACCGTCATCGAAGAGCGCCATCTCGCCGACGGTGTCGCTCGGGCGGAGCTCGGCGACCTTGCGGCCGTTGCGCCGTACCACAGCAGAGCCGCTGACGATCACGTAGGCGTAGCTGGCACCCGCGCCGCCGCTGCCCTCCTCGACGATGTTGTCGCCGGCAGTGAATTCGACTTGCTCGGCGGCACGTGCGATGTGCTGGAGTTCCTTCTTGCTGCAGTCTGAGAACAGATCGATCTCACGCAGACTCTCCACACGATTCGCCACAGACATATCCCGCTCCTTGGGTGAGTGGCCGTTTGGGCTGGGACTGCCAAGGCCCCACGAGCGCCCGAGCGCCGGACCGTAGCACGCGCCCGGCCCCGAAGACGCGCCAGAGGCTACCGCCGCCGCTGCGGCTCTTGCCATGACAGGCATCGGAACGGACGGTCGAGGTGCAACTTTGATGTCCTGCGGGTGCTGAGAAATGGCTGAACATGCGCGCTGTCATCGAGGTTGCGTGCAATAGGGCGCGGCGCGTGCGACGCTTGGGGTCGCCAAACGGTTCGAGAATCGCGATCAGTTCGGCGCAGTCGGGAGGACCCAATGGTTGAGGAGCCCAATGGTTGAGGAGTCTGTGGCGATGGTGACCGCGGTCATCAAGCCGCACCGTCTGGAGATGGTCCTCGAAGCGCTCCGCGACCTCGACATCACCGGGCTCACGGCGTCAGAAGTACGGGGATTCGGTCGCCAAGGCGGCCACACGGAGACCTACCGGGGCACCGAATACCACATCGACTTCATCCCGAAAATCCGCATCGAAGTGCTCGTCGCCACGGAATTGGCGGAGCGGGTCACCGACGCGATCGTGGAATCCACCCGCACCGAGCGCATTGGCGACGGCAAGGTGTGGGTCACCTCGGTCAACAGCGTCGTGCGGATTCGCACCGGCGAGCGCGGCATCGACGCTCTGTAGCCAAACGGCGCTCAGTGGAGGTAGCGGTCCTCCACTGGGCACTGCGTTGCGACGTGCAGGTTGGCATCTAGCCCGTACACCAGCGGTATTCCGGTGGGGATGTTGAGCTGGGCGATCTCGGCGTCGCCGATGCCGTCAAGGTGCTTCACCAAGGCCCGCAAGCTGTTGCCGTGGGCGGCCACCAGCACGGTCGCGCCGACTCGCAAGTCTCCGACGATGCCCTCATGCCAGTAGGGCAGCATGCGTGTCACAACATCGGCCAGGCACTCACCGCGCGGCACCTCGCTGGGGGCCAAGCCCGCATAGCGGGGATCGTTCACGACGTCGAAGGTGTGCCCGACGGGCATCGGTGGGGGAGGCACGTCATAGCTGCGACGCCACAGATGAACCTGCTCGGCGCCGTGCAGCTCGGCCATCTCGGCCTTGTTCAGACCGGTGAGCGCTCCGTAATGCCGCTCATTCAGGCGCCAATGACGTCTCACGGGCAGCCAGCCCAGCCCCATCTCGTCGAGTGTCGTGTTGGCCGTCTGGACGGCACGCCGCAACAGCGATGTATGCACGATGTCGGGAGCGATGCCCGCGTCCGCCAGCGCAGCCGCCGCAGCACGCGCTTCGCCTTGGCCCTCATCGGTCAAGCCGACGTCCCACCAGCCGGTGAAGCGGTTCTCGAGGTTCCACTCGCTCTGGCCGTGGCGCAGCAGCACGAGGGTGTGCTTGTCGCCCGGCGATGGCATGGGCGTGCACGGTAGCCCGCACGGCGCAGAGTCTCCTGCCGCCTCCGCCGCCACATGCTTCTTTGGCATCGTGGCCGGTAGCATGACTCAGAGAAATTGCTAATAGCACACTCAACTTATATGCTTGTCTTCAACACCAATCCACGTTTCGGGCCCATCTGGGCCGGGACACCTCACGATGAAAGGCGCAATGATGCCCAAGGCTGTCGGAATTGACCTCGGAACCACGAACTCTGTGGTGGCTGCGATGGAGGGCGGCGAGCCCGCCGTCATTGCCAACGCTGAAGGCGACCGCACAACCCCGTCGGTGGTGGCCTTCGCTCGCAACGGCGAGGTGTTGACCGGCGAGGTCGCCAAGCGGCAAGCGGTCACGAATCCCGAGCGCACCATTGCCTCGGTCAAGCGGCACATGGGCACCACCTGGGGCAAGTCCATCGACGACAAGAACTACACGCCGCAGGAGATCTCGGCCCGAGTGCTGCAGAAGCTGAAGCTCGACGCCGAGCAGTACCTCGGCGACACGGTGACCGAAGCGGTCATCACCGTGCCGGCGTACTTCGACGACGCGCAGCGGACCGCCACGACCGAGGCGGGAAAGATCGCCGGCCTCGACGTGCTGCGCATCATCAACGAGCCCACGGCCGCCGCGCTGGCGTACGGCCTCGACAAGGAAACCGAGGACCAGACGATCCTGGTGTTCGACCTCGGTGGCGGCACGTTCGACGTGTCGGTGCTCGAGATCGGCGACGGCGTGTTCGAGGTGAAGTCCACCGCCGGCGATACCCACCTCGGCGGCGACGACTGGGACGCGGCTGTGGTCGCGTGGCTGGCGGCGTCGTTCAAGGGCGACCACGGGGTCGACCTGAGCACCGACGCGATGGCCTGCCAGCGTCTGCGGGAAGCAGCCGAGCAGGCCAAGAAGGACCTGTCGTCCAAGCAGACCACCCAGATCAACCTGCCGTTCATCACCGCGACCGACAGCGGCCCCCTCCACCTCGACTACGAGCTGAGCCGGTCCAAGTTCGAGGAGATGACCTTCGACCTGCTGAAGCGCTGCCGGGCGCCATTCGAGCAGGCCATTGCCGATGCCGGCCTGGCGAAGGCCGACATCGATCACGTCATCATGGTGGGCGGCTCCACCCGCATGCCTGCCGTGCAGAAGCTGGTGACCGAGTTCACGGGCCGTGAGCCTCACAAGGGCGTGAATCCCGATGAGGTGGTCTCGGTGGGCGCTGCCATCCAGGCCGGTGTGCTCAAGGGCGACGTCACCGACGTGCTGCTGCTGGATGTCACACCGCTCAGCTTGGGCATCGAGACCAAGGGCGGCGTGATGACGCGCCTCATCGAGCGCAACACCACAATCCCGACGCGCCGGTCGGAGATGTTCACCACCGCTGAGGACGGTCAGCCGTCCGTGGAGATCCACGTGCTGCAGGGCGAGCGGGAGATGGCAGCCGGCAACAAGACGCTGGGCAAGTTCCAGCTGGTCGGCCTGCCGCCGGCGCCGCAAGGCGTCCCGCAGATCGAGGTGGCGTTCGACATCGATGCCAATGGGATCGTCCACGTGTCGGCGAAGGACAGTGCGACCGGCAAGGAGCAGTCGATCACCATCACCGGGCAGTCGGCCATGTCGCCCGACGAGATCGAGCGGATGGTCTCCGATGCCGAGGCGCATGCCGCAGAAGACGCCCGCCGGCGGGAGGAGGCCGAGATCCGCAACAACGCGGACACGCTCGTGTACCAGACCCGCAAGCTGCTCGACGAGCAGGGCGACAGCGTCTCCGCCGACGACAAGGAGCCTGTGGAATCCGCCTTGGCGGCTGCCAGCGAGGCACTCGGGAGCGACGATCTCGACGCCATCCGCTCGGCCGCCGAGACGCTCGCTGCGGCCAGCAGCGCGTTCAGCCAGAAGCTGTACGAGTCTGCGGCCGCGAACACCGCGACTGATGCTGATGGCGCCGGTTCTGACGACGATGTCGTTGACGCGGAGATCGTGGACGAGGAGAAGTGAGCCCCTCGAGGCCCCAATCTCGGACCGATGAGGTCAATGCGGCCGCCGCTCGGGAAGCGGCGCCCGCGGCACATGACGAAGCCACCGACGGCGACGTCGTGGACGCATCCGACGCCGATGAGGACGCCGCGGCGGCAGTTGACGGGCACTTGCTGGCATTGCTGGCCCAACTCGACACCGTGACGGCCGAGCGGGACGACTATCTCGACCAGTTGCAGCGCCAGCGAGCGGAGTTCCAGAACTACCGGAAGCGAGTCGAAGCGGAGCGGCGCCAGCAGGTCTCTGCGGGTGTCAGCCGCTTGGTCGAGTCGCTGCTGCCGGTGCTCGACGGGTGCGATGCCGCAGCTGCGCAGGGACACAGCGAAGTGACCGCCGTGGGCCAGTCGCTCATGGTCGCCCTGAGCAAGGCAGGGCTCGAGCGAATCGACGCCGTCGGGGAGCCGTTCGACCCCACCCAGCACGAGGCGGTGACGATCGAAGAGGCGCCCGCCGCCGCTCCGGTACCGGACGAAGACGCTGACGCCCCCGATGTTGAACAAGCAGCATCCGAGGCAGCGGTGCCGAGCGACGCCGATGCGCCGGGCCCCGCCGACGGCGCCCGTCAAGTGGTGACAGCGGAGTTGCGCAGCGGATTCCGCTTCGACGGCCGGGTGCTGCGTGCCGCCATGGTCAAGGTGCGCACGGGGTAGGGGGTCACGATGGACCCACGACGCGAGTGGTTCGAGAACGACTACTACGCGGCCTTGGGTGTCTCGCCCGACGCGTCGGACAAGGACATCACCAAGGCGTACCGGAAGCTGGCGCGCAAGCACCATCCGGACTCGAGCGCCGGCGACGAAGAACGCTTCAAGCGGATTTCCGCGGCGTACGACGTCATCGGCGACACCGACAAGCGCGCGGCGTATGACGAGGCACGCCGGTTGGGGCCCGCCGGTTTCGGCCCCCAGATGGGCGGATTCGCATCAGGGCCGGGCGGCTTCAGCATCCGCATCGAGGATCTCGGCGACCTGGGCGGCATCTTCGGCAGCTTCTTCGGCGACGGCCGCGGGCGACCTGGCCGCGGCGGCCCCATGCCGACGCGCGGGCACGATCTCGAGACGCGCATGAATATCTCGTTCCGCGAAGCGGTGGAAGGAGCGGTGACCGAGGTCGGCGTTCGGGATCCGTCCGGAGGCGGCATGCGCATGGTGAAGGTGCGCATACCCGCCGGGGTTGACGACGGCGGGCGGATCAGGCTGGCGGGCAAGGGTTCGCCGGGTTCGGGCGGCGGTCCCAACGGCGACCTGTTCGTACTGGTGGGCGTGGCGCCCGATGCCGACTTCGGCCGTGACGGCCGCAATCTGACCATCAGCGTGCCGGTCACGTATCCCGAGGCGGTCTTCGGGGCCGACGTGAAGGTGCTGGATTTTGACGGGAACACGGTGACGCTGCGCATCCCACCCGGAACGCCGTCGGGCAAGACCTTTCGAGTGCGCGGACGTGGCATCACCACCCGACGCGGCACCGGCGACCTGCTGGTGCGCGTCGAGGTCGTGGTGCCGACGAAACCGTCTGCCGCAGAGCGGGAAGCCATCGAGGCGCTGCGCGACGTCACCGACTTCGAGGGCGGTACCAGCCGGCGGCAGCGCGAGGCCGATCCGGAACCAGCCACATTCGCCGACACCGCAGGAGCGAAGCAGTAGCGACCAAGGGACGAACCGAGGACACAGTCATGAGCGAACAACCAAGGCGAACGCCATCTGCCTCCGAGCGCAACCGGGCGCTGTACGTCATCTCGGTGGCGGCCGAACTTGCAGGTGTGCATGCGCAAACGCTGCGGATCTATGAGCGCAAGGGTCTGCTCGCCCCCGCCCGCACCTCCGGCGGGAGCCGCCGCTACAGCGACCGCGACATCGCCATGCTCAATCGCATCAGCCAGCTCACCAGCGAGGGCCTCAATCTGGCTGGCGTCAAGCGCGTGATGGAACTGGAAGAGCGCGTGGCGGCGCTGGAGCGCAAGCTGGCCGACGTGCAAGCCGAGGCAGCCACGCTGGTGGCTGAGACGCACCGGCAGTACCGGCGTGACCTGGTGCCGTTGCCGCAGACCGATCTCATCAGGCGCCCGGGTTCGGGGCCCGGAGCAGGACCGGCCCCGCCGCGCTGAGTCGCTCGGTCCACGGAGCAGCGCATTAGTGAGTCAATAAATCTAAGTCTTCAGCCATCAAGTTTTCTGCTAGACTTGACGTCATGAAGCACGACGTAGATCCCCACAACCGTCCGCTGCCTTCCAGCCCGCTGACGCACAAGTGCCAGGAGGCGCTGGCATCGGCGGTGAGTGCCGCGCAGAGCCAAAGTCATCCGGAAGTCACTCGAGCGCACCTGCTGCTGGCGCTCGTATCGCAGCCCGAGGGCTTGGTGCTCCCGCTGCTCACACGCGCCGGAATCGAACCCGCTGCCATCCGTACGCGTGCACTCGAGGCACTTGAGCGGCTGCCACGCAGCTTCAGTACGCAAACCCAGGCGCAGCCCGCGCTGGCTAGCGAGCTTGCCGAAGCGCTGCAGGCTGCCGACGCCGAGCGCGCCCAGATGGGCGACGACTACCTGTCCACCGAGCACCTGCTGCTGGCACTCGCCGACGACCTCGAAGCCGATCATGACGCGCTGGCGACGCTGGTCGGCGAACTGCGCGGCAGCACACGAGTCACGTCGCCGACTCCGGAGAACTCCTATGAAGCGCTTGAGCGATTCGGCCGCGACCTCACGGCCGAGGCTCGCGACGACCAGCTCGATCCCGTTATCGGCCGAGATGACGAGATCCGCCGGATCATCCAGGTGCTGTCGAGGCGCACCAAGAACAACCCTGTCCTGATCGGCGAGCCGGGTGTGGGAAAGACGGCGATCGTCGAAGGCCTGGCGCGCCGCATCGCCGAGGGCGACGTTCCCGACGGTCTGCGCGACAAGCGTGTCGTCGCGCTCGACCTCGCTGCGATGGTGGCAGGAGCCAAGTACCGGGGCGAGTTCGAGGAACGGCTCGAAGCAGTGCTGAACGAGATCGCCGAAGCTGACGGCGAGATCATCACCTTCTTGGACGAGGTGCACACGCTGGTCGGCGCGGGCGCGGGCGGCGACAGTTCGCTCGACGCCGCCAACATGCTCAAGCCGATGCTGGCGCGCGGCCAGCTGCGCCTTGTGGGCGCGACAACGCTCGACGAGTACCGCCAGCACATCGAGGACGACGCTGCGCTCGAACGGCGTTTCGCGCCCGTCCATGTGGGCGAGCCATCGGTCATCGACGCGGTGGCCATACTGCGCGGGCTGAAAGAGCGCTACGAGGTCCACCACGGCGTGCGCATCACCGACGCAGCGCTGGTGGCCGCGGTCACCCTGTCGGATCGGTACCTGCGAGAGCGCTTCCTGCCTGACAAGGCCATCGATCTGATGGATGAGGCCGCCAGCCGCCTGCGCATCGAGATCGATTCGGTGCCGCTGGAGATCGACGTGAGCGAGCGGCGCATCCGTCAGCTCGAAATCGAGGAGCTGGCGCTGAGCGGCGAGGAATCGTCGGATGGATCGCCGAATGGGTCGAGCAGCAGTTCATCGGAAAGCCAGCGACACGAGAACCAGCGCCGCGACGCCATCGCCGAAGAACTGGCGTCTGAGCGCGAGCGGGTTGCGGGGCTGAAGGCGCACTGGCAGGCGGAGAAGGCGGCGATCGACCAGATCCGCGCGCTGAAGTCCGAAGCCGAGGCGCTGGCCGCCGCGGTCGAGCGTGAAACCGATCTTGAGCGGGCTGCGGAGATCCGCTTCGGCCAACTGCCCGAGGTGCACCGGCGTCTCGGCGAAGCAGCCACCGAGCTGGCACGGCTGCAAGCAGGCAAGCGGATCCTGCGGGAAGAGGTGGACGCGAACGACATCGCCGAAGTGGTGTCGCGCTGGACGGGCATCGCCACGAGCCGGCTGCTCGAAGGAGAGGTGCACAAGCTGGTGCACCTCGAAGAAACACTGGCCCGCCGAGTCGTCGGCCAGCAACATGCGGTCGCAGCGGTCGCCAATGCCATCCGGCGCAGCCGTGCCGGGCTGAGCGAGCCGGATCGGCCCATCGGCAGCTTCCTGTTCTTGGGCCCGACCGGCGTCGGCAAAACCGAGCTGGCGCGTGCGTTGGCTGAGGCATTGTTCGACGACGAGCGCGCCATGGTTCGCATCGACATGTCGGAATACCTGGAACGGCACTCGGTCAGTCGCCTGATCGGCGCACCTCCCGGGTACATCGGCCATGACGACGGCGGCCAGCTGACCGAGGCAGTCCGCCGCCGGCCGTACTCGGTCGTGCTGCTCGACGAGATCGAGAAGGCACACGCCGACGTGTTCAACGTGCTGCTGGCTGTGCTCGAAGACGGTCGGCTGACGGACGGTCAGGGTCGCACCGTCGACTTCTCCAACGTCGTGCTCATCATGACGTCGAACCTGGCAGTGGACCCAGCGGAGTTCTTCGCCCCGGAGTTCATCAACCGCGTCGACGAGATCCTGCAGTTCGACGCCCTCAGTCGCAGCGATGTGGCTGCCATTGCCCAACGGCAGCTGGAGATCTTGCGCACCCGCCTCGCCGATCGCGAGATCACGCTGGAGGTCACGGCGGCAGCAGCCGAGTTGCTCGCCAACCGCGGGTACGACCCCGCCTACGGCGCCCGGCCGCTCCGGCGCTTGATCCAGCGCGAGCTGACCGACCCGCTGGCCTCGGGCCTGCTCGAGGGCACGTTCGCCGATGGCGACGCCGTGACGGTCGACAACATCGACGGCTCGTTCAGTCTCAACACGACGTTGTCGCTGGCGCGCACCGCACTCGACGAGTGAGTTCCGAGCGCGACGAACCGAGCCGCGGTTTGCTTGTGCGACGATGTGTGCGATCGTTTCGGCTGTTTCGGGGCGGGTGTGCGCGACGGGGGTTCGGATGCTGATGCGGCGGCGGTTCGTCGGCTTGGTTGTTGGCTCGGTTGCGACTGTTCTGGTCGCGTTGTCGCTGAGCCCTGTTGGGGCGTCGGCTGGTTTGCCGCCGGTTCAGGCGTCGGTTCAGCCTGATGCCGGGACCGGCAAGGATCCGTGCCCGGTTCCTGCGCAGGGCAGGCTGCGGTCTGATGCTGTGTGCGATTTGGTGATCCGGCTGGTCAACAACAGCTCGACTGTCAGGACGTTCTCGATCAGCCAGAGCGGCGCCGCGGATGCGCTTGATGAGAGCGCGTTCAGTCCGCCGCTGCCGGGGAACAGCAGGTTGGGGGAGTGTCCGTGTGAGGTGACGGTTGCCGCGAACTCGTCGGCGGCCTACGGGCTTCGGGTCGAGGTGGGCGATGTGACGCCGGGCTGGTACACGAGCCGTATCCGCGTGCACCGGCTGCACACCGGTGCGCGGCTGCTGGCCAGTTTCCAGCTCAAGATCGAGGAGGTCAGTCCGGACTGGGACGTGGCGGTGTCGCGGGACTCCCTGTCGCTGGCCGAAGCCGACGATCCCGGCACCGCCAGCGCGCAGGAGCATCAGGCGACCTATTCGGTGAGGCTGACCGAGGAGCC
>JAJEIW010000132.1 GCA_022828045.1 Acidimicrobiia bacterium | reverse complement strand
GGGCTCGCCGCAGACGCTCGAGCTCATGGAAACCGAGTACCTCTACCCGCTGGTGTCCAACCGGGACACTCCCGAGGATTGGACCGAGGCGGGCAGCCGGGCGGCACATGATGTGGCCCACGACCATGTGATGGCCACGCTCGAGAGCCACTGGCCGTCGCACATCAGCCCCGCCATCGACGCCGCCGTCCGCGACGCCTTCCCGATCGGCCTGCCGCCCCAAGGCCCCGCGATCGAGGCGGCTACGTCGTAACGCCGCGCCCTGCGCCTCTTGGCGCAGCGACTCGCGGCCCTGGCGCAATCTGAACGGCGGGCTGTCGGTGGTTTGTGTCGGCTGTGAGCGGTCGCTAGATTCCGAATCAGCCCGGTGCACATTCCGAATTAGACAGAGCTTCATGCCGGATCAGACCATGCAGAGCGGAGCGCTCATCGCTCGACACGCCGAGCCGCAGGTGCGCGCGGCTTTGGCCGACACTCGCATTGTCGCCATTGTCGGGCCGCGCCAATCGGGCAAGACGACGCTCGCCCGCCGCATCGCCGGCGGCGATGGCCGGCAGTTCGTCACCCTCGATGACGAGCAGTCGAGACAGTTCGCCCAAGAGGACCCGAGGGGATTCACCAGCGGCTTACGGCGAGCAGTAATCGACGAAATTCAGCGAGCGCCGAGTCTGATCTTGGAGTTGAAGCGGATTGTCGACGAAGACCCGCGCCCCGGGCAGTTCCTCATCACCGGTTCGGTCGACCTGTTCGCAGGTTCAATGTCGCCAGACTCCTTGGCCGGGCGCGTCGAAACGGTCGAGCTGTTGCCCTTCTCACAAGCCGAGATCGCCGGCACACAGCCGTCCTCGTTCATCGATCGTGCATTCGCGAGTGACTTCGCGGGCCTGCCTGCCGCCGGGCCCACCGACGACCTCGTGGAGCGAGTGGAGCGCGGCGGCTTCCCCGAGGCGCTGACGCGCGCCGCTCCTGCCAGGCGACGGTCATGGCTGCGCAACTATGCGCGCGTGGTCGCCGAGCACGATGTCCGCGACATCGCCCAAGTCGCCAAACGCGACGAGCTGCCTCGCCTGATCGCCCACGCAGCCGTCGCAGCCGGCGGACTGCTCAACATGTCCGCACTCGGCACGCGTCTCGGCGTGGACGGCAAGACCGTCGACCGCTGGCTCGTGCTGCTCGAGCACATGTTTCTGATTCGCCGGGTGCGCGCCTGGCATCGCAGCGACCTGAAGCGTCTGGTGAAGGCGCCGAAGCTCCAGTTCCTCGATTCCGGCCTGCTCGCAGCACTGCAGGGAACAGATGCCGCGAGCATCGCCAGCGACCGGCAACGGCTCGGCCCCCTGCTGGAGAGCTTCGTCTACGGGGAACTCGCCAAGGCCGTTGCACTCAGCAGCGACCCGACCACCGTCAGCCACTACCGCGACAAGAGCGGCGCAGAAGTCGACTTCGTGCTCGACCGCTCGCCAGGCGCTGTCGTCGGCATAGAAGTCAAGTCGCGGGCCACGGCGCACCCCCGAGACTTCACCGGGCTGCGACGCCTGAAGGACGCCGTAGGTGAGAGCTTCGCGTGCGGGATCCTCCTGCACAACGGCGATCGCGTCCAACAGGCGGCACCCGGCCTGTACGCGATGCCGGTCAGGATGCTCTGGGAAGCCTGAGTCGGCTTCGGCAACGCGCGCCGATCAAGCCCCGAGTCGCTCGATGATGTCTGCTGCGATGTCCTGCGGCGAGCGGCCCGCCGTGCGGACCTGTTCGAACTGCCCGTAGCCGGCTGCCCGTTCGTTCAGGAGGCGGTCGACTGCGGCAGCCGGATCGTCGCCCGCGAGCAGCGGTCGCACCGGGCCGTCGACATCGGCCCTCAGGCGGCGGATGATCTCGTCAGCATCGGCGGCGAGGCAGAAGACCCGGCCCGTCGCCGTCAGCGCATCGGCGTTTGCCGCGTCGAGCAGCATCCGGCCGCCGGTAGCGATCACCTGACGTCTCCCCCGGGCGACCTGTGCCGCTACTGCTTGCTCGATGGCGCGAAAAGCGTCTTCGCCGCGCTCGGCAAAGATGGCATCGATCGGGCCGTGCCGTCGCTCGATGACATCGTCGGTGTCCACGAACGTCCGGCCAAGATCGTCCGCGATCAGTCGGCCCACGGTGGTCTTGCCCGAGCCCATGAACCCCGTCAGCACCACGTTGGGATCGGCGGAGCGAGTCACAGGATCACGCTAATGGTGCTTCGGAAATTGGGAGCTCGCTGACGCTGCGGGGCTCATGGGCCGTGCGCCGGGTTGAACCAGGCGAGGCCCTCGAAGCGAGCGAAGCCGGCGTCGGCGGTGGCGACGCGGGCGCCGGCGCTGACGGCCAGCGCAGCGATCCAGGCGTCGGGCACGAGGTTGCCGGCGATGAGCGAGTCGCGTGCGGCGAACTGCGCAAACTGGCGCCAGGCCGCCTCAGTTGCCCGCAGCTGGCGGGCGGGCGGAGCAGTGCGCACAGCTGCGATGAATGACAGAGCGGCGGTCGTGGGTGCAGGGTTGACGAAGATCCGGCGATTCGTCACCACACGGAGAAATCCGGTCAGGACTGCGTCGACGAGACCGAGCGGCTCAGCGCCGTCGAGCGCTGAGCCGAGCCAGTTTCGGAATGTCTCGTGCTCGTCGAATTCACCCCGGTAGGCGTACACCAGTACGTTGACATCCGGGCAGATCATTTCCAGCCGTCGGCGTCGAGGGCATCGCCGAGCGCCTCCTTGTCGGCGGGATCGACAAGCACGCGATCGCTCGGGGCCCCCCATGTCGGCAACGGCGCGCGGCGCGCATCCGACGTTTCTCTGAGCACCTGATGAAGGCCTTCGACCACGAGCGACGTAAAGGTGCATCCCCGCTCGGCAGCGCGACGCTTGGCCATCTCCGCCAGCCCGTCAGGCAGGTTGATCGTTGTCTTCATGCATATGAGCATATCAATGGATATGCAGATATGGTTTATGGGTCGCAGGAGCGGCGACGTTCAGTCGGAGGCGATGACACCGCGTTCGGCCAGATCGGCGATCTCGCGCTCCTCCAGGCCGAGCAGGTCGCCCAGCACGGCGGCGGTGTGCTCACCGGCTCGTGGCGCGGGGCCGCGCACGCCCACATCGGGGGAGTTGTGCATGCGGAACGGCGCGGCGATCGTCTCGAAGTCGCCGGCCTCCGGGTGGTGAATGGTCTCGAAGGCGCCGGTTGCGCGCACCTGCGGATCCCGCGCTGCTTGCGCCGTGTCGTTGATCGGCGCCCAGATGCAGCGGTGCTCGTCCAGCCGGGGCATCCAGTAGTCGGATGGCTGTGACTTGAGGGTGTCGTCGATATCGGCGAGCAGCGCGCGCATCGACCGAAAGCGCTGCCGTCCGGTCTGGTAGTCGGGATTGGACAGCAGGTCCTCGCGCTCGATCGCTTTGCAGAAGCGCTCCCACGCGTCGCCGGTGTCT
>JAJEIW010000139.1 GCA_022828045.1 Acidimicrobiia bacterium | reverse complement strand
TGTCCTCCTTGGCGATCACGCGGTAGCCGGGGTTGTCGGTGGGCGTGATGAACGTGGTCATGCCCCGCTTGCCGGCGCTCGGATCGGTCACCGCCACGATCATCGCCACATCGGCGGTCGATCCTGCGGTGATGAACGCCTTGTGGCCGTTGAGGACGTACTCGTCGCCGTCCCGGGTGGCCCGGGTGCGGATGGCCGCAGCGTCGGAGCCGGTGTGGGGCTCGGTGAGGTGGATGCAGCCCAGCCACTCGCCGCTGGTGAGCTTGGTGAGGTAGTCGCGTTTCTGCTGGTCGGTGCCCGACTGCTGGATCGCCACGGCCACCGGCGAGTTGTTCGCCGCCATCATGTTGCTGATGCCGCCGTCGGCTGCGGAGATCTCCTCGATGGCCAGCGCGTACGACACGAAGTCGGCGCCTGCGCCGCCCCAGCAGGGGTCAACCATCACGCCCATGAGCCCGACGTCGGCCATCTTGGCGTAGAGCTCGCGGGGCGCCCCGCCGGCCCGGTCCCACTCTGCGGCGAACGGCGCGATCTCGCGCTGCGCGAATGCTCTCGCCACATCGCGGATCTGCTGCTGCTCGTCGGTCAACTGCACTGCGCCCTCCTCGGGTTCGGCCGCGGGATACAGGGGCTCGGCACCGCCGTACAGCGGCGACTTAGGGTACCGAAATGCAGAATTCTGATTCCGGGGAACGCACCTCCGAGGCCGGTTTCGACCTCGACCAGGTGGATCGCCTGCTCACCACCACCCGGGCAGTGCGCAAGCGGCTCGACTTCGACCGCTGGGTCAGCGACGAGCTCATCTTCGAGTGCATCGACCTCGCCGAGCAGGCCCCGACGGGCGGCAACGATGCGAGCCGCCGCTGGATCGTGATCCGCGACCAAGACCTCAAGGACCGGCTCGGCGAGCTCTACGCCGAGGTGGGCACCATCTTCATCAACGCCCGCGGACGGCTCGACGGCACCGGCCACCCCAAGGAACACATCGTCAGCTCCAGCGCCTACCTCGTGGAGAACTACGCGAAGGCCCCTGCACTCGTCATGCTCGCTATCTGGGGCATCCACGACGACAGCGGCCGGCCGGGACTGTTCGACAGCGCCATCCCCTCAGCGTGGAGCTTCAACCTGGCGCTGCGCTCCCGGGGCCTCGGCACCGCCTACGCCACCATGCTCAACAACAAGTCCGACGAGGTGGCCGAGCTGCTGGGCATGCCGCCGGGCCTCACCACGCTGGTGTGCTTTCCGGTGGCCTACACCAAGGGAACCGACTTCTCGCCTGCCCCACGCCGACCGGCGAGCGAGATCACCTATTTCGACCAGTGGGGCTTCACCCGCCAGCGGCCCAGCGACGACGGCACCGCCCGGGTCGCCGACGGGCAGGGCGTGGTAGCCGAGATCGACACCGACGCCCGACCACGTGCCGTGTGGGAGGTCATCACCGACATCAACATGCCGGCGCAGTTCTCCGAGGAGTTCCAGGGCGCCGAATGGACCTCGGAGGAAGATCCGGCTGTGGGCTCGACGTTCCGCGGCCGCAACTCCATCCCCGATGTCTTCGACTGGGAGACCGACTGCATCGTGACCGCTTGGGAGGAGCGCACCGCATTCGAATGGTGCGTCACCGACACCCAGAACCCCGGAGCGGTGTGGCGCTTCGACCTCGCCGAGCAGAGCGGCGGGAGCCGGCTGCGGTTCTCGATGCTGATCGGCCAGGAGAACAACGGCACGGTGCCGATGGCCCTGCGCGACCCCGCCAAGGAGCAGCGGGTGCTGAACCGCCGCCGGGACGTGCTGCGGGCCGACATGCAGCGAGTCGTCGAAGGCGTCAAGGCCATCGTCGACGGCGATTGAGCCACCCCGTCGCCGCTGAGGTAACTCGGCAGCCCAGTACAAGGACGCAGACGCGAGAGGGCCGACGGGCTGTTGCCCGCCGGCCCCCTGCTGCTGACCCAGAGGTCAGCTATGTGCGTTCAGCCGTTGTATTCGCACAGCGACGAACGCAACGGGACGAATCTCGTCCTAGCAGCCCTCGCCGGGCACCCATTCGCAGTTGGCTGACCTGCCGTTCACGTCGACGATGTCGCCGACGATCTGCCATGTCTGCGTGGCGTAATCGAACTGGCTGAAGTCGGAGCCCTCAATGAAGTAGGAGTCGGCCGAGCCGTACATCTCAGCGGTGATGCCGTCGAGCGCCAGCGGGTGATAGATCGAGATCGACCGCACCGCGAGGATGAAGTTCGTCCGATTCAGCCCGCCTGGCAGGTCGGCACCGATGCGCAGCGCCTCTACGTAGGGGTAGCCGTACATGTAGCCGGTGCCGTTCAGCGAGTTGGACGGATCCAGGTCACCGGCTGCCAAGGTCTCGTTGAGCCATGCGATGAAGGGCTCACTGGTGTACTGGGCATCGGTGGTGTCCTTGATGCCGCCGCCGACGATCATCCAATTGTCGGAGGCCTCTCCGCCTGGCTCCATGTAGTTCCGCACGGCCTTGCAGACCGACGGCATGAACAGGGCGCCGCCCTTGTCGTTGATGTCATCGATGAGGCCGTTCGCGGCAGCCTCGGTGATGCCCTGCACGCACGGAGCGCCTGCCGTCATCGAGATGAACACGTGAGGATTCTCGGCCTTGACGTTGGTCATCTCGTTGGTCAGCGTCGGTGCGGCTGGATCGTGCCGCACAGGCACGAACTCGCTCACGACATCGGGGTTGCGTTCGGCCCACTCGTGGAAGCCCAGTTCGTAGGCCAGTCCGAAGTCGTTGTCCATCACCAGACCGGCGACCTTGACAGGCAGCTGATCGGCCAGGTTCTCCTTGATCCAAGAACCCCACAGGATTGCCTCGGTCGAGTAGGAGAGCTGCAGACCAGTGGTCCACGGGTAGTTGTCCGGATCGCCCCAAGCCGGGTGGCCGGTCATCACGAACGGCTGCGGGATGCACTCTTCATTCAGTGTCCCGTAGACCGCCAGAGTGTTCGGCGAGCCCAGCGTGAGAATCGAGAACACGTTGCCGTCCTGGATCAGCTCGTTCACGAACTCGATCGTCGAAGCGGCGACGTAGGCATCGTCACGGACCAGCAACGTCAGGTTGCGAGCTGAATCGTTGACCATGATCGGGTCGTTCTCGTTCACCCAGTCGAGGTAGTTCTCCCAGCCGTATGCGATCGCACCGTAGGCCGCGAGCGTGCCCGACTGAGCCGTGGTGTGACCGATGCGGACCTCACTGCCGGTGATGCCGGTGGTGTTCGACCAGTCGGCCGGGCACTCGTTCATGTCGATCGTGAAGCCGGCCGGACCGCGAAGAATGCCATCCTCGCCGACGCCGCAGTTGCCGCCGTTGTCCACATGCGCTGCAGAAAGTGCATTGACGATTTCCGCCCGACGTTCCGCCGCCGACGCAAAGAGCGTCTCGATGGAGGTTCGGTCGACCGACGCAGGATCGAAGGCAGGGATCATGACGTCGCAGTCACCGATCTCGACCATCATCTCCTCTTCGGCCTCGTCTTCTTCCAACTCCTCGCCGGCCACGGCGGCCTCGAGGTCGTCCGCGGCAGCGCCGCCGACCTCTTCTTCTTCCTCCTCCATCATTTCTGCTGATGGAGCGGCTGTGGCCTCGGTAGCGACTTCGTCATCGCCCTCGTCGGCGTCATCGTCCCCGCCGCATGCGGCAGCGATGAGCGAGAACGCGAATAGCAGCGCCAGCAGACGCCAAATTCGCCGTTTGGTCATTTGAAACCTCCCCAGTGGGTGTGTAGAAGCTCTACGGCCCCTCAGCACATGGCTGAGACGCCGCGGCCACAAGAAAACTACTCCGCGTTAGGAGACCGTGTTTTGTCTGGGTATGTCAATCGCGAGACGATTCGCCACGAGTCCGAGCTCATGCGTCTCGACGCCGGGTGCGCCCCACGATCGCCGAGGCGAGCCCTCGCGGGAAGACGAAGGTGAGCACGATCAGTGCCACCCCAAACAGAAGCCGCTCGTCGTCGAAGAGGTCGAACAGCTCACTGATCGCACCGAGGCCGTCGATACTCGCGAGGCCCGACCCCGCTGCCGCAGCGGCCTCGCGGATCGCAACGCCGAGGACAGACCCCCAGATGCTGCCGAGACCGCCCAGCACTGCCGTCGCGTACAGCACGAGCGATTCCTGCGGCGGGAATGACTCCTGCGAGGCGAACGGCAGAAGCACTACTTGGAGCGCGCCGGCGAGTCCGGCCAGCGCAGCACTGGCGGCAAATGTTGCGAGCCGGGTGGTGGTCAGGTTCACGCCATATACAGCCGCAGCAGTGTCGTCGTCTCGGACGGCGCGCATTGCCCTGCCCGGTCGGCTGTCGACCAGTTGGCGCACCAGCCACAGGGCCATCACCACGACGGCAACACAGATCAGGTAGCGATACAGCCCCTGGGACCAGCGGCTCGTGCCGAACCACGTCGGGGCGATCACTTCGGCATCGACCGTCCGGCCGCTGACGCCGCCGGTGAAGGCAGTGAATCGCTTCGACAAGGGCTGGAACACGATGGCGAGGCCCAGCGTCACGAGCGCTAGGTAAATGCCCTTGATGCGCAGTGCCGGCAGCCCGACCACGGCGCCGAGCGTTCCTGCCAGCACCGCGCCGGCGAGAATCGACACGGCCCACGGCAGCCCCAGGTCGGCTGCCGCGTAGGCCGTGGCGAATGATCCCAGTGCCACAAAAACGCCGTGCCCGAGGCTGATCATCCCGCCGTAACCCGTAGTGAGATTCACGCCCAGCACGGCGAGCACCATGACCATCGCCTGGGTGTTCTGCACCAACTGGGTCGCTGTGCTCGTCAGCGGCATCGCAACCAGCCACACAGCGAGCAGTCCAGCGCCCAGCCAGCCGAGAGGACTGGTGGCACGGCGAGCGCGTCGAGGAGCCTCCAATATCTGACCGCCGGCAGCACTCGCCTGATGTGCGCCGCCAGCAGCCTGCGGCGCAGGGGATACAGCGAATATGGCATCGT
The DNA here is from genome assembly GCA_022828045.1 of Acidimicrobiia bacterium. Classification (GTDB taxonomy): domain Bacteria; phylum Actinomycetota; class Acidimicrobiia; order Acidimicrobiales; family Poriferisodalaceae; genus Poriferisodalis. The sequence goes on along the minus strand of JAJEIW010000139.1, from coordinate 3,028 downwards.
CGCCCGAACGGCCGACATCGCCCCGGCGCGGCATCGGAGTCGGCCAGTCGTCGTCGCTCACACCCGCTCCAAACGCTGGGTGCCGAACAGGCCGGCAGGCCTCACCACCAGAACGATCACCATGACGACCAGCGCCGGCAGGACGCTGAGCTCGAAACCGATGAACGGGATGTACGCCGGGACGAGCGTCTGGCTCAGCCCGATCACGACACCACCCACCACCGCGCCCCTGGGCGAGTCGAGACCACCGAGCGTTGCGGCTGCAAATGCATACACGAGCACGCGCAGCATCATCTTCGGCTCCAGCAGCACCGAGCTGGCGCTCAGGGCCGCAGCGACTGCGCCGAGAGCTGAGGCGAGCACCCATCCCCACATCAGCGTCCGCGCACTGCGGATGCCGCTGAGTTCGGCCGATTCCCGATTGAACGAAACAGCTCGAAACGCGAGGCCGCCCCGCGTTCTCTGCAGCAGCCAAGCCAGCACCGCCAACAGCGCGAGCAAGGTCACCCATGCGCCGATCGCTGTGTGCCGCAGGCGCGCCCCGGCGATATCGAGATAGTCACTCGCCGCATCCGGAAACAGCGAAGGGAACTGCCGAGGCGCAGTCCCCCACCATTGCTCGACCAGCGAATTGATTCCCAAGAACAGACCGATGGTGATGCTGACCATCGCCAATTCGGACGCGTGGCGTAATGGACGAAACACCAGTCGCTCTGTCACGCCGCCTGCGATGGCACCGAGCACGACGGCTGCGCCGATGGCCGCAACGGTCGGATACGGCGCCCCGATAGCCGCGGCAAGCGAACCACCGGTCAAGCCCGGGGCCGCTCCGGCGAGCAGCACAAAGGCAACGTAGGCCGAGAACGTGGCCATCTCGCCCTGCGCGAAATTGAGCAGACCGGTCGAGCGGTAGATGATCACGAGCGCGAGCGCTAAGGATGCATAGATAGCGCTGTTGGTCAAGGCATCGAAGATGCGCTGCAACAGCAGCAGCCCTGCATCCATGTCACACCCTCAGCTCAGCCTCGCGACCGATGGTGACTCCCGGCAGCGGAGGCCACTAGGGGTTAGGCGGTGGCTTCCTGTTGCTCCGAGGCCTCCGCCTTGGCAGGTTCGAGATCCGACTTCGAGAACACGAAGAATCGGAAACCCACCAACAGCGTCACGGCGATGGATGCGAGGCTCAGCACCAATGCCAGCACACTCTGCGTGGGCCATGCAACCAGCCACCACCCCACCGGCGTCTCACTGGCTTCGATCGCCTCGGAAGCGATGCCGCAGAGCTCGTCAACGGACCAATCGTTGAACTCTCCCCCGATTCCAGAGTTGCAGAACTCGCCAGAAGTGCCCTCGTAGTCGTTGTACTTCACCGCCTCTGAGACCAAGGGAACCACCGGCCGCTCCCTCCCGCTCCCGCCATCGGTCACGACTGCCTCGCGTGCGAGATGCGTCACATGATGCGCCCGCAGCGCCAGATTGAGGGCAAACGTCTTGACGTAGGCAAAACTGAGAACGCCGATGACGCCTGCCAACGTGGCCCGAGAGGTCACTGCATCGGCATTCTCGCCCCGCAGACCGGCTCGTGCCGCGCGTCGTTCGTTCATCGCGACGATCACGACAATCGGCGCTAGCACCACGATGCCAAATCGCAAGAGGAACGCGAACACCCCGACGATGAGGTTGTCGACGTTCATCAGCACCCAGCCGATCACCAGCAGTACTGGACCGATGACTGCGAGTCTGAGTGCCCAATCCGACCGGGCCGAAGACGGGCCCGGGTCGAGACGCTCCAGCGGTGTGATGGGATCGCCTGCTGGTGTCAGCGGCACAACCTGGATGATCCTCTTCTGCACTGCCGTGACCATCGAGGCGATGCCGCCTGGCGCAAAGAAGGTGAACAGAATCAAGATCAAACCGAAGATGGCGTTGGACAGGGGGCCGTCGCCGTCGAGCGTGTAGAAGCCCATCGGGATACTGATTCTCTTGGTGAGGTCGCGAACCCAGACCACAAAGAGGCCACCGAGCACCGAACCCTGCAATGTCCCCACACCACCGATCACCAAACCGATGATGAGTTCGATGGCAAGCAGGAAAGTGAAGTCCTGCCCGGCAACGAAGCCCTTGTCCAAGCACCACAGGAGTCCTGCGAGTGAGCCGAGCGACGCGCTCAAGGCAAAGTTGACCGTCTTGTACATCGGCAGATTGACGCCGTAGACGGCAGCACCAGCCTCGTTGTCGCGGATAGCAAGCACCGCACGTCCGGGACGGCTGCGCATGATGTTGCGCACGAGCAGAACGACCAGTGTCGTGATGGACAAGATGATCCAATAGCGGTATGCATCGGCGCCTCGGGCACCGTCTACGCCCGGCAGGAACTCGAAATAGCCGGAGAGGCTGTCGACTTGGCGGTCGACCTCTTCCTCGACCTTCTTGCCATTCGGTCCGCCCGTGCGTTCCGCGATGCCGAGTTCATCTATGTTGACCAGCGTTGGGAACACCGCCGCCTGCGCGATAGTGACCAAGGCTAGGTATAACCCCTTGACGCGCAGAGCGGGCAGGCCGACGACGACCCCGACAGCGAAGCCTAGAACCAGGACGAGCGGGATGATCATCCAGTAGTCCCAAGATTCGTCCTGCACCATCGAGGCAGTGACGAATGCGCCGATTCCCATGAACGCGGAATGCCCCAATGCGAGCATGCCGTTGAATCCCACCACCAGATTCACCGCCAAGACGGCGACGATCATCACGATCGCTCGATTCATGCGGCCAATCTGGAATGGCTGCAGCACCAAGGGCACAAGGATTGCCAAAGCAATGGCATAGCCCCAGTACAGGGTGTTCCACTGACGATGCTGACGGTCGCCTTTGGAAACGACGATCAATGGCGAGCTCATGAATCAACGACTCCCTTCGATACGTTTTCTAGACGCGCTCGATGCGGCGAGTGCCAAAGAGGCCCGAAGGCCGGAAGAGCAGCACAACCAGGATCAGCATGAACGCCGTTGCGAGTTGCAAGATGGAGAAG
>JAJEIW010000204.1 GCA_022828045.1 Acidimicrobiia bacterium | reverse complement strand
TCGTCGGCGAAGATCACCTGCGGCTGGCCGGCCAGCGCCCGTGCCACCGCCACGCGCTGCTGCTGGCCGCCCGACAGCTCGCTGGGCCGGTGCTTGAGGCGGTCGGCCAGCCCGGTGGCGCTGACCACCTCGTCGACCCAGGCAGTGTCGCCTTGGCTGCCAGCAAGGTCCATCGGCAGCATGATGTTCTCGATGGCGGTCAGCGTGGGGACGAGGTTGAACGCCTGGAACACGAACCCCACGTTGTCGCGGCGCAGCAGCGTGAGGTCTCGTTCGGACAGGGTGGACAGGTCGATCTCGCCGATGAGCACCTGCCCTTCGGTCACCCGGTCCAGCCCTGCCATGCAGTGCATGAGGGTGGACTTGCCCGAGCCCGACGGCCCCATGATGGCCGTGAACTGACCTTGATCGAACGTGACGTCGATGGCGTCGAGCGCGCGCACCGCAGTGTCGCCCGAGCCGTAGATCTTGGTGGCCGCTATGGCTTGCGCGGCTGCGTGAGTGGGCGGGGCTGAGACGGACACTGGACCTCCAGAAAGTCGCCGGCCGACGGGCAACTCTACGCACGCCGACCTGTTGCCCATGTTCAGGTTTTCTCAGGTTCGGCGGTGTCAGTGAACTCACCCCGAGAGAGTTCACGCCGACCACAGGCAGTTGATGGGGCGCATATGGAGGCGGTCGCCGACGGAGACGGAGAGGGGACCGGTGTGCAGCAGGATGCCGGCTCGGAACGTGCCGGGGGCGACGGTGTCGATCTTGTCGCGGAGCCAGCGGAGGTGGTCGGTGTGCTGGCGGGCAGGCGAGGAGGTGGCCTTGACTTCCACGGCGACCACATCGCCGTTGGGAGCTTCGATGATCAAGTCGATCTCGCGGCCCCGGTTGTTGCGGTCTTGCTGGTTGCGCCAGTGGTAGAGGACGCGCCGGCGAGGCGAGACGGAGATCTGGCGTGCGATCTCGTCGACGGCGAACGTCTCCAGCAGCGGCCCCGATGCCGGGGCGGTGGGCGACGCCAGCGCCGCAGGCTCCACCTCCAGCAGGCTCGCGGCCAGTCCGGCGTCGGTGAGGTGGACCTTGGGACGAGAGGTCGTCCGAGACGAGAGGTTTCGAGACCAGGCCGGCAGTTCGTGCAGCAAGAACACGGTTCGGAGCCATTCAAGATATGAGGCGATCACCGATCGGCTCACCTCGAGTTCCTTGGCCGCGCCTGTCTGGTTGATCTCGCTGCTGGTGAACGCTGCCGCCCAGCGCAACAAACGCGGCAGCGAGGCGACTCTGCGGACATCGGCGAGCGCAATGATGTCGCGCTGGACCACCGTCTCGACGTAGTCGTCGAACCAACGCCGTCTCTGGTTCGGACCGAGGCCAATGACCTCGGGATAGCCCCCCCGGCAGGCGCGTGCGAAGTAGTCGGCTCGGCCGAGGTAGGTTGCGGGAGCCGGCCGGGGATCGCCCTCGAACCAGTGGTCGATCTCGGTGGGGGCAACTCCGGCCAGTTCGGCCTCCGACAGCGGCCAGAGCCGGAAGATGCGGACTCGCCCCGCAAGCGACTCGCTGATGCCGGGCACAGTGAGGAAGTTCGTGGACCCGGTGAGGATGAACCGGCCTGGAGTCGGGTCTTCGTCCACCAGCCGCTTCACCGCCACGACGACTCGATTGCCGCCGAGTTGCACTTCGTCGAGAGCCAACGGGCAGCGCTGGATGGACAGGAACGCAACCGGGTCAAACAGCACGTTCTCACGCTGCTCATCGTCGTCGAGCGATATGTACGTGCCGCCGCGAGCCTCGGCGATTTCCCGCGCCAGCGTCGTCTTGCCGGTCTGGCGTGCCCCGTGGATCATCACCACCCGTGACCACGCCAGCGCTTCTTCAATCTCGGGCCGAAGATGGCGGGCGACGAGTTCCATGCCCTGAATCCTAGCGCTAATGATCATTTCCGCAGTTATCTACTGAGCGAATTCGCAGTTATCTACTGAGCAATCTCGCAGCACGATAACGATCACTTCCGCAGCAATCAGCAATATCGCTCAACACGCGGTTCATCGCGGCCAGGCAATTGTGTTCCGGGGTGCTGTGCGAACGCCGAGTTCACGACCCGGCAGTTCCGCAATCATGTGACACCGGGGCGCGAGACTCGCTACGCCGTCAGGCTATGTCCCGTGGAGTGGTGGGTTTTGGGGTTGAGCCTCGGTGTTGGTTGCCGGTGTGAGTTCGGCCTCAGCGTTATCCAGCTTCGACTGAGCGCCTGGCCGTGCCGCGAACTCGTCGTGCAGTTCGGACAGCGGCCGCAAGTCCAAGTCACGACGCCAATGGAACCAACCCATGCCGATGACGCCTCTCAATCCGACAGGTAGTGCGGCCCGGGGTACGGTGCGGGATTCTCCAATGACCAGCGGTGGAGAACCTCTGCCAAGCGATGGGGCAAGGCCCCGCCACGCGGGAGTCGGTCCTTGCGAACGACGACCACGGGAACAACGGGAGCGCCAGCGTCGAGCGCTTGTCGCAGGATGCGTGCGTAGTCGCTCTGGTCTTCCGTCACGACGACCCGATCCTGTGCGACCGCGGCGCTGTACACAGCCTCGTCACGGGCAGACCGGAGCGCTGTCGCTGTGACGCACACGGCGTCGTGGCCTCGCTCATTAAGGACCTGAGCAGCCGCAGGCGGCAACATCTCGTCCAGCATCCATCGCATTGGTCTGGCTCAGCGCTGCGGACCGGAATGCTGATCCCGTGGCTTCGTCCGACTGGGGTTGCCTGCTTACCCCAGCGCAATGGCGCGCTCGCGTTCAGCGATCATCTCGTCGATCAGTCGACCGGCGGCCACGTCATCGGCAATCTTCGCCTCGATCTCATCCGGGTAGGACTCATAGAACTGGATGGCGAGATTGACCTGTCGCTCATACAGGTCCGATTCGATGCACACCGTCTCGATGGGGTCATACAGGTCCGCCGGCACGCTGCGTAGCGCCTTGATCACTTGCCAGATGTCGGGGCCGCCCGCCAAGCTGGCTCGACGTCCCGACGGGCCGTCCATGTAGACGATGCCTGGGAACTGGCGGGTCTTGAGTCCCTCGTCGAGCAGTGAGGCGGCCAGCACGGGCGGCGGTTGATCGCTGGCCTCACCCTCGGCGCGCAGACGTTCAGCCAGTTCCTCGGAAATCGGAAGGGGTGCCGCACCGGTCACGACCACAAGCGTAGGCGCCCAACTCGCGCGACTCCTAGTGATTTTCGAGATCAGGGGCGGAGGGTGGGGCCGCGGTAGCCGGGGGTGAAGCCGTTTTCTAAGAGGAGTTCATGGATGGGGTGCTCGGCGGCGGGGCCAGCGTCGATGCGGGCCAGCTCGACCTTGGCAAGACGGCCGTCGGCGAGTGCTTGGCGCAGTGCGTCGATCCAGCGCAGATCGTCGGCTGCGTGCTCGAAGGTGTGCAAGGTGCGCCCGCCGCGGTCCAGCGCTACGAGCGGAACGCCACGGGCCAGCACTACGTGCGCGCCGGCAGTGCGACTGGGGCGGCCGTCGCTCGGCGGCCAGCCGAGCGCGGCGCCGTAAGGCTGGGCCGGGTCGGCCGCAGCCAGCACCACCACGTCGGTTGGGCCCCGACTCTGATCGTGCAGGCGCTCGGGTGTCGCGAGGCGGTCGGTGTGCGCCGGCGTCGGGTGCTGGCGGTAGTCGCGCAGGCGCTCGACTGCTGCGGCAGTGGCGAACTGCGCTGCGCCGAGACCCTCCACGAAATGGCCACGCCGCACGCTGCCTCGCTCTTCGAGCGCCCGCAGGATGCCGTAGGCCGCCGCGAAACCTCCCGTGTGGCCTTCGGCCAGCACGCCGGGACGGGTGACGATGCCATGCCGCTCCAGCAGCGCCTGCGCGCCGCCGTGCACACGCTCGGTGGGTGACGGAGCCGGCTCGCGCAACAGCGGTGTCAGCGACCAGCGGCCCGCCGCGCTCGGCGGCCCGCCGCTGCGCAGGCGACCAGGGCGTCGACGGGCGGGACCCGAACGGGTCAGCACGCCCGAACGGCCCCGGCGCGCACCATGTCGCGCGCCTGCGGATCGGCCGGCGCCGGAAGATCGGCCAGTTGATCTGCTTCGGCCGCCGCGGCGAGGTCCGAGTGCCCGCAGCGGCGCCAGCGTGTCGTTGGTGACCAGACCGGCCCATACCAAGTCCCACAGCGCTGCCAGCACCTGCTCGGACAGACTCGCCAGATCCGCGGGTCGTCTCGAATCAGGCGAAGTTCCCGCCTTTGATTGCTCGCCCCTGCCGACTGGATCGAGTGCCGCATCGAGCGAGGCCGGATCACGGCTATCCGGCGCGGGCTGCTGGCGTGCGGCCAACTCGTCGGCAGAGTGAGGTTGGCTGGACGCAGGCGTCCTTTCCTCGCCGAGCACTGTCGCCGCGTGGGCTGCGCTGAGCAGGTCGGGCCAGAAGGCGGCGCCGTGCTCGGCAAGGTGGGCCAGCAGGGCTGCTGACACCGGGTTGTCGGGCTCAGGCTCGGTTGGCGGTGCCAGAGTGGCGATTTCGTCGCGCCAGTAGAGACGGACACGCCCGTCGTTGGGGCCGAGCGAGCCTGCACCGATCCACACCAACTCGCCGCTCGCCAGCAACGCGTCCAGATCTGCAGCGCTGTAGCGGGCGACGCGTGCGGGCAGCACGTCGGTCTCGAGGATCGAGGCGGCCACGGGCGCGCCCGCGAGCTGCGTGATGGCGTCTGCGAGCGCATCGGCACCCCGTCGCGGCCGGTCGATGCTGTGCCACGCCGCCAGGAAGCGCGCATATGCCTCGGGCGGCACCGGCTCGACCTCGCGGCGCAGCCGTGCCAGCGAGCGCCGCCGCACCGTTCGCAGCACCGACGTGTCGCACCACTCGGTGCTGGTGCCGTCGGGCCGGAACGCTCCCCGAGTGACCCGCTTGGCGGTCTCCAACCGGTTGAGCGCTGCCGTGACCCGAACCTCCGCGATGCCGAGCCGCTCGGCGACCGCGTCGGCTTCGAACGGCACATGCGTGGATGCGAAGCGGGCCACCAACTCGTCGAGCGGATCGGTGCCCGGCGTCAGCACGTCGACAGTCAGCGCCGCGGGCAGGCCCACGGGCAATGCGCACCCCAGCGCATCCCGATAGCGGGCGGCGTCCTCCACCGCCACATACCGGGTCTCGCCCGCCACCCGCAGCTCAACAGCACGACGTTCGGCCACCAGCTCAGCCAGCCAGCCTTCGCCTGCCGACGACTCTGACGCCGGAGCAGAAACCAACTCGCTCGCCCCAGCTGCCGCCGACTCGTGGCTTAACGACACGTCCGACGCTGCAGGCGCGCCGGTCTGGACGGCTTCGTCTGGCGCTAGTTCCGCGGCGGCCGAGAGCGGGCTGGGTTGGCAGCGGTGCTCGATCTCCAGCGCAGTGAGGTCGCCGACCCGGCTGAGGACGTCGGCGAGCTCGTCGGCGCTGCGGGCCCGGCGTCCGTCGGCGAGTCGCTGCAGCTCCAGTTCGAGCGTGGCGAGCACCTCCGCATCGAGCAGCTCCCGCAGCTCCTCGGCGCCGAGCAGATCGGCCAGCAGGTCGCGGTCGAGCGCCAGGGCAGCGGCCCGCCGTTCGGCCAGCGGCGCGTCGCCGCCGTACATGAACACCGAGATCCAGTCGAACAGCAGGCTCTGCGCCATCGGCGAGGCACCGTCGGTGTCGACAGTGACCATGCGGATCTTGCGCGACCGGATGTCGGACAGCACCTCGGCCAGCGCCGGCACGTCGAACACTTCCTGCAGGCATTCCCGCGACGTCTCGAGCAGCATCGGGAAGCTCGGGTACTTGGCCGCTACCTCCAGCAGCCCGGCCGAGCGCTGGCGCTGCTGCCACAGCGGCACCCGCTCGCCGGGCCGGCGGCGAGGCAGCAGCAGCGCCCGGCCCGCGACCTCCCGGAAGCGCGACGCGAACAGGGCCGTCGAGGGCAGATGACTCACGATGGCGTCGCGCACCTCGTCGGGATCGAGCGCCAAGTCCGTCGCATCCAGCACGGGCGTACCACTGGCGCCCGGCGAGTCCCACGCGGACCCGTTGGAAGCCTGGTCGTCGGGCAACCAGACATCGGGCAGCCGCAGCACGATCCCGTCGTCGCTCCACAGCAGCTCGACGCCGCCCATGCCGTTGACTTCCCCGCTTCCAGCGGCCTGCTCGGCGAGCTTGGCCTGCAGCGCGATCCCCCACGGGGCATGCACCCGGGCGCCGAATGGCGTGAGGATGCAGATGCGCCAGTCGCCGATCTCGTCGCGGAACCGCTCCACCACGATCGTGCGGTCGTCGGGCACCGCACCGGTCGCCGCCCGCTGCGCGTCCAAGTAGCGCAGCACGTTGACCGCGGCCGAGCGATCGAGGCAGTTCTCACGCTGCAGCTGTTCGACGAGCCGCGCGGTCGGCGGCGCTGCTGCGCCGCCCGTCTCCGATGACGGCTGGCCTGCCGGATCCACGTCGCCGCGCCGTGCCATGACAGCAGCGCGCTCTGCTTCGGCATCAAGCTGCATCAGATGAGACTCAAGATCGGCCGGCAGCGCGTCGCCGATCGTGCGGATGAACGCCCCGACTGCCCTGCCCAGCTCCAGCGGCCGGCCCGGTCCGTCGCCGTGCCAGAACGGCATCTTGCCGGGCTCGCCTGGCGCAGGCGTGACCACCACCCGGTCGAAGGTGATCTCGGCGATCCGCCACGTCGACGCCCCCAGCAGGAACGTCTCGCCCACCCGGGCCTCGTACACCATCTCCTCGTCGAGCTCGCCCACACGCGACCCGTCGGTGGTGAACACCGCGTAGAGGCCCCGGTCGGGACTCGTCCCGGCGTTGGTCACCGCCAAGCGGCCCGCACCCTGGCGAGCCCGCAGCATCCCGGTGGTGCGGTCCCACACGATGCGGGGCCGCAGCTCGCGGAACTCCTCAGACGGGTAGCGGCCCGCCAGCAGATCGAGCACCGAGCTGAACACCTCCTCGCTGAGCTGCTCGTAGGGCGCGGCCCGCCGGATGACAGCCAGCAAGTCGGGCACCGACCAGTCGTCGACCGCCACCATGGCCACGACCTGCTGGGCCAGCACGTCGAGCGGCTGGCGCGGGAAGCGGATCGACTCGATCTCGCCGGTGCCCAGGCGCTGCGCCACCACCGCTGCCTCGACCAGATCGCCCCGGTGGCGGGGGAAGATCTTGCCGACGCTGGGCTCGCCCACCTGGTGCCCGGCCCGCCCGATGCGCTGCATGCCTGCGGCCACCGACGGGGGCGATGCCACCTGCACCACCAGGTCGACCGCGCCCATGTCGATGCCCAACTCCAATGACGAGGTGGCCACGATCGCGCGCACCCGGCCCGCCTTGAGATCGTCCTCGATTCCCAGTCGCTGCTCGCGGCTGAGCGAGCCATGATGCGCCCGCACCAGCTCGGCACCCTCCGGCGGCGAGGTGCCCTCGGCTTCGGCAGCCCGGTTGAGCCCCTCC
>JAJEIW010000116.1 GCA_022828045.1 Acidimicrobiia bacterium | reverse complement strand
CAACACCATCGCCCCAGGCGCGTTCGACAGCGAGATGATGGATGGGATGCTCGAGCGCATGGGCGACTTCACCCAGATGTTCCCCCGTCGCCGCCTCGGCAAGCCCTCGCAGCTCGACTCGACGCTGCTGTACCTGGTGTCGCCGCTGTCGGATTTCGTGTCCGGCACCTGCATCACCGTCGATGACGCACAGGGCGCCGACTGAGCCCATGAGCCAGCCCACCACCACAGTCGACGATCGCACTGATGCCGACGGCACGAGCGTCGACGACGGCACTGATGCCGATGCCACGGGCGTCGGCATTGCCGATCTCGACGAGGCGGCGCAGCACTGGCGCGAGCACGGCTGGGTGCTCGTGGACGGACTCGTGCCGACGGCCGACATCGACCATGCCGTCGAAGAGCTCTGGGACCTGTACCCCCGGCCCGAGGAGTTCCACTCGGGCGACCCGGCACTTCGGGAACGCTTCGTCGGACGCAGCTACAACCAAGGCCACAAGTTCCCCAAAGCCGACTCCGAAGGGGCCGCGTTCCGCCCTGAGCAGTTCCTGGGTCACATCCTGTTTCCGTACACCTCGCACCGGCTGAACCGGCTGCAGGTACACGCCGATGTGCTGCGGTTCGCCCGCACGGCGATGGGCATCGACGACATCCGCATCTACCAGGCCCGCATCTGGGGCAAGTACACCGGGGTCGCCAACTACGAGCAGCCGTTCCATCAGGACCGCAACCACAACGTGGTGCCCGACCGTCTCGAAGCCGGCTGGTGGAACCTGGAGGGCTTCCTGTACCTCAGCGATGTGGATGACGGCGTGGCGCCCACCGAGTTGGCCGGAGGCCCTGCGGACCCCGACAGGCCCTACGACGGCCCGCCTGACGGCGATCGGATCTCTGCCGCAGGAGTGCGCGGCTCGTTCTTGGCGTACCGGCCAGACGTGTGGCACCGCGGCGTCGACCTCACCCGGCCCGGCGGCAGCCGGTTCCTGATGAGCGCCTCGTTCAAGCCCGGCGGCGCCGATTGGATCGGCTACGACAACGTGCAGCCCGTCTCGAACGGACCCCTGTGGTCCAAGTTCGCCGCCTCCTGCACACCCGATGAACTCTCGTTGTTCGGCGCCCCGTTGCCTGGCCACCCGTACTGGACGCCCGAACTGGTCGACGCGCTCGAAGACCGCTACCGCGGCATCGACGCATCCCCCTGGCGCGACGCCCTCCCCTAGCCGCGTTTTCTCCGCAACTCTGACATTGCTGATCCAATAATTCCTTTCGTGCGTGAAATATTGGATTTATATTGTCGACATGAGCCCGACTCAAGATGCCGGTGGGCTATCGGCAACGAGCAGACGAGAACTAGCGACCCTCTTCGGAACTGGCAAACGAACCGTCAGCGTCGACGAGGCCGCAATCGCGCTCGGCACCAGCCGAGTGAAGGCCGCTAAGCGTCTCGCAGCACTGGCATCGCGTGGCTGGTTGCGCCGGATTCGAAGAGGGCTCTACCTCGCGGTGCCAGCGGACGCCGCCGCGCCCTCAACGTGGTCAGAGGACGCGTGGTATCTCGCAGATTTGGTGTGGGAGCCCTGCTACATCGGCGGTTGGACTGCCGCGAATCACTGGTCGCTCACCGACCAGGTCTTTCGTTCGACCGTCATCATGACGGCGAACCGGGTCAGACGCGTCAGCCAGGAACTCGCCGGCGTCGCCTATCTCGTTCACCATGTCCCACCGGCATCTCTCGAGTGGGGACTCGCTGCCGAATGGCGTCACGAGCGGCGCGTCCAGCTGTCCAACCCGGAGCGGACTGTCGCCGACCTGCTCACGAGACCTGAGCTGGGCGGCGGCATCCGGCACACCATGGAGATCCTTGACACCGCAATGCTGGACACGAGCGTCACTGACATTGTCGATGCCGTGAAGCGGCTGAAGCATGGAGCAGCTCTCAAGAGGCTCGGCTACCTCCTGGAAGAACTCGGCTACAGCATCGACGCAATCGACCTGCCCATGTCGTCTGGCGTGGTCCTGCTCGACCCCGCCGTGCCTGCCGGAGGCCCCAGATCACCGAAGTGGGGCCTGCGAGTGAATGTGGACGTGTCGGCGTGATCGCCTCTCGTGAGATCGCCAACACAGCCGCGGAATGGGGGCTCACTCACAACGTCGTCGAGAAGGATTACGCCCTCGGTTGGATGCTCGCCGGCATCGCTCAGCACCCAGTCACTCGGTCGTGGGCATTCAAGGGCGGAACCTGCTTGCGCAAGTGCTGGTTCGAGACGTACCGGTTCTCCGAAGACCTCGACTTCACCGTGCCGGACGAAGACATCGACACCTCCCGTTTGCAGAGCGCTTTCGCTGAAATCGCCGAGTGGGTGAACTCGGAGTGCGGCTTGCGGCTCGTGACCGATGCTGGGTCATTTCGCTTGCGCAGGAACAAGCGGGGGAAACCCACCATCGAGGGCCGAATCGCCTATACCGGACCGCTCGGGATGCCGACGCCTCCGAAGATCAAGCTCGATCTCACAGCGGACGAAGTCGTCGTTCGAGACCTGGAACGCCGACCAGTCGCACATCCATTTGGGGACGCGAGCACCAATGGAACCTCTGAACAGGTCGCCGAGGTTCTGTGTTATTCGCTGCCTGAGCTTCTGGCAGAGAAGCTCCGCGCATTGGCAGAGCGGTGCCGTCCTCGCGACCTGTACGACGTCGTCCATACCCATCGGCACCCGAGCCTGCTGGGACGAGCCGCCGATGTCGCCTCGATTCTTGAAGCCAAGTGCGCACACGCCGGAATCGACGTGCCAACGCTGAGTTCAATGCTCGATACGCCGTTCAGGGACGAGATCGAAGCCGAGTGGTCGAACATGCTCGACCATCAGCTGCCTTCCCTGCCGCCATTCGACGAGTTCTGGGCTCAACTCGACGTTGTGTTCGAGTGGCTGGGCGGCGAGACGCACGTGCCGTTGCTCGAGGCGTTCCCCGGTACCGAGACAACCTCCGCGTGGCGTCCTGCAGCTCACATGACAACGTGGCAGACAGGGTCGCCTATCGAACTCATCCGCTTTGCCGGCGCAAATCGTTTGAGAGCCACAATCGACTACGTCGCCGCTGCTGGCCGGTCCGGGCCTCGAACGGTCGAGCCGTACTCACTTCGACGATCCCAAGACGGGGATCTGCTGCTCTTCGTCGTCAACGATCATGGCGAGCTGCGCTCCTATCGCGTTGATCGCATCCGCGGCATCAAGATTGAGCCTGAGACGTTCTCGCCGCGCTACCTGGTCGAGTTCTGATCCTGCGGCATTGGCCACTACCTCCGTGTGCAAGGACTTCCTCGGATGGAAGCCGGGCATCGCCGCGAAGTAGCGTCGGCGGCCATGAGTTTTTTCGGACCTGACCACTTCGAGACCATCACCGACGGACTGATCTTCCCCGAAGGACCAGTGGTGCTGGCAGACGGTTCGGTGGCCGTTGTCGAGATCGGGCGCGGCACCATCACGCGCGTCGACGTGACCGACGGCCGAAAGGACATCCTGGCCACGCCAGGCGGCGGGCCGAACGGCGCCGCTCTGGGCCCCGACGGGGCGCTGTACGTGTGCAACAACGGCGGTTTCGAGTGGATCACCGTGCGGGGCCGCACCGTGCCCGGCGAGGTGGCTTCCGACTACACCACCGGCCGCATCGAGCGCATCGATCTCGAGACCGGCGAGGTGGACATCCTGTATGCCGATGTGAACGGCGTGTCGCTCAAG
>JAJEIW010000305.1 GCA_022828045.1 Acidimicrobiia bacterium | reverse complement strand
CAACACGTTCGGCGTCGACCTCGAATTCACCGAGGGCATGCAGTTCGACAAGGGCTTCCTGTCGCCGTACTTCGTGACCGACCCCGACCGCCAGGAAGCTGTCTTCGACGACCCGTACCTGCTGTTCGTGAACGGCAAGATCGGCGCGGTCGCCGAGATGGTGCCGGTGCTCGAGAAGGTCATGCAGACCGGCAAGGGCCTGGTGATCATCGCCGAGGACGTCGAGGGCGAGGCGCTGGCCACGCTCGTGGTCAACAAGATCCGCGGCACGTTCTCATCGGCTGCCGTGAAGGCGCCTGGCTTCGGCGAGCGACGCAAGGCGATGCTGGCCGACATGGCGATCTTGACCGGCGGCGAGGTCATCTCCGAAGAGGTCGGCCTGAAGCTCGACAACACCACCCTCGACCTGCTGGGCACCGCCCGCAAGGTGATCATCACCAAGGACGAGACCACGATCGTCGAGGGCGGCGGCGACAGTGGCGACGTCGACGGGCGTGTCGTGCAGATCAAGCGTGAGATCGAGGACACCGACTCCGACTGGGACCGCGAGAAGCTGCAGGAACGGCTGGCCAAGCTGGCCGGCGGCGTTGCGGTGATCCAGGTCGGCGCGGCCACCGAGGTCGAGCTGAAGGAGAAGAAGCACCGCATCGAGGACGCGGTGTCGGCCACCCGGGCCGCGATCGAAGAGGGCATCGTGCCCGGCGGCGGCACTGCGCTGCTGCGTGCTCGTGCTGCGGTGGCTGCGCTCGACCTCGACGGTGATGAGGCCACCGGGGCTCGCATGGTGCATCGTGCGCTGGAAGGCCCCAGCCGCCAGATCGCGCAGAACGCCGGCTACGAGGGTGCTGTCATCGTGCAGCAGATCGAGCAGGCCGACGGCAACACGGGCTTCAATGCCGACACCGGCAAGTTCGAGGACCTGGTGTCAGCCGGCGTCATCGACCCGGCGAAGGTCACCCGTGCGGCGCTGCAGAACGCAGCGTCGATCGCGGCACTGCTGCTCACCACCGAGACGCTGGTGACCGACAAGCCCGAGGAAGCCGACCCCGCCGCTGCCGCTGCGGCTGCTGCTGCCATGGGCGGCGGCATGGGCGGCATGCCCGGGATGATGTAGCTCCCGCTCCACCTCCTCCCAAACAGGCGCAGGGCCGGCGTTCGCGCCGGCCCTGTGTCGTTGCCGGACGGCACCCGGATGCCAAAACCCGCAATGCCGCTGGGACCCAGCGGTACCCTCGTTGTTTTCCCCAACGTGGCGCGGCTGCGGCGCCGGACTTATGCCCCCACACTCCCCGGCGGCCGCCCCGGTCGCCCACCCAACGGTCTTGGTGGTGGACTTCGGCGCGCAGTATGCGCAGCTGATCGCCCGGCGGGTGCGTGAGGCGCAGGTCTATTCCGAGATCGTTCACCACACGGCCACTGCCGCTGAGTTGGCCGAGCGCTCGCCCGCGGCGATCATCTTCAGCGGCGGGCCGGCATCGGTGCACGTCGAGGGCGCCCCGGGCATCGACCCCGCCGTGTACGAGCTCGGCGTGCCGATCCTGGGCATTTGCTACGGGTCGCAGCTGCTGGCCCGCGACCTGGGCGGGCAGGTGGATCGCAGCGGCCGGGGCGAGTACGGCCGCACCACGATGACGCACGCCGGAGTGCCCTCCGAACTGCTCGGCGATTCCGGCGACGGCGTCGGCTCCGCCGAGCCCGTGTGGATGTCGCACTTCGACGCCGTGGTCGAGCCGCCCGACGGCTTCACGGTCACGGCGTCCACCGCCGACAGCCCTGCTGCTGTCATCGAAGACCCGCATCGCCGTTTCTACGGGGTGCAGCACCACCCCGAAGTCGCGCACACGCCGGGAGGCCAAGCCCAGCTCGAGCGATTCCTCCACGGCATCTGCGGGATCAACTCCGAGTGGACGATGGCCAACGTCATCACCGAGAGCATCGAGGCCATCCGGGCGCAGGTGGGCAGCGCACGGGCCATCTGCGGGCTGTCGGGCGGGGTGGACAGCGCCGTGGCCGCCGCGCTGACACAGCGGGCCATCGGCAGCCAGCTCACCTGCGTGTTCGTGGACACCGGGCTCATGCGTGCCGGCGAGGGCGAGCAGGTCACCGACACGTTCCGGCGCACCCAGGGGATCGAACTGATCCATGAACGCGCCGCCGAGGAGTTCTTTGAGGCATTGGCCGGCGTGACTGACCCCGAGGACAAGCGCAAGATCATCGGCGAGAAGTTCGTGCGCATCTTCGAGCGCGCCGCGGGCGGCATCACCGACGCCCGCTTCCTGGTGCAGGGCACGCTGTACCCCGATGTGATCGAGTCGGGATCGCCGACCGCGGCGAAGATCAAGAGCCACCACAACGTGGGCGGGCTGCCCGAAGACATGTCCTTCGAGCTGGTGGAGCCGCTGCGGAACCTGTTCAAGGACGAGGTGCGGGCCGTCGGCGCCGAGCTGGGATTGCCGCCCGAGATCGTGCAGCGCCAGCCGTTCCCCGGGCCGGGCCTGGGCGTGCGGATCGTGGGCGAAGTCACGCCCGAGGCTGTCGAGACAGTGCGAGCGGCCGACGTCATCGTGCGTGATGAGATCGCCAAGGCTGGCCTCGACGGCGAGGTGTGGCAGGGATTCGCCGTGCTGGCCGACATCCGCAGCGTCGGCGTGATGGGCGACGAGCGCACCTATGCCCGCCCGATCATCGTGCGCGCCGTCACCAGCGAAGACGCCATGACTGCCGACTGGGCCCGCCTGCCCCACAACCTGCTCGAGTCGATCTCGTCACGGATCGTCAACGAAGTGCCCGGCGTCAACCGGGTCGTCTACGACATCACCTCCAAGCCGCCCGGCACCATCGAGTGGGAATAGCCGGTTAGCCGGATCGAGTCACTCTTCAGGGAGCGGGTCGTCGCGCTAAGACCGCCGCGAAGTCACCGGAATCACGGTGCAGTGTGGCGAGTTCTGGGCACATCCACCCAAGAAGTTCAATGCACTGCTCCCACACTTCATCGAGCTGCAAGAGTTTGTTCGTGCTTGGCACGACAATGCCCTTGAAGAGAGGTTCGTGATGGACGGCACGATTGCGAAGCCGTTGGAACACTTGGGCGCGGCGATGCACTTCGGAACGAGTTGGCCTCCGTTCTCGCCCTGAGGGTGTCTGCGTGCCAGTCGAGAAGCCGAAGCGGAGAGTGGGTCGCCAGAGCCTTGCCTCGTAGTCAACCGCTCTGCCGAGTGCGCTGTTGCGGCCACGGCCGAGCAGATTCACCCAGACGCCGAGAGTCGTGTCGGCGATGACTCTGCTCGGGCTCACGGTGCCCTTCGCGAGCTTCTGCCGATACTTGCGAACGACATCGATCAGCATTGCGCTCGTGACATCGTCGAGCAGCAGATTGGGAGCTGCCCACCAATCCTCGCGTCCGAAGCGCTGCGTCATTTGGATGTGGATCGTGTTGCGGAGCGTGACTTCGAGGTCGGGTGCCATCAGGAGCACCGCCGCTGACACTTCGATGTTCCACCGGTACAGTGCCCATGCCGCATCCTCGGTAGAGGCGTGCTGGCGGTAGGCGTCGAAGCGCTTTGTCGAGAGCGCTCTCTCTGCGTTGGGGTTGATCGCCACGGCGGCTGAGCGTAGAGTGATTCCAACATCCCCGGTTTCGCTAATGCCCTTTGTGGCATGCGGGCCGGGGATTTGCCTGTTCCGGCGCGGATACCCCATCAGCGCCAGCCGTTTCTGGTGCCGGGCCTAGGCGTGCGCATTGTCGGCGAGGTCACGCCCGAAGCGGTCGAGACGGTGCGGGCTGCCGACGTGATCGTGCGTGAGGAGATCGCCGTGGCCGGTCTCGACGGCGAGGTCTGGCAGGGGTTCGCCGTGCTGGCCGATATCCGCAGCGTCGGCGTGATGGGCGACGAGCGCACCTATGCCCGCCCGATCATCGCGCGGGCCGTCACCAGCGCGGATGCCATGACCGCCGACTGGCGCCCTCCTCGACGAGCTCACTCCACGCTGAAACGCGAAGAGCCGGTATCTGGTGGGTCGCAACCCTCACCGGCCTACCCCACGCGCAAACACGAAGCGCCCGAATGGGCATGGGCGGGGGCTCGTAGCGCAGCTCGGATCGTCGAGGACCCTCAGGCGGTGTCTGCGTACAGCATCCGCTGTAGCCGTGCCTGCCACTCGTCTTCGTCGACCACCTCGAAGCGCATCTGCCTGTTCTGCATTGTCGGCACGAATTCAGCCCAGTCCGCCTTGCGAGCGTGTTCGCTGCAGATGTCGAAAACGGACCGCTTGTACTCGGTATCTGCTGCCGCTTTGAGGTGGACGCCTTTGGTCTCGACCACGAAGACCTGGTGATAGTCGTCGTCAGATGTCGGCTCGTCGCTACGCAGTGTCACGATGAAATCGGCGTAGATCCGGCGCGGCTTCCAGCCCTGCACGTAGTAGTACTTGCGGGCACGGTTCCGATACCAGAAGAAGAGCCGTGCTTGTTGGTCGAGATAGGTCGCGACACTGTTCTCGAGGGTGTTGAGGTCGTCCTCGGTGGTGATGTCGAAGAGGTTGCGCTGGTAGGGGGCACCGTCGTTGCGGTTCGCCCTTCTCGTCGTGGGTGCCTCAATCTCAGTCGGGAGGCGACGGAAGTCGAGGTCGTCCGCGACGACGATGAAGCGCATCTCGCCCGACGCCAGCAGGCTGCTGAACACCTTGCGTGACAGACGGTCTCGCTCCATCTCGACTCGCTTGCGCAGTTCCTCGAGCACGAAGGTGTGGTTGGCAGCGACCAACTTTGTGGGATAACGCTCCAGAAGGCGCTCGAAGGCGCGGCGAGCCAGCTCGCGTCCTCGCCAGGGGTTGGGAATCATGTCCAAGAGGTGGCTGGCTGCGAAGAAGTAATCCACCGGATCGCCAACCGTGCCGGAGTCCGTTTCTAGAGCATCGCCGTCTCGCCCGTCGTGGGCACTCGCGCCAACTTCCAGCGCCGGCACATACGCCTCCCCGGCCAAGCCCGTTCGCAGGTGACCGACTTCCACTCGGCCTTCGTCCAGTACAAGTTCGTCCAACGGCGAGATGTCGATCTCTTCCCAAGGCAGCCGAGAGAGGATGTCCGCCTCGTAGTGGACCAGACGCCAGCCGGCCACGTCCTTGATCATGAAGGCGGGCAGCACGAAGTCGCGCGTCGCGGCCTGATACTCCAATCGCTGCTGGGTTGTCAGCGTCTCCGGCGCGAGAGCCGGCCCACTTTCGAC
>JAJEIW010000225.1 GCA_022828045.1 Acidimicrobiia bacterium | reverse complement strand
GTCCGCGAACACCTTGTCGTTGTCGCCGATGGAGAAGTGATCGAGCGCGTACCGCGCCACCTCGGCGGAAGCGAAGGGCTCCAGCCACTCCGGCGGCTCCATGGTGTGCGCATCCGCGTCGTGAATGATCCTGTCCTCGACGTAGGCCATGGCCGTCCCCTTGATGTCCCTGCGGCGCATTCGACGATACCGCTCCCGCCGCTGGCGCTTCCGAGCTTGGATCGTTGCCGATCGGGAGATCGCAGGTGGTCTGACTCAGATTGGGTTCGTCGCTCAGGTTGAGGTAGGCAGCAGGAACGCTGACATCAGATCAACGCGAGCGCGGATGCCTTCGGTTGAGACGTCGATGAGTCCTGCATCTTCGAGTCGGTTGAGGTCGCGAGCCAGCGTGCGGGGTCCCGTGCGTGCGTACAGCTGCGCCAGCTGCGGCGTCAGACCAGCGATATCTGATCGCGGGACCTTCTCTCCTGGTGCCAGCGCCATCACCAGCGCGCGCTGGCGCTCCGACGCAGGACTCGTCGGGAAACGTGCCATGGTTTCGGCGACGTAGCTCTGCCATGCAAGACCCAGGTGTTGCGCTCTCACGGCTGCCGAGTGCTCGACGAGTCCGTCGACGAGCCCTTCGATGCCGTAGGCCAAGAATCCCAGGACATCGCGTTCGCGGCTGGCTGCGGCGAGCCGTGCGTAGTACCGGTCACGCGTGAGGTTGAAGTGGTTGGCCATCAGATTTGCCGCCGCGAGCGGGACCATGCCCGATCTGGCGAGGATCACGTACTCGAGCAGCCGTGCCGTACGACCATTGCCGTCGGCGAAGGGGTGGATCCAGGCGATGTAGAGATGCGCGAGCAAGGCGCTTAGCACCGTTCGCGCGAACGCGTCGCGGTTCTCGTCACTCTCGCCGCTGGTGCGTCGGAAGTCGTCGCCGTCGAGCCACTCGGCCAGCCGTTCGAGCAGGTGCCAGCAGTCACGTGCTGGAGGGCCGACATAGGGGCCGACGACAACTGAATGTGTGCGGATGGTGCCCGGTGCCGATGCGGCGTCAGGATCGACGCCGTCGAGCACCCATCGGTTCATCTCGCAGATCAACTCGGCGCTCAGGTGGAGGTCGCCATCTTCCGTCACCATGCCGTCGAGACGTTCGAACGCTTCGAGGACGTTGCGGACCTCACGCTCCTGATAGGCGCGGGACTGGGGTGCGGAGAACTCTCCGGCGTAGATGCTCGCTACCTGCTCGACGGTCAGCGTGTTGCCCTCGATGGCCACGGTGGCCTGGGTGCCCCGAATAAGAGCATGCTGGTGCAGCGCATCTGCCATAGCGGGAGCGAGAGGCGTTCCCGAGAGTTCGGCACACCGTGCGTAGGCCTCGCCGATCCTCATCCACGATTGGGCATCCAAGCGGTTCGCGACACTCGCATCGAAGTCGATCCACGGATGGATGTCGGTGAATTCGCGGGTTTCGTCGCTGCCGGTCACCACGATGCTGCCTGATAACGAACGTTCATCAGCGCAGTTTAATCAGGCACAATCAACTATCTGTACCTAGTTTTGTCCTAGTGACTGTCCTCGCCAGTGTCACCTAGCTTGACTGGTGGGGCGCAGGCGGCACGACGCGGCGTCAGTTCTTGTGGAGTTCGGGGTTGATGCCTTCCCAGCGGCTCGGGTCGGCAACTCGCATCTCGATGGCGCCGGTGACGCTGTTGCGGATGAGCAGCATCCCTGAGCTCCCGGAGATGTCGCGGCCCTTCACGACCGAGCCGTCGGGCAGGGTGATCCGGCTCCCCGCGGTGACATACAGCCCTGCTTCAACTGTGCAGTTGTCGCCGAGGGCGATGCCGATGCCCGAGTTGGCGCCCAGCAGGCAGTGCTCGCCGATCGACACTCGCTCCCTGCCGCCGCCCGACAGCATCCCCATAGTGGAAGCGCTGCCGCCAAGGTCGGAATGCGCCCCGATCACCACGCCCGCAGAGATGCGGCCCTCGACCATGGCAGGGCCGAGCGTGCCGGCGTTGAAGTTGACGAAGCCTTCGTGCATGACCGTGGTGCCGTCTGCCAGGTGGGCGCCGAGTCGCACTCGGTCGGCATCGCCGATGCGGACGCCCTGGGGGATCACGTAGTCGACCATGCGAGGGATCTTGTCCACCGCCGTCACGCTCACGGGGTGGCCGAGCGCGGCGGTTGCAGTGCGCAGATCGTCGACCCGCTCGGGCAGCACCGGTCCTGCACTGGTCCACGCGCAGTTGGTCATCAGGCCGAACATGCCGTCGAGGTTGGCGTCGTGCGGTCGGATCTCACGACGGCTCAGCAGGTGCAGCCGCAGGTACGCATCACCCAGGTCGACGGGCGGTGCCTCAAGGTCGTCAATGGTGACGGTGATCGTCTCGTCCGCATTCACGCCAAGCTCCACCGCGAGGCACGACCGGGCTGGCGGCGAGTCCTCCGTCGCCCCTGCCGGAAACCAAGCGTCCAGTCGCGTTCCTGTGGCGGCGTCCACGTAGCTGTGCCCGACTGCGCTGATGCTGCCCGAGTTGCTCCCCGATGTATTCACCTGCGCATCCTGCCATCACAGCCCAGCAAACACGCCGCTGAATTCGGTTTCGTGGGCGGTTGACACCTGGCCTACAGTCCACCGGTGACTACGAGTCGCAAGATGCGTCAGAGAATCTTGAGCGGACGAGCTGTGAGCAACGGCATGCACAAGTACGAAGTCATCATCTACTGGAGCAACTCGGACGAGGCGTTCATCGCCGAGGTGCCCGAGCTTCCAGGCTGTGTCGCGCACGGTGCCACAAAGATGGATGCCTTGAACAATGCCGAGACGGCAATGAGCTTGTGGATCGACACGGCATGCGAATTCGGAGACCCGGTGCCCGAGCCCAAGGGCGAACGCCTGATGCTCGCCTAGCGTCGGCGGCGCTGCGGGGGACGCTGCGCGCCGGTAGTTTCGGGGCATGAAGACACCTGTGTGCGAGATGCTGGGCTGCGACGTTCCGATCGTCGCATTCACCCATTGCCGGGACGTGGTGGCGGCGGTGACCAAGGCGGGCGGCTTCGGCGTGCTCGGCGCAGCCGGTCACACGCCCGAACAGCTCGACATCGACATGGGCTGGATCCAGGACGAGGTAGGCGGTCGGCCCTTCGGC
>JAJEIW010000054.1 GCA_022828045.1 Acidimicrobiia bacterium | reverse complement strand
CTCGCGACCGACGACAACGCGGCCTACCAGTTCGCGAGCCGCCGTCCGGGACTCGGGCCGTCAAGGGTGATCGACACAGTGGAGATCCTCCGCAGCGCCGTCGAGCAGGACATCATCACGGCGCAGGATGCGGTCGGCATCGCAGATGACATTGCAGCGGCGGATCGCTGGCTTCGGCCTGTGCACGACGGTCAGATTCGTATTGACTACTTCGAGCCTGACTTCTGAGCAGAGCCGAGAGGCGCTGCGCCGTCGGCTTGCTGCAGATGGGCCTGACGACGGCTACGCTCGGTCTCGTCAGAGGCCGCGAGCGGACTGAGTGGCAAGCACGGCCAGCGTGATGGCGGTAATGGCCGGTTTCGCAGGCAGCGCGTCGACATCTACGATCCGCGGCAACCCGATGACCGTGTTCATATCGAGCACGCCGCGCCGATGCAAGGCGCTCACAAGCTCGGGCCCAACACGCCGTCGATGTCGGAGCGAAGCCGCTCAGGATCGACCAACGGCAGGCGCCGCCAGCGCTCAAGCAACGTCGACGCATCAAGCGCCCGACGAGGCAACGGCCGCAGCTCTGCCACCGGACGACCAGACCGTGTCACCGTGAGCCGTTCGCCCCCCTGCACCCGATCCACGACATCGCCGCCGTGGTTGCGAAGCTGCCGAATGGTCACCTCGTTCATCGCCTGAACGTATCACGCGTGAGACACACTGATGCAGGCTGAACGTTGCCGAGATCGGTTGAGAACTCAATCGCCCTGCGTTCTCTGGATCACAGGTTCGCCGGGCTGCACATGCTCGTCGAAGATCTCCCGAGCGACCCGGCGCCCGAACTCGAACGGATCCTCAGGCTGGGGCTCACCCGGCCGAAGGCGGATAGCCCGAGAGCGTCGAAGCTCCTCGATCAGCATGTCTGCTTGCGTCTTCGGCTTGGTCATAGCTTTCCTCCAATTAGAGCGGCTCCGTGGAGCAGCCGATCTCGTTCGAAGTAGCGATGGTTCAGGTCAGGATCGAAGTAGTGCTTGCGCTTGATCCACACTAGGCCATCTCCCTTTGAGATCAGCGCGACATCTACCGGCCCACCGACGGTCTCTACGCCCGGCGTCACCCTGCGCTTGAACGAGGTGAGGTTGACGAGCACCTCGGCCATCTCAGCAAGCTCGCCCTTGGGCAGCACCTCCACCACTGACATGATCGGGCCTGAATTGTTGTTCTCCAAGAACTGATCGAGCCGGCCCCCGAAGAGGCCCGCGACAGCAGCGCTGGCCCGCTGCACGGCGTCGCGCAGGCGTTCGATTTCCGTCATCGAGAGCGCATCCTGCACGATGCCGCTGAAGTACTCCGCCAGAAGCGCGAACGCCTCGAGAACGAATCCGTCGAGCGCGCGGCGGAAGCCAGGATCCACGCCGTCCATGAAGGTGACTGCCATGTCCTCTTGCGCGAACGGAAGGATGGCCGCAGTTTGGCTGTGGTCGATGTTGACGTGCCCGCCGAGGCGTACGCGCACCTGGTTCACCAGCACTCCGTCGAGCAAGTAGCTCGAGACCGCGGGAAAGAGCTCAGACTGGCCGAACCCGGCGATCACCACTCCGCCGCACCCGGGCGATCGGTCGGCGAGCTGCAGCGACGCAACCACCAGCACCCGCGAACGGCGCACCACGCGGTCGTCCACCGGCAAGCCCCGAAAGACGCTCGCCACGAAGTCGGACCAGTCCGGCACCGCATTGCCGATTTCGCGCTCGACGATCGCTGGGCTGAACCCTTCGACAGGTTTGCTGCGTGCGAGCTGCTCGATCGTCGTGTCAAGCGCGCCGAGGATGAACTCGGTGACTGCGGTGTCGTCCAGAACTGCACCGTCAGCGGATGCGGCGAGCATCGCTTGCTCGACCGCCCCACGGACCGTGTCGAGTTCCCAGCGCGCCGTCATCGCCACGCGCTCAAGCTGCTCATTCCTCGACACATGCTGGGTCAGGCCCGAGAGATGGTCGATGAAATCGGCGGCGTGCTCAGCCACCGTCGCGAAGGCCCGCGCGCCGCGCGCCCTGCGGTACTCCTTCACCACGGTTTCCCACGGGATCGGCCCGAATGCCCCCGCACCGTAGATCATCACCGCCACCGGCTCCACCGCCGACAGCGCGAACAGCTTGTTCGCGGAGTTGTAGACCTTGGGACCCCGGCCCACGACCGTCGCAGCGCTGTCCGCGGCAATCGCCACCGCCTCACGATTCAGAATCACAACCTCAGCCGTCATCAGCCCTCCCTCCGCGTCGGCATCCTCGCGCAGGGCTGTCACACCACCACCCCGATTTTCTGGAGACCGTGGCGGTCCTCGGTAGTTTGCGACCCGTGGTTGATTTCGAAGCGCTCAAGGCGGCAACCGAGGCGGCCTCGCGGGAAGTGGAGGATCGTGCCGCCAAGAGCACCGAGGAGCGCTGGGCTGGGGAACTGCTGAAGACGTTGCTGGGAGCGCGGCGCTGGCTCGCGCGAGACATCCCCGGCGGTCCGTCAGGCATGCATGACTTGGATCTCTTGTTCGATGATGAGCGGCGATTCGCGGTCGAAGTCAAGTCCCACACGTCACCGGAGCGAGCGGCGTTCAAAGCTGAACTGCGGAAGATCAACCCAATATCGGCACCGTCACTCAACACTGGCTGGGAAGTCAACATCGGTGTCCCGGATGACAACACGAACGACGGCGAAGTCAGCCCGCCCCTGTTGAAAGAAACCGTGCCTCAGCTGCCGGGCCTTCTTGAACGCGTCGAGACCGAGAATCTGCACGACCGCGTTCGGTATATGAGTAGCGCGCGAGATCAAATCGCCCCGCAAGGTGGCGAAGTCGCCTCTCAGCTCCAATCACTCGGAGTCACTCATGCCTATCCGGCGAGCTGGCGGGAACCTGGAACCATATATCTGCGAAGAACTGAACGTGCAACTTGGCCCGGAAGCAGTGACATTGTCGCGACCGCTGAGGAGCACATCGGCCAACAATATGCATCTGCTCGGCGTGCTATCGAGGATGGCGCACACGAAGTTCACCTATTCATCTGGCTGCCCCTCGGTGTGACCCGCAGTGATGCAGCGAGTGCCGCGGCAAGCGATTTCGAACCAGAACTCGATTGGCCTCGGATGCCAGCGAACATGGGCGGCCTCGACTCGGTTTGGGTTGCGCGTTTGGCGGTTCCCGCTGCATACCCGGAACTGCATGGATTCTCGTCGCCAATATGGCAATTTACGAAGTCTGGTCCGTATTGCTGGAGGCTTGGTTGGCAGAGGCAGGGACGCGGAAGACCTTCATGACTTCGTCGCCTAGGTGGTTGATGACCTTCACGGCAATGTGGCCGGTCTCCGGTGCGGGGAAGGGACGCGAGAGGTCGCTGTGGAGGGAGGCCCAGGCGTCTTCGTCGATTTCGGCCTTGAGGGTGGTCTTGAGGGACTTGTAGGGGTCGTTGGCGCCGAGGAAGTAGGCGTGGCGCACGAAGAAGCTCTCGTGGTCGTAGTTGGTGTCGACGAACCAGCAGGCGATGGAATCGGGCTCGTCACTGCGGATGTCGCCGGTGGTGGGGTCGAACACGTCGATCCCTCGCAGCTTCACGCAGAACTGCTCGGCACCGTCGCTGGTGGGATGCGCCGTCAGCAGCTCGATGTCGGGTTCGCCGAAGATCACGAACAGGTTGCCGCTGCCGGTGCTCTTGAGCTCGCTCGCCATGTGCAGGTCGGCGTTCATCCTGGCCTGCAGCACTTGCAGCCGACCTGACTTGGTGAACTCCGACGCGTGCGCGTCGTAGTTGAAGGCACAGGTAATGAGCACGTCGAAGCCTGCCTCGGCGGCCTCTCGGGCGGCAGCGACGAGGTCGGGGCGGGTGACCGTGCCGAACTCGGGTCCGACGAAGATCGCTGCTCGTCGTGTCGAATAGCTCGCGCCGTCGGATTGCTCCGACCCCCCCCCCCGCGGCAGATGCGGTGTCAGAGTCCAAGGTTGACTCGGCTTGCGCGATGCCACCGTCGCCGTCTGCGGCAGTGCGCCCCGGTTCGTCGTAGGCAGCCTCGGCGCAGATGTAGGACCCTGGCCACGGTGCCAACGATGTAAACGAGATGCGGTCTCCGCGACGCGCCTGTTGGACGCCCGATGTTCGCAGGTTGTCGAGGATGAGCGTCGCGAAATCCTGTGGTGATTCACAATTGCGTCGCGCGTCGGCTGCAGGGTCGATCATCTGGTCATCGGCGTCGAGGCCTAGGTAGCGATGCGGCGAGATGCTCTCGACCGTGAACGGCCCGGCGACGCGCACCTTGGAACTGTCCTCGTACGGCTTGTCGTAGAGGGGTTCGAAGTCGGCCTTGGCGGCTATCGACTCGGCGATTGCCTGCTGCCGGTCGAGACGGGCCTGCCAAAACCGCTCATGGGGCTCATCTGCATCAGTCGGCCAGTCGGCGGGCCGCTCGCGTGGCACTTCCCATTCCAGCAGACCACTCGCAGGTGCCTCCTCGCCGGACGGCAACGGCACGGTCGCTTCGAGTGGCTGGGTGAAGTCGATCCGTTCGCCCTCGCGGCCTCCGACCGAGACATCAAATGGCTCTGGCGGGTCTGCACGAAGCGTCGAGTTGAGATCGGCGAGCGCCGTCTCGACGACCGGTTGACGCTGTTCGTAGATGACGTCGATCTCGGCGTTGTTCGCTATCGACCGCAG
>JAJEIW010000027.1 GCA_022828045.1 Acidimicrobiia bacterium | reverse complement strand
GGGCTGGCTGGAGTTCCCGCACCTGTACGAGATCCAGCACATGCCGCGCGACGAGAAGAAGATCTTCGACACCTTCAGGCCGTACCTCGAGGCACGCGACTGGGTGAGCATCAACCGCGGCAAGGAAGTCGGCTTCGAGCCGGCAGCAGCGGACTGACCGGTGCCCGCCTCGTCTCGCGGGCGGCGGGTCGGCGTCATCGGCACCGGGGCAAAAGGCATCGAGCTGAGCTGAGAAGGCGAGCGGCCGCAGCTCAGGACGAGGTGAACGTCTCGTCGGAGTCGTCGAGCAGGTCTCCGGCGGCGGCGAGCGCGCCTGCCATCGCAACAGCGCGCTGGTATACGGCTTCGAAGTAGTGCTCCGCAACCATCTCCCGCCCGACGAGCGGCGGTTTGCCGAGCGAACGCACCGTCGAGGTCGCGTCGGGGGTCACCGAGATGCGAGGAGTCTCAGCGGACAGCTCGATGTCTGCCGATGCCACCACGGCATCCGCAGTCGGTTCACCGCTCTCGGCATCTGCACGCTGAGGAGTCTGCTCCCCCGCTGCGGGATCCGAGATACCGCCATGCCAGAACTTGCTGCTGGCCTCTGCGGCTTGCCGCTGCTGCGCTTCGTTGCCGCCCAGGCGGCGAGTGCGTGAGGTCTTGCGGCGCCGGCGGGAGCTCATGATCCACCTGCCCCTGCGACGCCGGCAGCCACCAGCTCGCCCATCTCAGGACTGTCGGCATCGAGGCCGTCGAAGTCGTCGGCCAAGAGCGCATCGAGATTGATGCCCAGCGCATGGCGGAGCTGCTCGGCGTCGAGGTCTCCAATGGAGCTCGACTTGGGCAGCACCATGTCGGCGATCCGTCGTTTGCCCGCAACCACTTCCTCCACGCGCTCGTCGACCGTGCCGGGGCACACCAGGCGATGGCAGATGACGGTGCGGGTCTGCCCGATGCGCCACGCCCGGTCACGCGCCTGATCCTCGACTGCAGGGTTCCACCAGCGGTCGTACAGCACGACGTGGCTGGCAGCGGTCAGGTTCAAGCCGGTGCCGCCCGCCTTGAGCGACAGCACCATCGCCCCGGGACCGTCTTCGGTCTGGAAGCGCCGCACCATGCGGTCGCGCGCAGAGCGTCCCAATCCGCCGTGATAGCAGTCGATGTGCAATCCGGTTTGCTTCGAGAGGTACCCGGCCAATCGTTCTCCCCAGGTGGCGAAGTGGGTGAAGATCAGCGCCCGCTCCCCCGCAGCGAATACCGCTTCGAGGATCTGGTTGAGCCGGTCCAGCTTGCCGCTGCGCCCCTCGATGCGATCGTCGATGTCGTCGGGCCGGTAGTTGAGCGGATGGTTGCAGATCTGCTTGAGGGCAGTGATGGCGGCCAGCACTGCTCCCTTGCGCCGCTCCCCCGCCTGCTCGCTCTCCGCGGTGTCGACGATCAACTGGTCCAGCACGGCCTGGTACAGGCCGACCTGTTCGGGTGTCATGGCGCAATGGGCCATCTCGTCGATCCGGTCAGGCAGCTCGGCAGCGATCTGGGGTTCTGCTTTGGTCCGGCGGAACACGAGCACACCATTGAGGGCGTGCAGGGCCGACTCGGCCGCGCCTCGGGCATCACCGGGCCGCTGCAGCTGGGCGATGAACGGTGCCCGCGCGCCGACAAGGTCAGGATTGCAGAAGTCCATAATCGCCCAGAGGTCGCCCAGGCCGTTCTCGATCGGAGTGCCCGTGAGCGCCAGGCGGCTGCGCGCTGTCAATCGCCTGAGCTGTTTCGCCGTCTCGCTCGTGTGGTTCTTGATGACTTGGGCCTCGTCGACGACGATGCGGTCCCAGGTGATCTCCTCCAGCGCCTCGATGTCGCGTACAGCGGTGCCGTAGGTGGTGATCACCATGTCGATCCGGGTGTTTCCGTTTGAACCGGTGGTGTCACGCAGTGCGCTCACCAGCTCGTCAGGATCGCGCCGGGATGGTCCGTGATGGACGATCGCTCGCACGCCGGGCGTGAAGCGAGCTGCTTCGGCTGCCCAATTGCCGACGACTGCGGGCGGAGCGATGACCAGTGCAGGCGCATCTCGCCGATCAACCGCAACCTGCGCCAGGATCGTCGGCGTCTTGCCGAGGCCCATGTCAAGTGCCAGGCATCCGCCCAGCCCAGCGCCGTCCAAGAACTCCAGCCACGCCACTGCCTCGGCCTGGTAGGTGCGCAGCTCGCCGACGAAACCGTCGGGCCTGCGCGAGGGTGCAGAGGGAATCTCCGCAGCAGCTCGCAGCAGGTCCGCCGCCCAGCCGCTGCCCGAAATGGTGACGCCACCGCGGACTGACGGTCCTTCGAGGCCCAGCACTTGACGCAGCATCTGGGAGCCGGTGAGCGATGTGATACCTGCACGATCGGCGAGTGCCGCTGCTGCCTCCGCGAGGTCGGCATGGTCCAGCGCGATCCACTTGCCCCGGTCCTGCACCAGCGGGCGGGCTTGAGAAGCCAGCTCGTGAATCTCGTCTGCGGTGAGCTCGACGTCGCCGAAGACTGCGGTCCAACTGACTGCGGTGAGCTGCTGGGCGCCCAGCGCGCTGTCGCCCTCCTCTGTGGCGGTAAGCCGCAACGACGGCGCAGGACGCTCGCGTGAGAGATCCGGGACTTCCACCGCGAATCCTGCCGACTGCAGAGCGGGACCGGTCACCGACATCAGCTCCCAGGCCTCGTCCTGGCTGAGGATGACCTCACCGCGCCGCTTGCCGCCCGGGCGCATCAGCACCGGCAGCAGCCGCTCCAGCCGGGTGAGCTGATCTCTCACTTCCGTCCGGTGCGCGCTGACCCCGCTCACCATCGCCACTTCGACGGGCTCGGAGGCGCCTTCGGGGCTCTGCGCCAGAACCTCGAGATGCCACGCTCCCGCATCGTCTGGCTCGCCGAGTCGCACCACCAGCGATTGCTGGGCAGCCGTGGTCACCGGCCGCGACCACATCTCGATGCGCCGGGCGAGATCCGAGCCGTGCGTCGCTGACCCGACGAACCGGGTGCCGTTCAGATAAGCCAGGAATGCTTCGGCCATCTCCGCCTTGCTGCGTGGCTCGGGAGAAGCAGCCGGCACGTCGAGACGCTTCGCGGCGCTGGTCATGATCGCGTCGACCATGCCGACAAGCACCGACTGGGTCACCGTGCGCGGCTCGGCCTTCGGTTCTGGGGCCGTGACGGCACCCGGCAGGCTGTCGATGAGCGCAGCCAAGCGTTGGGCCGGCATCGATGCCGGTTGCCATTGGACCGAGAATTCGGCGGTGTCAGGGCGCTTGCGGTTGCGGCGCTTGCGGGCGCGCTGCAGACGAGGCACCGTGCGCCCGTCGGCCACCAGCTCGACAGCGGTGCGGGCCGCTGATCGCAGCCACATCGCACTGGCGCCGATCAGCCGGTCGTCGCCCTCACCGGCGGCCATATCGATCTGGGTATTGCCGTGCAGCGACTCGTCAATGCCATTGCCGAGCCCGTTCGTGGCCGCCGCCCCGTTGTGAGAGTCGCTGAGTGTGCCAGCCGCTGAATTGGGTGTGGCGAGGGTTCCGTCGAGGCCGACCAGCCAGCCCAGCACGTCGTCGATGTCGGCCACGAGGGCTTCGGCGGAGCCGCCGGCAGGCAGCTTGACATTCGGGTTCGGACGCCACACGCTCTCGGGTGCGCCGGTGGCGACGAGCCGATCCATGACGCGTTCGGTGGGCTCGGGCTCGGTGCCTGCCCCTGCAGCCCACGCCACGATCCGTCCCGGTTGCCACGACAGCTGCAGAGCGGGCGGTTCGGGTGCAGGTCCCGCTGCGGCGTCGTCACCGTCGCCAGCGGCGCTCGGGTCATCGGCATCGACCGGCGAAACGGTGGCGTCGATCCCGGTCAGGCGTTCGTAGGCAGCGGCGAGCTCGTTGAAGTCGGTTTCGAAATCCCGGACCACCTGACGGCGAATCGGCCGCGGCAGCCGGCGTACTGAGGACAGGGACGCCTCGGTCTCCTCCAGCAGGTCGAGCAGCACTCGCTCCCAGCGCTGGGGATCGGTTCGGAGCGTCTCGATGTCAATCGAACCCGCACTGCCGAGGGCTTCGGCCCACACGAGCCGAGCGATCTCGTTCCAGCTCTTGGCTGCGAGCGCTGAAGCGGTCTCTCCGTTGCCGGAGATGGATCGTTCGGCCACGGCCAGACCGCCGCCCGAGGCACCGCTGTGCGTGGGCGCGGCTACGGACGGCGCTGGTGCGCCATGGTTCGGAACCCGTGTCCGTGCGTCTTCGTCGCTCATTGGGTCATTGGAAGGCATCAGCAGGTGAACCGCATCGTCGGTCCGGACCGCGCAGTGCGCTCGATCCGAATCTTCGACACAGGACCCGCTGCGGGCAGAAGTGCCGCTGCCGGTCCGAGGCCTCGTTCGTGAGGCTTCGGAGGGCGAGCCGAGACGGCACTACCGATGTGCTGCCTCCGGCTACGTCCCGTGAGGGTACCGGACGGGCCTCGCATCGCAACGTCCGCAGAATCGGGCATCCCCCGGCAGCGGACCCGTCAGCGCCTGCACATAGCCTCTGTCGGGTGCGATGGTCCGATTCGTTCATCCCGACGCTGCGCGACGCGCCAGCTGAGGCCGAGGCTGCGAGCCACCGTCTGCTGGTGCGAGCCGGCTTCATCCGGCAGCTGCATTCGGGCCACTACAGCCTCCTGCCGCTCGGCCTGCGGGTCCACAACAAGGTGGCCGACATCGTGCGCTCCGAGATGGACGCCATCGGTGCCCAGGAGTTCCTGCTGCCCGCCATGCACCCGGCGGATCTGTGGCGGCGCAGCGGCCGGTGGGACTTGGTCGGCGCAGAGATGTTCCGCCTGCAGGACCGCAACGATGCCGATGTCGTGCTGGGCATGACCCACGAAGAGGTATTCGCGGCGCTTGCTGCGGAGATGAGCTCGTACCGCGATCTGCCGCAGATCTGGAACCAGATCCAGACCAAATTCCGCGATGAACCGCGCCCGCGCAGCGGGCTGCTGCGAGTGCGGGAGTTCATGATGAAGGACTCCTACAGCTTCGATCTCGACGAAGCGGGTCTCGATGCTGCGTTCGACGCCCACTGGGAGGCCTACCTGCGGATATTCGAGCGTCTGGATCTCGAGGTGATGGACGTGCAGGCCTCATCGGGCGCGATGGGCGGCGACGCGAGCGTCGAGTTCATGGTGGCGTCGCCGGTCGGCGAGGACGATGTGGCGCGCTGTGATGCCTGCGGCTACCGGGCCAACGTCGAACGGGCCCGCGCATCAGTGCCACCGATCGACGACCCGCCGTCGCTGCCCGCTCCCGAGCAGTTTCCCACGCCCGGGGTTCGCACGATCGACCAGCTGGCCGACTTCGACGGCGGCGCTGCGGCGGACCGGCAGATCAAGACGATGGTGATGGTGCTGGACGGCGAGCTCTCGCTCGCGATTCTGCGCGGCGATCATCAGCTCAATCTCCAGAAGCTGGCTGACGGCAGCGGCGCCGCCGAGATACGGCCGGCGACTGCCGCCGAGATCACGGCGCGACTCGGCGCCGACCCCGGCAGTCTCGGCGCAGTCGGCGTGAGCGATTTGCCGATCTTCGCCGACGAGGCGTTGCGCGGGCGACGCTGCATGACCACCGGCGCCAACGAAGACGACTGGCACCTTCGCGGCGTCGACATCGAACGAGATATCAGCAATCCCCGTTGGATGGACCTGCGTGAGGTAGGTGCCGGCGAGCCCTGCATCGTGTGCGGCCAGCCGCTCGGGATCGTGAGATGCATCGAGGCAGGGCACATCTTCAAGCTCGGCCGGAAATACTCCGAGGCGATGGGCGTGTCGGTGCTGGACGCCGATGGCGAGGCCCGCACACCGATCATGGGCAGCTACGGCATCGGCATCGGCCGTGCCATGGCCGCCGTGGCCGAGACCCACCACGACGAAAAGGGCCTGTGCTGGCCCATCTCTGTTGCGCCGTTCGAGGCAGTCGTGGCGATTCTCGATCTTGCTGACGAGTCGCAGTCCCGCGCCGGCGAGGTGCTGTACCAGGAACTGTCCGACTTGGGCGTCGATTGCCTTTGCGACGACCGTGAGCTGCGCCCCGGGGTGAAGCTGGCCGACACCGAGCTGGTGGGCATCCCGTTTCGCATCACGGTCGGGGCACGCAGCCTGGCGCAGGGCAATGTTGAGCTGACTGAGCGCGCAACTGGTGAGACAGTCCTGCTGACTGTGGAGGAAGCCGCGGCGGCGATCGCAGGGAAGATCGCTGCGCAACGCAGCTGAGCGGCCTCGACGCACATCGCTGCTGCACTCGTCCGACTTCTCCGAAATCGGTCCAGAGCACGGCGTCGCATGTCGCTGTCGGAGCGACCTTCGTGGTACCGTACTGCCGTACCGTTCTGCGGCACAGTTCCACTATGTGGAACAAGGGTAGGCAGAAGCCTCCCGTCGCAGGATGCCAAGGGCGGATCTGCGACAGGCGACCGGGCCGGGGTGCCCGGTACACGTCATGACGATGGCGAGGGGGCAGGGCATGGCCGACGCGGCAGCCGTCGAGACCGACGAAGTCGAAGAAGAAATCGACCTGTCTGCGCTCGACGACGACGATCTGATCGCCCAGATGCATGACGATCTCTACGACGGGCTCGGACCCGAAATCGTCGAGGGCACCGAGCTGCTGCTCGGGCGCGGCTGGGGTGCCGACAAGGTCCTCAATGAAGCGCTGGTCGAAGCGATGCGGATCGTCGGAATCGACTTCCGCGATGGGATCCTGTTTGTGCCCGAGGTCCTGCTCGCCGCGAATGCGATGAAGGCCGGGATGGAGGTGCTGAGACCGCTGCTGGCAGAGACCGGCGCCGAGCCCATCGGCAAGATCGTCATCGGCACCGTCAAGGGCGACATCCACGACATCGGCAAGAACCTGGTCGGAATGATGCTGGAGGGCGCCGGCTTCGAGGTCGTGGACTTGGGCATCAACACCGACGTGGACGAGTTCCTCGAAGCGCTCGGCGCCCACCACCCTGACATCTTGGGAATGTCAGCGTTGCTGACCACGACGATGCCCTACATGAAGGTGGTCATCGACACGCTCATCGAACAAGGCCTGCGAGAGGACTACCTCGTCATCGTGGGAGGCGCGCCGCTGAACCAGGAATTCGGCGAGGCCGTTGGTGCCGACGCCTATTGCCGCGACGCTGCCGTCGCGGCGGAGACAGCGACAGACCTCATCAGGGCCCGGCGCGCTGCCGTTGCGTGAGATGACAGCCACCTCCTCTCCGGAATCAACCGCTCGCCGGCGGCGGGGGGGGCGGGGGGGGCCGGGGGGCCAAAGCGCACCGCAG
>JAJEIW010000302.1 GCA_022828045.1 Acidimicrobiia bacterium | reverse complement strand
AACGGGGGCACCATCAACCACCTCGGGGTCGAGACCACCTCCGCCAGCGAGGTGGAGCAGGCCCATGCCCGCATGGTCGAGGCCGGCCTCACCACGTCCACCATCGACGAGACCATGTGCTGCTACGCCGAGAAGGTTGAGACCTGGGCCACCGATCCGCACGGCATCGACTGGGAGTGGTACGTGAAGCAGGGCGACGTCGAGGTCATGAA
This sequence comes from Acidimicrobiia bacterium, assembly GCA_022828045.1. GTDB lineage: Bacteria > Actinomycetota > Acidimicrobiia > Acidimicrobiales > Poriferisodalaceae > Poriferisodalis. Next base: position 7,623 of record JAJEIW010000302.1, on the reverse strand, counting down.
CAACGTGGTGCTGTCGCGACGCGGCGACGGCGTCGAGCGCGAGAGTCACGCTGACGACGCCTGCTGCGCCTAGCGGCAGTCGCAGTCTCTATCTCTGAGGTCGGCGCTCGCGCAGCAGTACTTCCTGGGCGATCGTCGCGACGTGGCTGCCGTCGGGAGCGAACAGGTTGCCCACCGTCATGCCGCGAGCGCTCGTGAGACCGTGACAGTCGAACTGGTACAGGTGCCACTCGTCCGCGCGCATCGGGCGGTGAAACCACATTGCGTGATCCAGTGACGCGCCCATGAACGTCTCCTGGTACTGCTCGCGGGACACCTGCAGCGGGTGCAGTGAGCGAGCGGCGTTGAACTGGATGGCATCGGAGGTGAACGCCAGCCCGCAGATGTGCAGCCGCGGGTCGTCGCCGATGGGGTCGACGATGCGCACCCAGCCCATCGACTGGCCGGCACCTGGATGGCTCGGCAGCGGGCGACGCTCCATGATCCACGGCCAACGCTCTTCGTCGATGTTGCGGCAATCCTGCGGGTCGGGGGCGAGCGGGATGCGTGCTGTCTGCACTTCGGCGTCCTGCTCGGCCACATGGAACGAGCACGACAGGTTCAAGATGGCGCCGCCGCTCTGGCGGGCCACGACTGCCCGGGTGCAGAACGAGCGGCCGTTGCGAAGGCGGTCCACCTCGTAGCGGACCGGCTCGTCCAGCGTGCCCCCACGGATGAAGTAGGCGTGCACGGAGTGGGGCACGAACGCCTCGTCGACGGTCTGGAACGCTGCCCACAAGCCCTGCGCGATGACCTGCCCGCCATAGATCCGGCCCCACATGTACTCGGGGCTGACGCCGACGTAGGTGTCGGGGCCGTGCTGTTCGAGGAACAGCACCTCGCCGTACGTGGTCGGCGCCGAGATGCCGCTGGTCACAGCAGTCCCTTTCGCGACTGCCGCCATCTCATAGCAATCCCTTGCGAGATTCGCGCTGGCTCACAGCATTCCCTTTCGGGAATCGCGCCAAGGCACATCACGGTCGAGGCGGGGTTCGCCGGGGAGGCCGAGCACCCGCTCGCCCAGGATGTTGCGCTGGATCTCGTCGGTGCCGCCGCGTATCGACATTGACGGCGCCGTCACCGTCTCGATGTAGCCGTGACTGTCTTCGAGCATGCCTGCGGCTCCCGCGGCGCGATTCGCCAGGTACGCGCGTCGCTTGTACGACGACACCGTCCTCAGCTTTGCACCGCTGCCGGCCGGTCCCGGACTGCCGCCGGACCGGGCCTCGTCCGCCGCTCGCTGAGCGGTCCAGCGCGACGCCATGTCGGCGGCGTAGATCGACATGGCCTCGTCGCGTCGCACTTTGTCGTCGAGCGCACCGAGCGCGGCCAAGTCGGCGATCCACGTAGGAACGCGGGAGCCACGCTTCGCACCGTCGCCACCGCCGCGGCTGCCGGCACCTGCCCGCTCGTGGGAGAGGATCGTCATCGCAACCCGCCAACCCTCTCCCACATCGCCGACCCGCCATGCGTCGGGAACGACCGCGCCGTCCACGAACACCTCGCTGAAGTGGGCGTCGTTGTTCATCTGCCGCAGCGGCCGCACGTCGACGCCGGGTGCGTCCATGGCGATCACGAACATCGTGAGTCCCTTGTGCTTGGGCTGCTCCGGGTCGGTGCGGGCCAGGCAGATCGCCCACTCAGACCACATCGCCCGGCTGGTCCAGGTCTTCTGGCCGCCGAGCCGCCACACCTCGCCATCCTGCGCAGCGCTCAGCGCCACGTTGGCGAGATCCGAGCCGGCCTCGGGCTCGGAGAACATCTGGCACCAGATCTCGGCGCCCGATGCGATCGGCCGCAGCCAGCGGTCCTGCTGCTCAGCGGTGCCGTGCGCCAGCAGGGCAGGACCCACCATGCCGAGACCGATCGCGAACGGGTAGAGGTCGGGCACCACGTACTCGCGCAGCACTGAGCCGATGAGCTGGTTCTGCGCCACCGAGGCGTCGCGGCCGCCATGAGCGGACGGCCAGGTCGGTACGTGCCAGCCGCCATCCACGGTCGCCGCCAGGTAGGCCCGGCCGTCGTCGAGATCGTCGCTGCCGGCCCCCATCGACGTCAGGCGCGTCTGCTCGGTGCGGCGCTCGAGCAACCCGTCGAGCGCCGCGCGGATGTTGTCGGCAGTAAGCGCGGCTGATTGCGATGCGAGATCGGACATCAGTCGCGGGCGACGTCGGGCGTTCCGGTACGACCGGGCATCAGCTGCGGGTGAAGTTGGGCGTCCGGCGCTCGTTCATGGCGTTGACGCCCTCGCGCCAGTCGTTCGTGGTGCGCAGGCGATCCTGCTCGGCCTTCTCGTTGTCGGTGGCCGCCTTGATGGCGTCGGCCAGGTGCCCTCGCATGGTGTAGCGGATCGACTCGACGGCCAGCGGCGCCGAGCCGGCGATCTCGCAGGCGAAGTCGTACGCGGCCTCGCGCAGATCGTCGAGCGGCACCAGCTTGTCGGCCAGCCCGATCTCGACGGCTTCGTCGCCCTTGACGCGCCGGCCGGTGTAGAGCAAGTCGAGCGCCTGCTGGTTGCCGACGAGCCGGGGGAGCGTCACGGTCAGGCCAAAGCCGTGATGGAAGCCGAGCCGGGCGAAGTTGGCGGTGAAGCGGGCCTCGGGGGCCGCGATGCGGAAGTCCGGGAAGCAGGCCACGCCCAAGCCGCCGCCGACCGCCGCGCCTTGGATGGCTCCGACCACCGGCTTGCGCTTGGAGAACAGGTCGAAGGCTGCGTCGTAGAGGTGGCGGGGGCTGCCGTCGGCGTTGGTGGCGGTGATCTCGCCGCCCCGGCGTCCGTCCGAGCCGAACTGGGCGCCGGCGCAGAAGTTCTTGCCCTCCGAGCACAGCACGCTCGCGCGGCAGCCGTCTTCCTTGTCGAGGTCGCCGAACGCGGCAACCAGCCCGTCGATCAGCTCCAAGTCGAAGAAGTTGTTCGGCGGCCGGTGAATCTCCACGACCGCCACGTGGTCGTCGCTCAGCTTGACCGACACATCCCCGTACTCGCCGAATTCGTCAAAGGTGCTCTCATCCATGCGGCGAGCGTAGATGCGCCGCCCCCACAGCGCTCCGCTGGCAACGCCCGGGGCCCTCAGCTGAGCGTGTGGTCGAGAGGCGAAGTCACTGCCAAGCCAGCAACTGCGGAGCATTCGGCACCGCGGCAGTGCGAAGCGACGTGAAGTCGTCAGTATCGGAGGTGAGGATGTCGTGACCGATGCGCTCCGCCACCACGTAGAGATGCGCGTCAACAACATCGGCCGTGCCCGATCTGCGAAGGGCTTCGCCGACCACGGCAATGTCTGCCGGCTCGAATGGGTGCAGCGTCATCGCTCTGAGCGCCCGCGCGAGGCGAGCCTGCCGACTGCCGTTGCGCCACACCTGCGCCGCGACCGGTGTAGTCGTGTGAAGGACATCCCCATTGCGCTCGGCGGACATCAGGTACTCACGGGCCTGCTCGGCGCCGCGATCTATTCCTATGAGGACGCCCGCATCGAGGATCATCGGCTGTAGTAACGCCGTGTCATCTCGGCGACCATCTCTTCATCGACTGGACCAGACTCGGCCTCCCAGTCACGCAGCAGCGTCCGGAGCTCTTGTTGCTGTCGCTGTTCCTCGGCCAGCCTTCGGATGCCATGCCTGATGACGCTCGACTGGTCGCCGTACTCGGGCACCAGCAGCGCCAGCAAGCGCCGGTCCTCGTCACTCAGGCGAATCGTGGTCGTCTGACCCATACTCACATCGTAATACGTCCGTAGCACGCCTACTCCTGACATCCCCGCAAACGGGGTCGGCGTCGATCACACGCTGCGATCATGGGTCCCCAGGAGCATCCCGATCAAACTGTTTTGTCGAGCGCTCGGCGTTACCTGCTGGTCCATCTGGGGTCAGCAGCCTGCGGCGGTGGCGGCTCGGCCGAGGACGGTGGTGGTGCTGGTGATGCGGAGCTACGAGCTGTCCGCACCTGCGTCAATGGCTATCTCGCCGAGCACGGCTAGCGAGTGTCGGACGAGCACTCGTTGCGCAAGTTCGCAGCACCCACGCTTCCGGGGTTGGCTTCAGAGGTGAGTAGCGCAATCGTGCCGATTGGCGTGCAACTATGAACCCGCCGCGGTGTGGAATGACTGTTCGTCATCAAACTGGACGATCTGAGCCGCATCTGAGGGCACGCTCATCATCCGGCTGGGTACCAAGAACGAAGCGACGGCGCCCGATTCTCGGTGGCATTTTGTTGTTCTACGGATTCGGCATACTCATCGGGACTGGTTACGGGTTTGTTCAGAGCGTGTCCCGTGGCAATGCGTCCTATGCCTCCCTTGTGTTCATGTTGGGTGGTGCAACGCTTATCGGAGCTGGGCTGCGTTTCATGGCGCGAGGCCGTGGCTCACGGCGAGCGGCACAAGCGTCACAGGTCGATGGTGCAACAGGGACACAGAAGGCCGACGCGACTGCAACACAACGTCCTTCGCAAGCACGATTCATCTCAGGGCCCTCACCAGATCCGGCGAAGCTCCCTATCGAGTCCGAATCAAAGAAGTTCGTACGCATATCTCGAAGATGGCGGCACAGGGAAAATGAATCGAGTTACATCGTCCATTTGGCACTTAGGGTTCGCCGCGAGATAGGTCGCGCGTGTGCTGCGCTTGAAAGCCAAGTTCTCAGCCTCTTTTGCGACCGGGAACACTCGACTTGACCTGCGGCGGGCCCTTAGTCGATGCGTCGTCGAAGTAGCACTCAACCGCTTCGCGCATGTTGTCGCGCAACTCCTCGATGGTCTCCGCTTGGGTGTGGATGCCGAAGCCGTGAGCACTGGCGGAGTAGCTGCCGTCGACTTCGTCGTCGCTGATCTCGAAGATGATCTCGGATTTCGTCGGCAGCACAACCACCTCCGTGTCTGAGTCTGTCACCTGTGATTGTCGGGTTCGTCAAGCGGGGGTGTGCAAGCCAGGTCGCTCGGTGAAGTCGACGGTGAGCACGACATCGAGCGCCTGAGCGGCGCGTTGCAGGGTGGACAGCGTCGCGGCGACCATTCCTGCCTCCACACGTGCTACCTGGGCCTGGCTCGTTCTCATCCGCCGTGCCAGCGCGCGCTGGCTCAGTCCTGCTGCTTCTCGGAGTTCCCGGATGGAGTTGCCGATGCGGAAGGCGAGCTCGACGGCTTGGCGGCCCTCCTCGAACTCAGCTCTCTCTTCAGCGCTCATCTCGTTGAGACGACGCTCGGCAATCTGGTCAATGGTCGATCTACTCATGATGGTTCCTCTTGCTCGGAGGCAATGCTCCGCTGCATCGCCGTTCGCGCTCTGCGGATCTCGGGCTGCTCGCGCCGTCGCTGCTTTCGAAACACCGTCATCAGCACGATTCGTTCGCGAGACGCGAATCGGAACGTGATGCGCCATGAGACGCTTCGAAGGTCGAATCGAAGTTCGAAGAGACCCTCGCCCAGCGATCTTGTCGCAGGCGGTCGCAGCTTGTTGCCTTGCGCCTCCAGTCGCTGGATATGGGCCAGGGCAGTGGCGAACTCTCGTGGTTGCAATGAGTCAAGCCACGTCTCGATTTCATCCTCGACCTCCACCACCCACTTGATACCAAAAATGGTATCAAGAAGGCTGTCCCCGCCGAGCAACGCGACGAAATTATGGCGTCAACCGCGAGGGAGGGGAGCGGGTCAGCCCAAGGCGGCGGTGCCGCTGGTGATGAGGGGGTAGAGGCCGTCGGCGCCGACGCCGGTGGCCATGTCGCCGAGCACGGCCGACCAGTGGGCATCAGAGCCGTATTCCTTGCGCCAGCTCCACAGCCGGCGACTGAAGTGGTGCAGCGGGTACTCCTGGGTCATGCCCATGGCGCCGTGCGCTTGGTGGCAGGCCTTGGTGGCCCGAGCCGCTGCCTGATTGGCGAGGAGCTTGGCCGCGGCGATCTCGAACGGCGCATCGCCCCGGGTGGCTTCGCGAGCCGCGACCTCGGCGGCCATGCGTACCAGTGCTGCGTCCTGCGCGGCCCAGACCAGGTGCTGCTGGACCGCCTGGAAGCGCGCCACCGGACGGCCGAACTGGACCCGCTCGTTGGTGTAGCTGACGGTGAGCTGGCACATCTTCTCGATTGCGCCGGCCATCAGAGCCACCCTCGACAGCGCGCCGCGCTGCGCCAGTGCGCCAGCGTCGATGCTGTCGGGCGCAGGCGCTGCTCGTCCGGTCGCTCCATCGAAGCTGACGGTGTCGCGGGGCTCGCCGGCCATGTTCGGCAGCGGCGTGATCGTGCACTCCGAAGCCGGAACCGAGACGACCATCGACGTGCCGTCGCACTCGCAGACGCACACGATCGCCTCGGCACTGCGTGCCCACGGCACGCGGTGGGTTTCGCCGCTCAGCACCGCAGTGCCGTCGCCGTTGAGGCTCGCCGAGCACGTTCCGCCACCCGACCAGCCGCCGTCGGTTGCTCGGGGCGGGACTACCGTGACGAGGCCATCGGGGCGTTCGAGGCCGGCTTCGGCCAGCAGCCAGCCGCCGAGGATGCCGTTCTCGGCAGCGGGGATCGGCGCCGAGTGGTAGCCGACGAGCCGCAGCACCTCGATGGCCTCTGCGAGCGTGCCGCCCGATCCGCCAGCATCCTCGGGCACTGCGATGAGGTCGAAGCCGGTCTCGCAGAATGCCTCCCAGATGTTGGGTGCGCCGCCGCTGTCCTCGGCGGCCTGCACCGCTTCGTGCGTGCACAACTCGCCGAACAGCCGGTCGGCCGTCTCGGTGATCAGCTCGTCGACCACGACCGGCTCGGGAGCCGTCGTGACGGTCATGCCGGCACCTGCGTCGACGGGGCTGCCGTCATGCCGGCAGCCCTTGCAGACCCTTCGAGGCGACCGAGCGCAGGATCTCGATGGTTCCGCCCCGGATCGTGTTGCCCGGGAACGTCACCACGCACTGCGCCAGCAGCCGCTCGAACAGCGACTCGGACTCGGGCGAGTATTCCTCGTCGATGAGCTGCACCAGCTTCTCGACGACCTCTTGCTCGTAGCGAGTCCCCATCTCCTTCACCAGCGCCGACTCCACCGACGGCGCCTCGCCCTCGTCGATCAGCCGCGCCACCGACAGCGACAGGTTCCTGATGCCCCACCAGCGAGCCGCCAGCTCGCCGAACAGGCCAGACACGGCATCTTCCATCGGCGTGCCAGCCGCCTCGCGCAGCAATTGCTCCACCGTCGAGAAGGGCGACAGCCAGCGGTCGGGGCCGCCGCGCTCGTAGGCCATCTCGGTGGTGTTCTGGTGCCAGCCCATTCCCGGCTGGCCCACCACGTTGATGTCGGGCACGAAGACGTCGTGGAACGTCACCTCGTTGAAGTGATGGCTGCCGTCCAGGAACGGGATCGGGCTGATCTCGAGGCCCGGCGAGGACAGGTCGATCAGGAACTGCGACAGGCCCGCGTGCTTGTTGCCGTCCTCCATGGGTGCCGTGCGCAGCAGGCAGATGAACCAGTCGTTCATGTGCGCGTTCGAGGTCCAGATCTTGGTGCCGTTCACGACCCACCCGTCGTCGGAGCGCTCGGCCCGGGTCGACACCGAGGCCAGGTCCGAGCCGCTGTCGGGCTCGCTCATGCCGATCGAGAAGCCCAGCTCGCCC
>JAJEIW010000176.1 GCA_022828045.1 Acidimicrobiia bacterium | reverse complement strand
CTGCGTCATCGAAGCAGCGCAGCTCGAGTGCGGATTGCAGTTCCTGGCTCCCGAGCTGGCGGACTACGGGGAAAGCGGCACCGTGGCCACCCGCATGGGCAATCGCGACCCCGACATGGCCCCGCAGGGGGTGTACCGGTGTGCGGGGGAGGACCGGTGGTGCGCAATCACCATCGCCGACGATGAGCAATGGACAGCACTGGTGAAGCTCATGGATGCTCCGCAGTGGGCCCTAGCGCCCGAGCTGTCGACGGTGGAAGGGCGCCTCGCAGCCCACGATGCGATCGACGACGAGATCGCGGCGTGGACCGCCGATCAGGATGCAGCCTCGCTGGAACGGCAACTGCTCGATGCCGGGATCGCGGCAGGCATGGTGCAGCGCAGCAGCGACCTGCTTGCCGACCCGCAGTATGCGCACCGCGGCTTCCATCGGTGGCTGGAGCATCCCCGGATGGGGAAAGTGCCCTATTCGGGCCACCAGTACAAGATCGCCGGGTACGACCATGGACCGAGGTTCGCGGCGCCCATGATCGGGCAGCACACCTACGACGTGCTCAGCGGCGAACTGGGCCTCACAGACGACGAGATCGCAGAAGCCGCGGCAGCCGGCGCCCTCGGCTGAACCGACCGCTACCCGTGCCTGCGCGTACGCGATCGGACCCTTCGCGACCAGTCCGTCACAACTTGGCACAGATGCGTGACGAACACTCGGTTGAGGATGGAACCGGCCCAGACCCATGCCAGTAGCACGGCGAAGGCGCCGATTCCGGCGGCAATCCTCAGCTCTGTTCCATCGAAGTGTGCCGAGAACCGAAGAGACACCCCAGGCACCCAATACGTGATCCCCGACACGAGGAATGCCAACTGGGTGATGCGCCCAATCCAAACAGGCAGGGGGCCGTAGTCACTGAGATCTGATCCGCTGATGCGCCGGTAGGCGGCTTGATGCGCACGCTCCAAGAACCGGGCCAAGGCTCTCATGGGCTGCCCAACCTAGCCTGACGGGGTGACTTCGGAGCAGGTGCTGCCGCTAGGGGTGCTGGATCTGGCGACGGAGTCGGACGGCAGCACCAGCGCGCAAACGCTGGCGGAAACCACCGAACTCGCCCAGCACGAAATCGATCTCATTGCCGAATTCGGCGCTCGCGTGGCCGCATTCGAGATCAAGTCCGCCAGTGCACCCTCAGTGAAGGACGCTCGGCATCTCATCTGGCTGCGCGACAGCTTGCCGGCCGAACAGTTCGCGGGTGGCGTTGTGCTGCACACCGGCCGTCACCGCCGCTGGCTCGAGCGAGACATAGAGGCGGTGCCCATCGCAGCCCTGTGGGGCTGACGCGGCAGTGCAGCAGCCGGACCCGGCCGACGCTGGGCCAGCCGCCGGACGGCGTGTCGCGCCCCGGCTGTAGGTTCGCCGCCATGCACGAACGCCAATACTGGGAAGGCCGCCTCGAGGACTACTTACGTTGGCGGCGCGAGGACGGCAAGGTTGAGAGCACCCGTGCAGATGACAAAGCGATCGTCGGACAGTGGATCGAATACGCACTCGACCAGTCCGCTCAGCCGGACGCGCCTGAGGATGAGCTTCTGCATCGCTGGGTCACAACGATAAAGGACTTGGCCCCCAACAGTCAGAACAGCTACCGGGCCCATGTCAAGCCATGGTGGCGGTGGAATCGGGACTTCCCGGTGACGCGTGATGCCGACATCGGAGAGCAAGAGCAGCACGGCGACATTGCAATGTGGATGGAGCGGCTCAAGGAGTACGAGGATGTCCTGCGGTCTCAGGGCTTGGCCGAGAAAACAATAGGCATGGGGCACGGAAAACGGCAAAAGTGGATCGAACTGACGTGTGATGCCGGACGGAACCCAGCGACTTGGGACCCTCAGGCGCTTGAGGAGTACTTTGACAAGCACGGCACAGTCGAGACGCCGCGACAGCGTGACACCATCCGTGGCTACATAAGGAAGTGGTGCGAGTACTGGAGCAGCCGCCCTGCTCCTGAGGCGGTCAGATGCTGGGTGGTGAGGGCTGGCCGTGAGGGCGAGGCCGTGGAGCACAACCTTGCGAACGGTGTCGTGACGATCGGGTGGGGTGGTGCAAGCGAGTTTGAGGGGGTCGCGCATTGCGGGTCCCGCGAGGAATTCCGTGGCCTCATCGACGAGGCGCTTCCGGACTGGCCTGAGAGCGGGCGGCGCAGCGCCTGCGAGCAGATCTGGCGGTTTGCGCGCGAAATCGAGGTCGGCGACCTCGTCGTCATGCCTGTCAAGGGAATGGGGCCAGAAGGGAACTCGTTCGCCATCGGTCGGGTTGAAGGGGCGTATGAATTCGATTCAAGTCGCTCGCCGGATTATCTGCGGCAGCGTCGATCGGTCACATGGTTGCGCACTGGAATTGAGCGCAAGACCGTCCGGGAGGATCTGCGCAATTCGTTTGACGCTGCGATGACCGTCTTTGGGTTGCGTCGCCACGGTGCCGCTCGCCGAATCCACCATCTCGCGGAGCACGGCATCGATCCCGGCGACAGACGCGCTCAGGCGACGGCAGACGACGATGGCCCCGAGGCCGAGGCCGAGGCCGAGGCTGAGGCGGTGCGTCGACGTCTCGCGGTTGCGCTGGAAGAGGCTGCCGCGCGATTGGGGAACGCGGGCAAGCACCTGCTGTGCCGGGAGGAGTTCCTCCGCGACATCGTGGGCCTGTTGAAGGACAAGGGGCAGGTGATCCTGTACGGGCCGCCTGGGACTGGCAAGACCTACTTCGCACGCCATCTGGCGTGGACGCTGCTGGGCATCGCCGATGACGAGGAGTACGAGGACGACCCGCCGTACTCATTGGTGCCGTACTCATTGGTGCAGTTCCATCCGGCGTATTCGTACGAGGACTTCTTCGAGGGGTTCCGACCTCACGTCGACAGTGGCGGTCAGATGACCTACAAGCTCACGTCGGGGCCGCTGTTGCGTTTGGCAGAGCGCGCAGCGGCGCATCCGGACGAGCTGCACGTGATGGTCATCGACGAGATCAACCGTGCGAACTTGCCGAGAGTGCTGGGCGAATTGCTGTACTTGCTGGAGTATCGCGACGAGTGGACTCAGACGCAGTACCGGCCGGTCGAAGGATTCATGCTTCCCTCCAACCTGTGGATCATCGGAACGATGAACACAGCCGACCGCTCGATAGCGCTCATCGACGCCGCGATGCGGCGACGGTTCCACTTCGTGCCGTTCTTCCCCGATCGTGAGCCGACGGCCGGGCTGCTGCGAAGGTGGTGCAGGGAGAACGAGCTCGAACAGGAATGGGTGGCTGACTTGCTCGATGCAGTCAACGAACGGCTCCGCGGTGATCTTGGAGGCGACTTCATGCTGATCGGGCCGAGCCACTTCATGCAAGAAGACCTGGACGAGAACAGCCTGCGGCGTATCTGGGAGTACAACATCGAACCGCTCATCGAAGACCAGTTCTTCGGTCGGCAGGAGATCATCGATGAGTACCGGTTCAGCAGGGTCTGGCGCCGTCATGGACTCGGTGCGAACGCACCGGATGCCGAGACAGGGGTGCAAGACGGGCACGCAGGAGGCAACGGCCCACAGGCCGTTGACGGTGACGACGCCGAGCGCGAGAAGAACGAGTAGGTGTCATCCGTTTGGTCACGGCTGCCGGGGCGGCGAGCATCGCCCGGCACGAGTCGCGACGGCAAGTAGATGCCGCTATTTGCGACTGGGGTCGCTGCACCGTCTGTCGAGATGATGGCCGGTGCTGGTGAGAATCGTCGGCTGCTGCTTCACGAGTGGAGCACCGAGCGCCTGCAACTTGACGACGAAGTGGCGCGTCGCCTTGGGGAGACACCGTGGGTGTCGGTGGCGACTGACCGAGAGCCTGGGTGGTGGAGGGTGTCGACCCGGCAGTGGGTCGGTGCGTTCTCGCTGGGCGATCTGCGGATCATTGTGCGGCCGAAGATCAGGCCCGAGAACCTGTTCTTCCTACTGGAAGTGGGGCTGCCGTCGGAGGTCTGGCAGGCCGAAGCCATCGACTACGCCACGAACGACGAGCTGCTGCCGGCGTTGGTGTCGTTCTTCGCACGCACCGCCGAGACCACGTTGGCACGTGGGCTGTTCCATCACTATCGGCACGAGGAGGACGATTTGCTGGCGCTGCGGGGGCGCATCGACTTCGTGCGACAGTTCCGGCGGGGCGGGGTACTGGTGCCGATGGCGTGCTCCTGGGACGATTTCACAACCGATGTCGACGAGAACCGTTGCCTGACTGCGGCAATTCGGCTGGCACTACGTGTGCCCGACGTACCGGACGACGATCGGCGGCGGCTTCGCCGACTGCTCGCAGCGCTCGACGGCGTAGCCGAACCGACTGCGTCGGCGGCGCTGGGTCGCCTCGATCGCATCCAATACACCCGGCTCAACGAGCACTACCGGCCCGCATTGCGGCTGGCCCGGCTGATCCTGGCCAACTGCACCTTGCAGGACCGGCACGGCGACACGGCCGCGTCGGCGTTCATGCTTGACATGAATCAGCTCTTCGAGGACTTCGTCACCTCTCGCTTGCAGCGCGCATTGCGCGGGCGACTCGATGTCAAGGCCCAGAGTCGGCCTCACCTCGATGTCGAGAAACGTGTCGAGATCAGGCCGGATCTCACCTTTCTGCAACACGGCGAGACCATCGGCGTTGCCGATCTCAAGTACAAACTCACGGACGGCGAACCGAGTGCGGCGGCCTCCGTCGGACCCTTCGCCCGGCACGACGACTACTACCAACTGCTGGCCTACACCACCGCGTTGGGTCTGCCTGAGGGCACGCTCATCTACTGCGCCGACGTGAACGAGAACGAAGACGTCGAGCAGCAGTTCCCGGATGGTTCGTTGGCCAAGTCCACGATCACCGTTCGGCACGCGGGAACGCAACTGCACACGATCGCCATCGACTTGTCTGGCAACCCCAGCGACATTGATGCCCAGATCGCCACACTCGCCGAACATCTCGCGAGATCGGCGAAATGCTCAGTCGCCCACTGAGTTCGCGCCGGGCGACGCTGTGGGGATGTCCAGAGCAGCGGCCGCGGCGAGTTGACGAGCGTCGTACCTGACGAGACCAGCGAGGTCATCGCCGATCTCGAGGGCACAGGCGAGGTAGATGGCGTCGAGGGAACGCAGATGGCGACCAGGCATTCGGCCCGCGGCGTCGAGCACCGATGCCGTCAAGTCGACCAAGTGCGTCTCGGCGAGCAGTCTCTCGCAGCGGTGTCGTGTCGCTGCGTCATCATGTGCAAAGGCCCGTCGTGCTTCGGTGCGCAACAACGCGCTCGACGCAAAGAGGCGCTGCTGGGCCCAGCGGCGCAGTTCAGTGGATTCGGCTTCCGGCCTGATGAGCTTGACGAAGGCAGATGCGTCAAGAACCCAAAGCTCACCGTTCATCTCGACGCAGTTCTGCGAGTCGCTCGCTCCCGGTCAGCGTTCCTGGAGGGGCTGCGGGCAATGGCGGCAGTTCCTCCAGCGCCGCGGCCAGGCCCCGGGCCCCAGGCTGTACGAGCCCGCGCTCGACGAGACGCTCCAGCGGGCTGTCGTCATCCGGCAAGGGGCCGAGCAATGCGAGCGGCTTGCCGTGACGCGTGACCTCAAATGACTCGCCCGCACCCGCTCGGCGGAGCAACTCTCCGCAATTGTGCAGCAACTGTGAAACGTTGATCCGTTCCATGTGTGCCACGGTAGCGACTGACGTCTCGATGCCGTAGTCGAGGGACGGCGGGCACTGCCAAGCGAACCGGCGCGCCCGCTCAAAGCACCCGGCCACGGCTCTCATGTGTTGGTCAATCTAGCCTTGCAGGAGTGACTTCGATGCATCCTTTGCCGCTGGGGGTGCTTGATCTGGCGACAATCTCGCACGGGGCGACCAGCGCACAGGCGCTGGCCGAGACCACGGAGCTGGCTCAAGCCGCCGACCGGCTTGGTTACAGGCGATTCTGGGTGGCTGAGCATCACAACATGGACACGGTGGCCAGCACGTCTCCGGCCGTGCTGATCGCGCACTTGGCGGCCCACACCGAGCGCATCAAGCTGGGCTCGGGCGGGGTGATGCTGCCCAACCACAGCCCCGCCGTAGTGGCCGAGCAGTTCGCGATGCTCGAAGCACTGCACCCCGGCCGCATCGACGTCGGCATCGGGCGGGCACCGGGCAGCGACCGGCTGAGCGCTGCGGCCGTGCGCTCCAGCGGCTCGTCGGCGGTCGAAGGCGGTGCCGCCGCCGACCCCTGGCAGGTGGACGACTTCCCGTCCAACCTCATCGACCTGATGGGCTACCTCGGTGATGCCCGCACTACCGACGGTCCGTGGACTGACTTCGCCGCCACGCCGACAGCCGAGACGGTGCCACAGGTGGTTCTGCTGGGCTCCAGTGGCTACTCGGCACAGCTTGCCGGCTATCTCGGCCTGCCGTTCGCCTTCGCGAACCATTTCGGCGGAGGCGGAACGGTCCAGGCTGTCGAGCTCTACCGACAGCGCTTTCAGCCGTCGGCGGCGCTCGACGAGCCATACGTCATCGTGAGCGTTGCGGCGGTAGTGGCGGCAGACGCGGAGCGAGCCCGCTACCTGTCCGCGCCGGGACGGCTGCGGCGCTGGGGCATCCGCACGGGCCGCTTCTGGCCGCTGTATTCGCCTGAGCAAGCGCAGGCTCACCCCGAATGGGAGCGCGCAGCGGCCATGCCCAGCAACTCTGTTGTCGGCGACCCCGACGATGCTGCCGCTGGATTGGAGGCTCTGGCTGCCGAGACCAGGGCCGACGAGCTGATGGTCCACACCACCACCTTCGGCCTGACCGAGCGCATCGAGAGCCTCGAGCTCACTATGGAGACCTGGCAGCGCCCCCGAGCATGAGCCGTATGGAGCAAACGTTCTTCGTACAGATGTTTGCTACAGTTGGCCGACGTGGGAGAGACACGCACGGCAGTGCGGGCCGAGGTGGCCGATCTGCAAGCCGACCTGTTCGCTCAGGGCGAGCCGGGCGTGCGCAGCGGCACGACTGTGCGGCGCTGGACGCTGGACGAACGCTGCTGGGTCGACACGGTCTCGCGCTGGGTCACCGGCGGCGACCAGTTGCTGCACGGGCTGGCCGGGACGCTTCGGTGGACATCGGCAGAGCGCGAGATGTACGGCCGGACGGTGGCTGAGCCGCGCCTGGGAGCATTCGTGCGGCCCCGCACCGCAGGCTCGGTTCCTGTGATCGACGACATGGCAGCGGCCCTCACCCGGCGCTACCGGCGCAGTTTCGACTCGGTGTGGGTGAACTACTACCGAGGCGGACAGGACTCGGTGGCGTGGCACGGCGACCGCATCGGCATCGACCCCGCCGATGCCTTGGTAGCCATCGTCTCGCTCGGCGGCCCGCGTCGCTTCCTGATGCGGCCCCGCGGCGGCGGAGACAGCCGCTCGTTCACGCTGGCTTCGGGCGACCTGCTGGTGATGGGCGGTGCCTGCCAGCAACGCTGGGAGCACAGCGTTCCGAAGGTCGCCGCCGCGCCTCCCCGCATGAGCGTCACCCTGCGCCCCACCATGGGCCGCTGAAAGCGCTGCGTAGCCTGCGATTGTGACTGGCAGCAACAGCACAGGCGCCGTGCGCACGACGGCCATGGGGACGCATTTCGGGTCGTTCCTGGTCGACTCGCGCGACGGCGAAGTGGTGGCGGTGCGCGGCCATCCCACCGACCCCGAGCCATCCCACCTGGGAGAGTCGCTGCGCCATTTCGCGGAGAACCGGGTGATGCGGCCCTCCGTGCGGCAGTCGTGGCTGGCAGACGGGCCCGGTGCGGCCACTCACCTGCGCGGTGAGGATCCGTTCATAGAGGTCGACTGGGACACAGCACTCGACCTGGTGGCCGCCGAGCTGACGCGGGTGCGCGACAACCACGGCAATGCATCGATCTTCGGCGGTTCCTACGGGTGGGGTTCGGCAGGGCGATTCGGTCTGGCGTCGAGCCAGCAGCACCGCTTCATGCGCTTCTTCGGCGGCTGCACCGACCAGAAGGGCACGTACTCCTCGGCGGCTGCCGAGGCGATCTTCCCCTACATGGTCGGTACGGGCTATCACGCCGGTCTGGCACGGCAGACCTCGTGGTCGGTGAT
>JAJEIW010000090.1 GCA_022828045.1 Acidimicrobiia bacterium | reverse complement strand
GTCGTCGGGCAACCCGTGGCCGACCTATCCGATGGTCTACCGGGTCTCCTCGGCTCACGAGGAAGGCGGCGACCGCGTCTACTCGGTGAACACGGAAGAATTCCTGGACGACGGCGCAGGTTCGGTGCGGGCATTGCGGGCGCACGAGGTCGTGTTCAGCGATGGCCGGTTCGCCAAGGTGGACGGCACCGACTTCGAGCTCGAATGCGAGCTGGTGCTGCTGGCGATGGGATTCGTCGGGCCACAGCAGGAGGGCTTGCTGGCTCAGCTCGGCACCGAGACCGATGCGCGCTCCAACGTCGTTCGCGACGACGACTACCGCACGAGCGTGGACGGTGTGTGGGTGTGCGGCGATATGGGCCGCGGGCAGAGCCTGATCGTGTGGGCCATTGCCGAGGGCCGGGCGTGCGCTGCGGCGGTCGACGAGGCCCTCATGGGTCATACGGCGCTCCCGTACCCGATACCCCCGTCCGCGCGCCCGCTCATCTGAGGCTCGCTTGGCGCCCCTCGCGCGAGCGCATATCGCCGCCCTAGGGCGTCTGTTGGTCACTACGCTGAACAGTGCCGACGCACGGATCGAAAGCAGGCGGTGTGGCCGACATGCCGATGAGTTCACAGGCCAGCAACAACTTCGACGAACTCGAATCCCGCTACCGCGCCGATCTAGAAGCGGAGCACCTCGGCCGTTACGCCCTCATGCACGATGGCGAGGTCGTCGCCATCTTCGACGACAAGATCGAAGCGTTCGATGCTGGGCGCGCCAAGTTTGGCGCCGGCTGTTTCTCGTTCCATGAGATCGGCGCCCGTCCTGTGCATATCGGGGCGATGGCCTCGGCAATGACCTGAGCGTGCCGACATTCGAAGCCAGAGTGCTCAATCTCCAGCCTCTGATCCAGACAGAGGTATCCGCCCGCGGCTCGCGGCAGCAAGGCTTCCTGTGTACGGCGATCATCGACACTGGCAGCCAGATGACCATGATTTCGTCGCGGGTTGCTCGCCGAATCGGCGCCGAACCTGCCGGGCACGTGAGCCTCGCGCATATCGGCGATGCACACGCACGCACCGACACGTTCATGGTGGCGATTGCGGCGCCCGTCAGCCCGCTGATGGTGGACGCCGACGGAAGAACGATCTTCGGAACGCTCGTGGGCGAAGCGATTGAGGCTGCCCAGATGCCCTTCAACCCGCCGAACTTCGATGTCATCATCGGGATGGACGCGCTGTCACTGCTTACGACCACGCTCGACGCCGAGCGATGCGTCATGCAATCCTGACGAACCGCCGCAATCCCGGCGCTGCGACAACAGCCCTTAGGCCCAGCCGAGTTCCGTGGGTACCGTGACGAAATGCCATCCCGACCACCGCGGCGCGAACGGTTCAGCGTCGTGTTCCCCGAAGACGGAAGCGAGCCCTTCGCTGTGCTGCCGCTGGGTTCCATTTGGCCGAGTCACCCGGAGGCCGAGGCGATCGCGAATGTCATCTGGGACTCGGGCAGCCGGGACCGGGACTGGGGTGTGACTGTGGCCCGCTGTCTGGAGATTCGCACGGTCGCCGACCGTCACGGACGAGGCGTCGACGCTCTTGGCAACCCGGTGAGCAAGCAAGAGCGTGAAGGGGCCAAGCGGGTTCTCAAGAAGATCGAAGAATGCTTGCAAACGCTGGCCTCCCATGGCATTGAGGGCGCTGCGGCAGCTCTTGTTCGCGACGGCGACTACGAACGACAGGCTGCCGCGTCATCGATGCGAAACGCGGCACGGGCTGCCGTCACATCCGTATCGACGACGCAAGGGGCACCCGGCGCGTGGGTAGTGCGTGCCGGCCAGAAGGGCGAGAGTGTCAGACACAATCTAGAGACCAGCGTCGTTACTTTTGCGTGGGACCAACTCCCTGACTTACGTAGATTCGATGCCATTGATGAGCTCAAGGAATATCTCAAGCTCGAGCCAGATTTCGCCTGGCTTGAGGGCAATCCAAACAAGATCGGCAGGCATGCGTCCCAGCTCTGGCAATTCCGCACTGACGTCGGTGCCGACGACTTGGTTGTTCTGCCATTGAAGAGACGCAACGACAACAGCCGAATCGGCATCGGGCGTGTCATCGGCCCATATGAGTACGACCCCGGACAGGTCGTCGGCGCTCTGCATCGAATACCGGTCGCTTGGCTAGCCAACGAGATACCTCGATCCGTCATCGAGTCGGATCTGCTCAAGTCCATTAACGCATCGGGCACGGTCATTCGTATCCAGGCAGACGATGCCGTTGCACGTCTACAACACCTAGCCAATCATCAAGCAGACCCTGGACCCGCTCCGGCAGCCCGACCTATGTTCATTCTCACTTGGAATCCGCCGCTGGCGGGTATGACTTCGGAAGAGCTTGAGGCCCATCACGCCAAGTGCCAATCGAGGATCGACGGTACCGACGGTGATTCGAAGTTGGAAGGTTGGTGGACGACGGGCAAGCGGAAGAGCGGAATCAGCGAAGGCGACGAAGTGATGCTGTTTCTGCATGGCTCAGAAGGCGGGATCATTGCCGATGGCTTTGCCACGAGCGAGATCTACCGGGACGGCGACATCAACTGCGTCGATGTCCGGTGGACCAAGTGGGTTGATGCTGAGGATGGTCTGCCGAGCGAAGCTCTGCGGCAGTCCATCGCGCCGAGCTTTTTTGCTCACGGGCCGCGTGCTTCGGGCCAGCAGGTAACTGACGAAGAGGCCGAGTCAATTCGATCTGCTTGGAAGGAGCTTGAGGCGGAACCGGCAGCGCTCACAGGAGACGAAGCTGGCACCAAGCTGATCGGCACCGTGGCGGTTCCCGAGGGTGCGATAAGGCGCACAGAAGTGAACCGGTATGAACGCAGCAAGTGGGCTCGCACCCAGTGTTTGAAGCACTACGGACACCGATGTCAGGCGTGCGGTCTCAACTTTGAAGATCGCTACGGCCGGCTTGGCGAGGGCTTCATGCATGTGCACCATGTCATTCCGATAAACGAAATTGCTGGCGATCCCGACTACAGGCTCGATCCCATCAAGGATCTCCGACCGGTGTGCCCCAACTGCCACGCCATGCTTCACCGCCCGCCCGACAAGACCTTGACTGTCGCCGAACTCGTCGAAGTCATGCAACAAGAAGGCGGAACCGCTGATGAAGCTTGAGACCCTTTCGGCGCACGGGGCACCCGCGAAACCCACAACGCCACCTCCGGGTGCCCGGGCGACTTCGGTTGGACTGCAGCGTGACTCCGCATGGGCTGCCGGAAAGTGCGGACGATGACAGCAGCAAAGAGAACTTGCAGGGAAGCCGGGCATCAAGCTGGTGCGTACCAGGTGGATGGCGGGCGTCTGTGGGAGACGCTTCATTCCTTGGCGGAGATCGGGGCGACGCCCGCGGGCGGTGTGGCCCGGGTGGCGCTGACCGACGAGGACCAGGCGGGGCGCAATCAGTTTGTGTCGTGGGCGCTAGAGCTGTGCTGCACTGTCCACATCGACCAGATGGGGAACGTGTTCGCACGCCGGGAGGGCACCGATCCGCTGCGGGCACCGGTGGTGGTCGGCAGCCATCTCGACAGCCAGCCCACAGGCGGCAAGTACGACGGCGCCTACGGCGTGATGGTGGGCCTCGAAGTGTTGCGGGTGCTTCACGACCATGACGTCAGCACTGCGGCGCCCATTGAGGTCGTGTCGTGGACCAACGAGGAGGGAGCGCGCTTCCCGCCTGCGATGATCGGTTCCGGCGTCTATGCCGGAGCGTTCAGCCTGGACGAGGGGCTCGCCGCGCCGGGAGTGGACGGCACGACGCTGGGGGCTGAGCTGGCGCGCATCGGCTACGACGGTCCCGAGCCGTGCGGCCAGCCGGACGGTGCCGGCCGGCGACCGATTGGGCACTACATCGAGCCGCACATCGAGCAGGGGCCGATCCTGGAGGCTGCGGGCGCAACGCTCGGCACGGTGACCGGGGTGCAGGGCATCCGCTGGTATGACGTGACGATCGAGGGCCAGTCGGCGCACGCGGGCAGCACGCCGATGGAGATTCGATCCGATGCGATGGTGAGCGCTGCGCTGCTGGTCTGCGAGGTCGACGTGATCGCCCGTCGCAGGGCGCCGGAGGCTCGTGCCACGGTGGGCACGTTGGAGACCGGGACCGGCTCGCGCAACACGGTGGCGGGCTCGGTGGAGCTGACGATCGATCTGCGCCATCCCGACGCCGCCGAACTCGCGTCGATGCACGACGAGCTGCTGGCCTTCGCTGCGGGCGAGCGCTTCGCCGACGGACCTGGCGGCGGTGCCGCTGGCTTGCCGCCCAGGCCCGCTGTCTCGCAGATCTGGTACTCGCCACCCATCGTGTTCGACCCTGTCGTCGTCGACGCCGTGCGTGCCGGGGCCGCCGCCGCGGGATTCGAGCCGGTCGACATCACATCGGGCGCTGGGCATGACGCGTGCTACGTCTCCCAGGCGGCGCCGACAGGGATGCTGTTCATCCCGTGCGCTGACGGCCTGTCCCACAACGAGGCCGAGTCGATCCTGCCAGAACATGCGACCGCAGGAACTCAGGCGACGCTCAACGCGGTGCTCGCGCTGGCGGGCTGACGCCCAGCAGCACACCGCTCGCCGTGAGTCGTGGGGCGTCGAGCCGGACGTCGCTCAGGTGAGTTCGGCCAGCGATCGGCACTTGAGGATCGCTCGGGCGGACTGCTCCATGGCCGTCCAGGCTGGCTGGTCGGCGACGTCGCCCTGCCAGCCCATCTGTGCCAGCCGATGAGTGAGCCGCACATCACCGGCGCGCACATCGGCGCGTGCGAGCCAGCCGGTCGCAGCTTGCACATCTCGTACGGCTGATCTGCGGGTCTCGATCCAGGCCTGCGGGTCGACCTCGACCAAGGGATCGGCGGGAACGGCGACGATCATCCCCCGTGCCGCGTTGCGCCACTGACGGGCGGTTTCGACGGGTACCGCTGCGGGCCATGTGCCCAGCAGGTGCTCCTCGACGCTGCGGTCCTCGGCCGACGCCCCGTCGATCACGCCGAGGTCCACCTTGCTGAGTGCCGCAGCCGCAGTCACCGTGGCCCTCACGTCGGGGCGGGACGGCACCAGGCGCTGCCGCAGTTCCTCGAAGGCAGCGGCGCCTTCGGGACCAGTGGCCCAGCTGATGAAGTCGGCGCGTGCTCTCGCCCGGAACATCGGCGTGGCGAACGTGTCGGCCCACCACTCGACTGGCCGCAGCAGGTGAGCCAAGCGGGGCTCGAACTCTTCCCAGTCGAGGGCGTGCTCTTCCGACCGGAAGAGGTTCATGCCCGCTCAGCGGAATGGCCGGGTTGCGGCATCACCGCCGACCATGCTGCGCGTGTAGCCGACCATGGTCGGCGGGTCGATCAGCGTGATCTCTTCGTCGCGCATCTCGATCCGCAGCGGTTCGCCGCCGATCAGGCACGGCGCATCCACGGTGACGGTCCGTCCCGGGAAGAGCCAGCGGCACGCCAGTGCCTCGAAGCCGCACTGTGCAAACCAGCGCTGCTCGCCGTCGACGCTGACCCGGTACTGGGTGGGCTGGTTGTTGAACGGCGGGAACGACGCGATCCAGTCGGTGCCCGGATGCAGCCAGCCCGGCGTGAGGTCGATCACGCGCTTGACGAGTGCCTTGGCGCGTATCGGTGCGATACCCAGAGTGCCAGCCAGTTCGGCGTAGTGAGGCGCAACGCCGGTGGCCACGATCTCGCCCATGATCGCGGCATAGGCAGCGTCGAGCTCCTCCAGCGGGAACTGCTCAGGGTCCATCACATCGGTCGCCATGTCGCGACTGTACGGCTGCTCGAGCCTGCGCGTCCGCCTATGCCTTCTGCAAGCCGGCTGCTGTGCGTCTTGAAGGTCCGCAATTGCGCGTTCTGAAACTCCGGCGTTCGGAGATCAATCGCTGCACCTTCAGTCAATCGCCTTCGGTTTCGATCAGTAGGTTGCGCATGTGGCTGCCGACACACCATGCAACGACGAGCTGACGGCTTCGCGCTTCGAGGCGTTGATGGAGGTGCTGCGGCTGCGGCGGTCGGTGCGCAGCTTCGAGCCGCCGCCTGAGCCGCTGCCGGTTGAGGTGCTGCGTGGGATCTGCGAGGCCGGGCGTTGGGCGCCGTCGGGCGCGAACACGCAGCCGTGGCACTTTGTCGTCGCAGCGGAACGGGCCGACGTGCTGGCCGTTTCCGACGTGTTCGTGCGGCAGGCCGACCGATTAGTCGCGCACTGCCGGGGCTTCCCGCACGTCCACAAGAAGCACTGGCTGCACAACTCGCTGGCCATCGTGCTGCTGTTCTGTGATCCCCGCTGGGTCGATTCGTACCCGGTCAGCGACCACGACGGCTGGAGCGACGAGTACGCCGCCAACAACGAGAAGATCCTGCTGGCATCCGTGGGTGCCGCCGCGCAGAACATGCACCTCGCGGCTGCCGCGTACGGCTTGACGACCGCGTGGCTGAGTGGCGGCGGCGAGGACACCACCGCTCGGGAACTGCGTGAACTGCTCGGCGTGCCCGAGCCGCTAGTGCCGATCGCCACCATTCCGATCGGCTGGCCGCACCGCCGCGCCGAGTCTCGCTACCGCCACCCGCTCGAGCAACTCATCCACTGGGGACGTTGGGACCCGGAGCGCACACCGGCGGACGACGCTGTGCAGACCTACATCAGCAGTGTCCGGCGGCAAGCCATGTACCGCGGCAGCGAGACCCTCGAAGACGGCTGAGCCGATCCAGCGCCCGCGCCGGGCGCGCCAGCCGATGTGCTCTACAGCATGAAGCGGCTGACTGTGGAGCTGGCCAGCCACATCTCGATGTCGCGGATCGCCTGCGTCATGGCTTGGCCGATGAGGTCCAGCTTGCGCACCTGCTCGATGCGCGGCGCCGCCTGCTCCAGCTCGGCCTTCGAGAGCAACTCGCCGAAGATGCCGCAAGCGTCTGTCAGCGCGATGATCACAATGTCGCGCGGGCTGGGAATCTCATCGCTGAACAGGACCCCCATGATCCGCAGCTTCACCTCGCGCTCGGCCTTGCCGTCGATCATCGGGTAACGGCGGGAGCGGAATACCCACAGGTGACGATCATCCTTGCGCTCAAGAATTCCGTTGTCGACGAGACGGGCGAACGCCTCTTCACGGATGCCCTCGGCACGCGCCGCCACGAATTCCACCCAATAGCGCGAATCGCTTTCCTCCTGCTGCGAGGCAATCTGCGCCAGCGTGGGATCGAGCAGGCCGTCGCCGATCGGCGTGGGGTCGACCAGCATCAGCTTCTCGAGGTCTGTGTCGATCCGGTTCTCCATCGCCAGATCCATGAGCACCGAGCCAGCGATCACCCGGTCGAGCGTGCGTTCGGGCACATGGATCAGCTTGCCGTCGTCGTCTCGCAGCAGCAGGAGCAGTATTTCCTCGGCAAATCTCAGCATGATCCCGATCCAACTCCTGTCATGTCGGCTGCGCAGTGGCGCACGAAGCGGCCGCGGCATCGCAGCGTAGTTGGCAGCGGCCCGATTCGGCTGCTGCCATCTGGGTCTGTGTCGCCTGCCTCCGGCCGAGACCGGACGACCGCTTCGAAGTGTGCGGCGGTGGATCGGTACCGGGCCCGCCTGCCGACGCCTTCTTGTGCTACTCGATGGCCACTTCAACGAATTCGGCCGTAATGAGACCGATGTCGAATGCCGGACCCAGCGGATGCTCGATCGCTATGCGGTACGGACCGTCAGCGAGATAGTGCTCGCAGTCGTCAGCGGGCGTCGGCGGCAGGCACGGCACCATGTCGGTCGCCGAGACCACAGAACCGTTTGCAGCAACGAAGGTGATCCGCAGCGGCAGCGGTGTGTCGCGCATCCAGAACGCGCCTGAAGTGTCCCCTTCGAAGATGAACACCATGGCGGCGTAGCCGCCGAGCGATGCGAAGTCGGTCACGCCCATGAGCCCGCGCTGGCGGGACCGCGGGGTGTCCGCGACGATGACCGGCCACACCCGGGTGCCCGCCGGCCCGGTGACGCCCAGCACGCCCTCACTGAAGCCCTCTGGCGGATCTGCAGTCGCCAGCACTTGCTGGACATCGGCAGCCGGCTGGATATCGGCAACCGGGTCGGACGCAGTCGTCGAGGGAATCGTCGGCGCGGCCGTCACTGCGAGGGCATCCGCCGCGGTAGTCAGCACGGTGACCGACTCACTGCTCCGGTCGCTGCTTGGCTCGACAGCCGACTTGGCGGACTCGACGATCGTCTCTGCCGCCTTGGTGGGCTCGATAAGCGATTCAGCAGGTCCGAGGGCTGACGCCGTGGGCGCGTCAAACGACTCTGCAGCGGCTGTCGTGACCGTCGACGCTGGCGGCATCGCTGTCACGATGGGACCGGCCGGCGCGATGAGGCCGCCACTGCGGGTGGACTCCTGCACCGCACAGCCCGCGAGAACCGCAGCAACGGCGCTGATCGCCGTCAGCCGGCGGAGTCGCTGCATGGCCTCAGTTTGCCGCGACCTGGTTCGCGTCCCACGGCACGGTCCAATCGCCCGAGGCGGACGCTGCATGGCCTCAGTTTGCCGCGACGATGCCCGCTGATCACTTGGCTGCGGCTGGCGATCGCTGGCCGCATGGCGTCGGTCTGTCGTGACGGCTGGCCCACAGAAACGCGATGCGCGGTGGAACCGGGCGGCGTGCGTGATGAGATAGGGGTTGTGAGCAGCACCGCTACAGCACCGGGGTCGCAGCGAGCATCGGCCCGCTCGGTCGACGACGAAGGCGCCGTTCCGTTCGCCGACTTTGCTATCGGCGAGTTTGCCGATCTGGTGGCAATGAGCCGGGAACTCGGCTGCACCGGCGACTGGGTGGTGCGCACCCCGTTCGGGCTGTTCGTCCATGGCTACGACGAGGCCCGGACGATCCTGCGTGATCCGGTGTGGATCTCGATGCTGGCGGGCGTCGCCATGCTCGATGGCACTGGGTTCGACGGCAAAGGGCGAGACAGCGGCGGGACCGACGGCGCGCGGCGTACGACGGTGAACTTCAACGCGCTGATGGCGCGCGCCCGCCGCGATGCACCGCTCAGCACCGGCGGCGAGGCCATGCGCGCCCGGCCGAATGTGCTGTCGCTCGAAGGCGACGATCACCGCCGCCTGCGACGGCTCTTCGGTCGTGCCTTCACTCCCGCTGCCGCGGACCGGCTCCGGCCCTTCATGGCCACCCACGCCACGAGACTGCTCGAACCGCTGATGACGGGTGGCGGGGGCGAGATCGTCGCAGAGCTGTGCGACCCCTATCCGGTGCCGGTCATCTGCCGCTTGCTCGGCGTGACCGACGACGACTGGGGCCAGTTCGGCCGATGGGCCGAGACCATCTTCGGGCTCTTCGACGGCGACGCCGAGGCCGTCGTGAGCAGGCTCGGTGACATCGCGACAGCCCAGGCCGAACTCGGCGCATACGTGGTCGACCTGATCGAGCGCCGGCGAGCCGAGCCGGCCGACGATCTGCTCACTGAACTGATCGGCGTGTCTGACGAGGGCGACCGGCTGAGCGAAGACGAGCTCATCGGCATGGTCGAGGCATTGCTCATCGCTGGCACCGACACCACGCGCAACCAACTCGGTGCCACCTTGGCCGTGCTGGCCGACAGGCCGAAGCAGTACGCAGCGCTGCGAGCCGATCCGGATCGGATCCCGGCCTATGTGGAGGAATCGCTGCGCTACATCGGGGCGGTGCGCACGGCGATGCGCATCGCCACCACCGATGTGGTGGTGAACGATCTGCTGTTCCCCGCGGGCACCGTCGTGATGATCGGCCTGCACGCCGCCAGCCTCAGCGGCGGTTGTCCGGCTCATGCAGTAACCGACGCAGCGGCGGCGTCGCGCAACGGTGAGGAAGTGGCACACGAAGGTCATCCAGACGGACACGGCTTCGACCCGTACGACTTCGATGCGACCCTCCCGCGAGAGCATCCGCATCTCGCATTCGGCAGCGGCGCACACCACTGCCTAGGTGCATTCCTGGCGCGGGCGGAGTTGCAGGAAGCGCTGCACGTCTTCGTCGAGCATGTCGAGAGCTTCGAGCTCAGCGAGCCCGTGCAGTGGAAGCCGCTCTCGCTGGGCATCTGGGGACCGTCTCGGATGCACCTGCGATTGAATGCGCCACCGCTGGCCGAACGCGTTCCGGCCGGGACGCTGCCGCCTGTCGATGTCCAGGCAGATCTCGGAACATCCGCCGAGCGCGACCGCTATCTCGCCTCGATTGCCCCGATTCGCCGTGCGATCCACGACAGCGTGCCCGAGCTGATCGCGCGCCCGAAGTTCCCCCCTGTTGTTCGCCTCGCAGTCACGGCGGCTCGCATCGGCTGGGCCGTCTACGCCGGACGACTGCTGGACCGGCGGCTCGATCCCGACGAGCGACGGGAGCGGATCTACCGGCGGCTGCGGCTGGCGGCCACCAAGCTCGGCCCTGCGTACATCAAGCTGGCACAGCTGATCGCGGCCGGCGAGGGGGTCTTCCCCGATGCGCTCGTGGCCGAGTGCCGCCTGTGCCGCGACCAGGTGCCAGCGGAGCCATGGACCGCAATCCGCGATGTCGTCGAGGCTGAGCTGGGGGATGTCGATTCGCGGTTCGCTGCATTCGATACGGAGGCGACGGCCGCGGCCTCCATTGCCCAGGTGCACGCAGCACGGCTGCCGGACGGCACACCGGTCATGGTGAAGGTGCAGCGACCCGGCATCCGACGGCGCGTCGAACGCGATCTCGCAGTGCTGGCATGGCTCGCGCCGAAGCTCGTGGGTCGCATCCCGATCACGGCGCTGGCCAACCCGCCAGCGCTCGTGGAGCTGTTCGCCGAGACCATCACCGAAGAGCTCGACTTCCGAGTCGAGGTGGCAAACCTCTTCGAAGTCGACCGTGCCCTTCGGGCCACCACCACCGGACGCTGGCAGGTGCCCGAACCGGTGCTCGACGGCGTGACCGAGCGTGTGATCGTGATGAGCCCGGTGGCAGGCCGGCCGCTGAGCGAGCTTCGTCCGGAGGATCTTGCCGACGGCGAAGCTGCTGCCATCTTCCGCCAGATGAACGATGCGCTGCTTCACGGGGCGTGCAAGACCGGCGTCTTCCACGGCGACTTCCACGCCGGGAACGTGTTCATCGACACCGAAGGCACGCCACCGGGCCAGCCGCCCGTGATCGGGCTCGTCGATTTCGGCATCACCGGCCGGCTGGAGGGACCCAAGCGGGTTGCCTTCCTGCGATATGTGGTGGGCTTGCTCACGGGCGACCTGCAGTCGCAGATCGCCGGCATGATCGACTTGGGTGCGTTCGGGCCTGGCAGCGACCCCGAGCGAGTCATTGCCGATCTGCGCCTGGACCGGCCCGGCTTCGACCCGCTCGAGCTCACCGAAGACGAGTTCACTGCCGAGTTCCGGGCGCTCATCTCGGGGCTGCTGGCGAACGGCGCACGCATACCCAAGGAACTGATGCTGTTCATCAAGAACTTCGCATATCTGTGCTCGGTGACCGGCGAACTGGAGCCCGAGATGGAGGTGCTGGCCCAATTCGAGCGCATCGCCTCGTCGTTCTTCGCCCGCAACGGGGTCCGGATGGCCACCGAGATCGGATTCTCTCCGGCACCCGAAGATGTCGACGAACGCATCATCCGCCAAGCCATGGGTATCTCTCCCAAACATGAGCGGGTCACCTGGCGGCTCATCCGTGGGCGACGGGAGAATCTGAAGGCCCGGGTCAGCAACCCGAGCTGACCAACTGCTTCAACCGACTCGAGCCACAGCGGTAGGGCATGATCTTGCACGGTCAGCGTTGCTGACCAGCACAAGGAGGGGCTATGGCGTCGAGTGATCCAGCGCCGCATGGAGCGGCGTCGAACAGCACAACAGGCCGGATGTCGGGCAAGGTGGCGGTGATCACCGGCGGAGCGTCGGGCATCGGGCGGGCATGCGGGCTGCGCTTCGCATCTGAGGGCGCGTCGATCGTGGTGGCCGATCTCAATCCCGACCGCGCAGCAAGCGTCGTCGACGAGATCAACGCTGTCGGCAGCGATGCCATTGCCGTGCAGGTCGACACCTCGCAGCAGGAGCAGAACGACGCGATGGCTGACGCCGCGATGGACGCGTTCGGGCGCATCGATGCGTGCGTGGCGGCAGCGGGGATCTCGCATTCGGGCTATGTCAGCCGCGAGATCGAAGACCAAGCCGGGCAGGATCGCTTCGATCGCGGTGACATGTTCTTCATCGACAAGTCACTGGAATCGTGGCAGCGCGTGCTCGATGTGAACTTGACCGGCGTGATGCTCACGAACCAGGCCGTGGCTCGCAAGATGCGCGACAACGGCGGGGGCGCCATCGTCAACATCTCGTCGATTGCCGGCACCAATGTGCTCAAGGGCAGTTCGGACTACTGCGTGTCAAAGGCCGGCGTCTGGATGCTCACTCGCTGCGCTGCCCTCGAGCTCAGTCGGTACAACATCCGCGTCAACGCCGTGGGTCCCGGATACATCCAGACATCCATGAGCGGCGCGGTGCTGGGCAACGAGCGGTGGGTGCAGGCGCGCGAGCGCGAGACGCCGCTCGGGCGGCTCGGCGAACCCGATGACATCGCCAACGCCTGCCTGTACCTGTGCAGCGACGACGCCAGCTTCGTGACCGGCGAGATCATCTTCCCCGACGGCGGCGTCATGGCCGCCGGCCGTTGAGCGCTCGCCGATGAGCGTGCTGGTAGCCGTCGAGCCCGACTGCTGGAGGCGCCCCGTGCTGGCCGAAGCAGTGGTGCGGGGCGGGGGCACGGTCAGCACACCGGACGGCGCATCGGCGCTCGTGTGGGCCGAGCCCACCCAGGCCCACCTGATCGGGGAACTGGTAGATGCCAATCCCGCCATTGAGTGGGTGCAGCTGCCCTACGCGGGCATCGAACCGGTCGTCGACATCGTGACCGCCCGGCCTGCCGTCGAGTGGTATTGCGGCAAGGGCGTGTACGCGGAGCCCGTCGCCGAGCACGCGCTGATGCTGGCACTGGCCGGCATGCGGGGCATGGCCACCTACGCCCGCGCGACAGATTGGACAGCCCCCGAGGGCCGCAACCTGCTCGGCGCGTCGGTGACCGTGCTGGGCGGCGGCGGCATCACCGACTCGCTGCTGCGCCTGCTCGAACCGTTCGGGTGCGAAGTGACCGTGGTACGCAACCGCCCCATGCTCTCAGCGCCGCACGGAGCGGCGTCAAGCGACACAGCGGGAGCCGCACGCGTCGTCGGACCGGATGAGTTGACACAGGTACTGCCGGGCACCGATGTGCTGTTCCTCGCGCTGGCGCTGACGCCCGACACCGCAGGCGTCATCGGCGCGGCCGAGCTGGCGGCGCTGCCCGATCACGCCTGGATCGTGAACGTGGCACGCGGCGGGCACATCGTCACGGAGGACCTCGTCGAAGCGCTGCGGGCCGGCCAGATCGGCGGCGCCGCCTTGGACGTGACCGACCCCGAACCACTCCCTGACGGCCACCCGCTGTGGAGCCTGCCGAACTGCCTCATCACGCCCCATATCGGCAACACACCCGAAATGGGCCTCGTGCTGCTGGCCGAGCGGGTCACCGCCAACGTGGCACTGCGGGCTGCGGGCGAGCCACTGATCGGCCCCGTGTACCTCGACCTGGGCTATTGAGGCCGATCCGTCAACACTCGACGGGAGCGATCCGGTGCATTCGATGCCTCAGCGCAGCACTGCGCTGTGGGCGTGCTCCACGGCGTCGATGCAGCGCTGGCGGATGTCGGCTACCTGCTCGTCGGTGAGCGTGCGATCGTCGGCCTGCAGCCGCAGGCGATAGGCCAGCGAGCGCGTGCCTGGGTCCATCTGATCGCCTCGGTAGATGTCGAAGAGGTCGACCGAGCGCAGTTCGTCGCCGCCTGAAGCGACCAGCGTGCTGCGCACCTGTGAGGCTTGGACGCCGTCCGGTACGGCGAATGCCAAATCGATGTCGCTGGACGGGTAGGTGGAGACCAGTCGGTAGGGCCGCTCGGCGGCGGCGGATGCCGCCGCGAGCAGGGGCTCCACGTTCACCTGGAGCCAGGCGCAGCGTTGCAAGAGACCGTGGCGTTCGCAGACCACCGGGTCGACCTCGCCGACAACGCCGACAGCCTGCCCGTCCAGCAACACCTGAGCGGCGCGCACAGGGTGCATGCCGTCAAGGTCGTTCGCGTTCGTGAGCGAGAAGCGGAGACCGAATGCCGTCGCGATGAGCTCGGTCAGATGCACTGCGTCGGCCGCTTCGCCGTCCGCCCAGATGGCGCCGAGGTGTTCTGTCTCGGTGGGCAGCACCGCTGCGGCAGACGTGTCTGCAGCGGCTGTGTCGGCGTCTCCCGCCGGCGGGGGGCCGAACACCACACCGATCTCGAACAGCGACACGGAGTCGTTGCGATGGGAGGAGTTGTACGCAGCTGCGGCAATCAGGCCCGGGAGCAGCGACGGTCGAAGGACGGATTCCTCGGTCGCGAGCGGGTTCAGGAGTCGTACTGGATCTGCGCCGTCGATCCCGGCCTGGCGCACGGCATCGGGAGCCAGGAACGGGTTAGGCATGTCTTCGGACAGGCCCGCCCCCACCAGCACACGCCGCAGGTCGCGACGCAATCGTTGGGCCGGCGTCAGTCGACCCGGCTCGGGTGAACGCGGGACGGTGCGGCCCAGTCGCTGGTACCCATAGTGGCGGGCAACCTCCTCGGCTACGTCAGTCTCAGTGACCACGTCCGGTCGGAAACTGGGAATGGTCACTTCCAGCGCCCCGTCATCGGGCTCAGCGCCGCGTGGAGCGGCGTCATCAGACTCAGTGCACTGCAGACCGATGGGATCGAGCAGGCCACGCAGCTCATCGGAGCTGAATCGCCGCCCCAGCAGGTGGCTCATGCGGGCCGGGCGCACACGGACGCGGGTGGTCGGGGGCAGATCGCCGCGGCCGTCGAGCCGACCGCGGCACACCGACACGCCGCCGGGGGTCACCCGGTCCAGCAGTTCGCAGAACCGGTCCAGCGCGATCGGCACGAGCTCATGGTCGGTGCCGCGCTCGAAGCGCATCGAGGCTTCTGATCGCAGGCCAAGCCGCTGGGAGGTGCGGCTGATGGACAGGCGATCCCACCACGCGAGCTCGAGCAGCACTGCCGTGGTGCTGTCGCCGATCTCGGTGTTCTCGCCGCCCATCACACCCGAGATGCCGATGGGCCTGTCGTCGCGGTCGACGATCAGGCCGTCGCCGCGGAGCATCTCGCGTTCGCTGCCGTCGAGCGTGACGAGACGCTCTCCACCCGCCGAGCGCCTCGTCCCCAGGTGACCGCCGGGCACAAGCGCCAGGTCGTACGTGTGGTTCGGTGTGCCCAGCTCCAGCATCACGTAGTTCGAGACGTCAACCACGGAGTTGATCGGGCGCATCCCGCACAGCGTCAGCCGGGCCTGCATCCACAGCGGCGACTGACCGATCGACACGTCCCGGATGACGCGCACGCCGAACCGGCCGCAGAGATCGGCGTCGATGATCTCCACCGATGCGACCGTCGAGACGTCCTCGCCGGTCTCGCTGACGACCGGCGCGGGGATCCGGAAGGGCACGCCGAGCCGCGCGGCCAGGTCACGGGCCACGCCGGCCACCGACATGGCGTCAGGACGGTTCGGGTTCACCTCCAGGTCGTACAGCACGTCACCGGCGAGGCCGAGCTGCGACATGAGCGGAGCGCCGAGTTCAAATTCGCTGGGCAGGATCATGATGCCCTCGGCATCGGCTCCCAGCTCAAGTTCCGCGGCGGAGCAGCACATGCCCTGAGAGAGCTGGCCCCGCATGCGGCGCTCACCGATGACGAGGCCGCCCGGCATGGTCGTGCCGACGGTGGCGAACGGCACCATGTCGCCGACCGACATGTTGAACGCGCCGCAGCACACTTGCAACGCGCCGCCCGTTCCCTCGCCCGTGGCACCGGGCAACTCGACGTCCACCAGCTGGATGCGGTCGGCCTCCGGGTGGGGCCGCAGGCCGGCCACGCGGGCAACGACGACACCGTCGAGCGGCGGCAGCATGCGCATCTCCTCGACAGCCATGCCGAGGTCGCTCAAGTGATCGGCCAGCTCAGCGGGGTCGCCCTCGATGGGCGCGAACTCGCGCAGCCAGCTCAGCAGCACCTTCATCGGGGCTGTCCCCCTCGTTTCACCGGGTCTGCGGGCATCAGAACTGGCTGAGGAAGCGGATGTCGTTGGTGTACATGTCGCGCAGGTCGTCGATGCCGTGGCGCATCAACGCGAGACGGTCGATGCCGAAGCCGAAGGCAAAGCCCGTCCATTCCTCGAAATCGATGCCGCAGTTCGCGAGCACATTGGGATGCACCATGCCGCAACCGCCCAGCTCGATCCAGCCCGTGCGCTGGCAGGTCTGGCAGCCGGCGCCCTCGCAGATCACGCAGGTGATGTCGAACTCCGCGGACGGCTCGGTGAACGGGAAGTACGAAGGGCGCAGCCGCGACGAGATCGCCTTGCCGAAATAGGCCGAGGTGAACTCTTCGAGCGTGCCCGCAAGGTCAGCGAACGCGATGCCTCGATCCACCACGAGACCCTCGATCTGGTGAAAGACCGGCATATGGCTGGCATCCGCGGTGTCGCGCCGGAACACGCGCCCTGGGCAGATCGTGTAGATCGGCGGCGGCTGCACTTCCATCACCCGGATCTGCACTGGCGAGGTGTGCGTGCGCAGCACCACGTTGGACGCTTCGCCGCCCTCGCCGTCGCCGAGCTCGGTGCGCTCGCCGAGGTCCAGGTAGAGCGTGTCCCACATGGAACGCGCAGGGTGCGCCGCAGGCAGGTTGAGCGCCTCGAAGTTGTACCAGTCGGTTTCCGCCTGGGGACCCTCAGAGACAGTGAAGCCCATGCCGACGAACACATCCTCGAGGCGTTCGGTGGTCTGGGTGACCAGGTGCAGGTGGCCGCGCTCGGGCCCCGGCGGCGTCTCGGTGAGGTCGAGCCACTCGCGCTGCAACTGCTCACGGCGTGCCGAGGCGGCGAGCTCGTCGGCGGCCTCCGCGTGCGCCGCTCGCAGGTCCTGCTGCGCTTCGTTGAGCGCTCGCCCGACCGTGGCTCGCTGGTCAGGCGGCAGCGAGCCCAAGCCTTGCTTGATCTGCCCGAGCGCAGCTTTGCGCCCGAACAGCGTTGATTCGACCTGTGCCAGCTCGTCGCTGGTCGCTGCGGCAGCGACCGCGGCCAATCCCTGGCCACGCGCAGCGTCGATGCTGGCGAGCAGCGCTTCGGGCGATACGTCGGCGGCAGTGCTGGCGGGGGTGTCGGTGGCCGGGCCGTTCACGGCAGGCAGGGTACGACGCCACAGGGCCGAATGGTCAGGAATTACTGGCCGCTTCTCTCATCGCGTACATCAGCACGGCAGCGGCCACGGCAACGTTGAGCGAATCAACCGGGTGCTGCATGGGAATGGCGACAGCCAGGTCGGTGCCCCCGACCGCCTCAGCAGACGGCCCATGTGCCTCGTTGCCCACCACGAGCGTCATGCGCTCAGCGCTCGGCAGCCGGTCCGCACCGACGTCGCCGTTGGGCGTTGCTCGCACGCGCACGTGGCCGGCATCGGACAACGCGCTGAGCACTTCGGCGGTCGAGTGCCCGCGGCACACCAGTGGCCCAAACGTGAGACCCGCTGCACCGCGCAGCGCTTTCGGGCTCCACAGATCGGTCGAACCGTGCGTGGCGATGACCGCGCCGAATCCGGCAGCGACAGCGCTTCGCACGACGGCGCCAGCGTTGCCAGGGTCACGTACTGCTTCGAGCACAACCACCCGCTCTGCAGTCGCCGCCTCATCGAGAGGTGCGTCGGCGAAGCGCGCTATGGCAAGCACACCTTGGGGGTTCATGGCATCGGCGAGCGGGTCGAGCACGTCTGCGGGTACCGGATGGATCGCTCCGATCTGCTGCCGGTAACCGGCGCCCAAGCGCTGGGCGTCGGGATGATCAGAGGGCGCACCTTCCGGCGCGTAGCGACCGACGAGCTCCGGGCGGGCGAACACAGCTTCGAGCGTCGCCCCGCTGGCCAGCGCTCCGTCCACCGCCCGAGGCCCTTCCACAACAGCGAGGCCAGAGGCATCGCGCTGGCGCCGGTCGCGCACCAGCCGCGACAGCCGCGCCAGCGCTGCTTTTGAGGGCGGTGCGCTCAGGCTGCTGCTTCAGTCAGGGCGGCCTCGGCGCGCTCAGCGATCGCAGTGAATGCTGCGGGATCGCTCACGGCGAGATCTGCCAGGTTCTTGCGGTCGACGGCGACGCCCGCAACATCCAGCCCATGGATGAGGCGGCTGTACGTGGTGCCGTTCTGGCGAGCAGCAGCATTGATGCGCTGGATCCACAGGCGCCGGAACTCACCCTTGCGGGCCCGGCGATCGCGGAATGCGTACTGCCCGCTGTGCATGACCTGCTCGTTGGCGGCCCGGAATGACCTGCTCTTGTTGCCGTAGTAGCCCTTGGCCTTGCCGAGCGTCGCCTTGCGACGGGTGCGGCTGGCTACGGATCGCTTGACTCGTGCCACGTTGATCTGTCCTCGCTTGTCTGCGGATCGTCTCGTCCGCGGGTCGTGTCTCGGACGGTGCCGCTCAGCGGCCGAGCATCCGGTTGACGCGCTTGGCGTCGGCTGCCGACACTTCGCCTTCGAGTGCCAGCCGTCGTTTGCGCGCCGACGACTTCTTCTCCAACAGGTGATTCCGGTTGCGCTTGCGGCGCACGAGCTTGCCGGAGCCGGTGGTCTTGAAGCGCTTCTTGGCGCCGCTGTGGGTTTTCATCTTGGGCATGGTGTTGCTGCCTTGCTTGTGGTGGCTCGATCTGTGTGGCCCGACATATCTGAAACAGTCGGGCTAGTTGCGTGGCCTGTCGTTGTCCGCCCTTGTTCCCCGTCTCGATTGGATTCGGGTTCGCAGGCCGCTCGGGCCCGGGGGCTCAATCGTTGGGCGGATCTGCGGCTTTGCGACGCTGACGTGAAACGCGGTCGGGGCTCAGCAACATCGTCATGTTGCGTCCGTCGAGGCGGGGAAACTGGTCGACCTTGCCGACATCGGCAACCGCCTCGGCAACCCGTTCGAGGATCTGGCCGCCGAGTTCGGGATGGAAGACCTCACGTCCCCTGAACATGACGGTGACCTTGACCTTGTGGCCGTCCTCGAGGAACTTGCAGACCTTGGCCGTCTTGGTGCCGAAGTCGCCGGTCCCGATCTTGGGCCGGTACTTCATCTCCTTCAGCCCGGCATGAGTCGCCTTGCGTCGCGATTCCTTCGCCCGTTGTGCCGCCTCGTACTTGTACTTGCCGTAATCCATGATCCGGCAGACCGGCGGGGCGGCGTTGGGCGCCACCTCGACGAGGTCCAAGTCCATGTTGCGGGCGATTTGCAGCGCTTCGGGAACCGACTTGATGCCGATCTGC
>JAJEIW010000130.1 GCA_022828045.1 Acidimicrobiia bacterium | reverse complement strand
CCGCAGGACCCGTGCGACTCCGAACATCGTGAAGGCCATCAGGACTGCCGCTGCGCCGAAGATTGCGACGGTCAGATAGCTCCGCAAGAGGTCGGACACGGACCGCAACGCTAGCGACTTCGCGCCACCCTGCGCCGAATCTGCGACGTTCCGCGGCGAACGTGTCCAAGCGGAATCGCGAAGGCTTGGGGCGTGCGATCAGACCTTCCTGCGGGGTATGTCCGCGTTCTTGAGAATCTCGCCGTGAGCATCGATGATTCCGGCCTTAGACCCAAGGGAGAGCGGGTTCGCGCCGAACAGATCGGCGCGGTTGATGGCCACCCACCGGTAGCCGTCGATCTTCTTGACACGCTTGAAGGCACCCTTGAGGTCGTCCACGCTGGCCGCGACGACGATGGATCCCTTGTCGAACACGAGATCGGCTGCGCCCGAAGCATCGGCAGTCGCGCCAACCGCTGCCGCCACAGCTGCAGTCAGCGCGTCATGGTCGAGTCGGCTCATGTCATTCCTCCTCGGTGAGAATGGCCACGACAGCCTCAAGCGCGGCTTCGGCTTGCGGTCCC
The DNA here is from genome assembly GCA_022828045.1 of Acidimicrobiia bacterium. Lineage (GTDB taxonomy): Bacteria > Actinomycetota > Acidimicrobiia > Acidimicrobiales > Poriferisodalaceae > Poriferisodalis. Next base: position 36,105 of record JAJEIW010000130.1, on the reverse strand, counting down.
TCTGAGTGGACTCGCGCAGTGTCACCGGGTCCCGCTCCGAGCGCGAGCACGCTCATGATGCTCACCGCATTGGCGGTCTTCTGGCCGGCTTCGATCCTGACCTCCGCATCGAATGCCTTCAACTTCTCGACCATGACTGCGGCAGGCCGGGCGTGAAGGCCATGCGGATTGGTGATGACCACTTCGGCGAACATCGGGTCCATCGAGATCTCCAACTCCTGGGGTCAATCGTCGTCCGACGGCGCAGCGCTCAGCTGGTCGTAGACGAAGTCGGCATCACCCGTCTGCGCAAGCTGCTCGCATAATTCCTCGTCTTGCAGTATCTCGGCAAGCTGCGACAGGACGCGTACGTGATCGTCGCCTACCGCTGCAAGCCCGACCACCAGATAGGCGGTTCCTGGCCCCCAGTCGACGCCCTCGGGATACTGGGCGACCACGATCCCCGTCGATCGGATGAACTCCTTGCTCTCGTTGACCCCATGAGGCAGGGCCACGCCATTGCCCAAGTAGGTGGAGACAACCCGTTCGCGATTCTTCATCCCTTCGACGTAGGGCGGAGTCACCGAGCCGCGATTCACGAGCAGGCTGCCCGAGTATTCGATGGCTTCGTCCATGGAATCCGCACTGCACCCGAGCACAACGTCCGCTCGGGTCAGCACAGACCCAAGTCCGTTGTCCACGCTGTCGTCCACGTCAGAGCTCAGATCTTTGACACGACCGGCTCACCGGCCTTCAGCGTCGCGACCAGTTGTTTCACTGATGGGTCATTCATGAAGAGCACGAACGGCACGATGGCCGCCGTCGGGACTTTCTCCCGCGCCTGCTTCGCGAGGCCTTGATGGACAACTATCACGTCGGCATCGTCAGCCAGCTGACCTACCGGTCGATGCACGACGGCGATGTCGAGCTTGGCTTTCTTGACCATCTTCTTCAGTTGATTTGCGCCCATCAGGCTGCTGCCCATACCCGCTTCGCAGGCGAACACAATCAACTTCACGTCGCTGGCCGTCTTGGTGACTCGCTCCGTCATATTTGATCTCCGGTCGGTCTTTCGGATACTGGTGCCGCTCCTGCGCCACCGACCAATACGCAGGATGGCGGTGCCACGAAGAATATGGGCCACTGAGATTAGGAGGACCGGGGCGGTCAGCAATCCTGAGCCGCCCCGGCCTCCTCAGGCCGCGCTCATCTGGGGCTCGGCGCAACCTCCGTCGTGGCTCAGTTCAGCGGGACACCCTCCATGGCGTCGTCGAGCGAGGTGTCATCGTCGCTGTCGTCTATCTCCGGAACCGGGAAGAGTCTCAACAGGATCGAGCCGACGATGAATGCGGCTGCGGCCCCTGCGGCAATACCGAGCAGCACGCCTGCGACCGCACCGCCGTCGGACGGCAAGAACGAGAAGTAGGCGAAGATGCTGCCTGGCGACGGCGGCCCGGTGAGGCCTGCATCGAAGATGACGAAAACAATGTCGGCCGTGATGCCGCCTGCCCACATCGCACCGATCATCACCGGGTTCATCAGGACATACGGGAAGTACACCTCGTGGATCCCGCCGAAAAAGTGGATGACGATGGAGCCAGGGGCGGACAGCTTGGCCAGCCCCTTGCCGGCAAACCAGTACGCGAGCAGCAGTCCCAGACCAGGTCCGGGGTTCGACTCGAGCATGTAGTAGATGGAGCGGCCTGTCTCAGCCACGTCGGTTGAGCCGAGCGGCGTGAGCACCCCGTGGTTGATGGCGTTGTTCAGGAACAGCACCTTGCCGACTTCGATGGGCAGGTCCATGAGCGGCAGCAATCCGGCATCGCTGATGCCCTCAACCATGTTGCCGAATGCGTTGGCGATGCTCGATGTGATCGGTCCGATGACCACGTAACCGAGCAGGGCCAAGCAGAGCCCGGCGATGGCCTGAGAGAAGTTGTTGATGAGCATCTCGAACCCGGCGGGACGCTTGTCCTCGAGCCACTTGTCGATCTCCCTCATCGCGTAACCCGCGAGCGGGCCAACGATCATTGCTCCGAGGAACTGCGGCACATTCTGGGCCGAGGCACCAGAAGCCAACTCGAAGGATGCACCGCCGATGACGCCGAGGACAGCGACTGCGCCGAGCACGCCACCGCGGTGGCCGTGGATCAGCTTGCCGCCTGTGTATGCGACCAGAACGGGCAGCAGATACACGATCGTCGGTCCGACAATGTTGCCGGTGATGGCATCCCAGTCCCAGTCAATGCTGGTCTTGGCTAGCCAACCTGTCGGGATGAATAGAGCAGTGATCAAACCCCATGCCATGAAGGCACCGATATTCGGTATGACCATGCTCGACAAGAAGCCGCCGAAACGTTGGACACGTTGAAGCATGCGTAGAACCCCCTTGCTTCAGGCGATGGGATCATCCTTGCCCCTGGAAGCCACCCGGATCTACTGCCAATACGGCACCTTTCGGTAACGACAATTCGGTGCGCGCACGGCACCATGTCTCAATGGCATATGAGCCAATATCACGCGCGGGATAAGGCGTATAGCGCGACCTGTGCGACATCGGTTGTCGACAGCAGAGGGCTGACCACCACCACCGGTACGTCGCTTGCCCGCAGTGGCACCGTCGAGATGACGAGGTCGAAGTCATCATGCGGGAGTTCTTCGAATCCTCCCTCAGACAGGACTTCCACAAGGTCCAGTTCGGGGAACTCGGATTTGATCCGAGACACGAGCACCCAGACCGTGGCCATCCCGCTGGGGCATACGACGAGGGCGCGGCGCCTCGGCCGGAGCCGCGCTCGTTCCATCGCACCCGAGACGTACATGGTGATGAAGCCGATCTCGTCCTCAGCGACCGCCACATGCATCGTCTCGGCGATCAGTGATGCCATCTCGCCGGCGACGGCATACACGTCGGGATAACGCTCGCGCACTTCTTCGAGCAGGGGATTGTGAATCGGCAACCCATAGCGCAGGCGAACACCGAGACGTTCGAGATGAGCCGCCAACCCACGCCTGAGCTCCGAGTCGTCGACGAGTGCCGTGTGAAGCCTGTCGCCGGCGAGTTGCATGATCGCGTCGAGGAGTTCATCGCCGATGCCCTCCGAACCCGAGTGTGCGGTGTCGAGGGCATCGAGTCCGAGCAGATATTCGGTGATCGTCGCCACCTCTGCCGCGGGGAGGCTGGTGCCGGCAAGCTGCTCCAAGCTCGGAACGATGGTCGCGACGCTGCGGGCAATGGGATGGTCCATCGCCGACCGATGCGAACCAGCATCAAGTGCGACGCAGCGTCCTGCTTGGATCCGGGCGACCGACACTGCCAGATACAGGGCGAAGACCGCATCGCTGCGGCCTGTGGTGAGCGTCTGGCCGAGTGCGCTGGACCGAACGATCGCGGCGGTCTCGGCCAAGGGAAGCGTGAAGATCCGCTCCAGCAGGCCGATGGGCACCCGCGCGGTCGCCTGTTGCGCTGCAGACGGTGCCTCAGCGAGCTGCAGGTGCAGTACCTCTTCTGGGATTGCTTCGAGAATGAGCTGCACAGTCACGCGGCGGATGCGTCGTTCGGTGCCGACCAGCGAGATCCCTCGGCCGGCGCGTCGCACCAGCGGGAGTCCATTGCGTTCGAGCCACGGCTCACACCTCTGCAGATCGCGGCGAGCCGATGTCTTCGAGACTTCCAGTTCCAGGTGGAGCTCCTCGAGGGACACCACGTCCGGCGCTTCCCACAGCAGTGCCGCGAGGAGAATCCGCGCCCTTTCAGGCGGGGCATACACCCGCGGCACCTCTGGCAATGACCGGATGCCGGCCGCGATTCTCGAACGAACATCGGATGTGGCAGTGACCAGCAGGCCTTGGCCCCGTTTGCGTGCCAGCTCAGCACCGCATTCTTGGAGAAACCGCTCGACTTGGTCGAGTCGATAACGGACGACGCGCTGGCTCAATCCGAGGTCTGAGGCAAGCGCGGCAGTGCTGCGGGGTTGGTCCTGTTGCAGCAGCCACCGAGTGATGCGCAGGGCACGGGTGTCGAGCAGGGCCGTCATGGGCTGCCAGTCGTGTCGGCGATGATGCTGCGGGCTTCATCAGCGGTCGCCGCTGCAAGGGCCGCCCGGACCATCGAGTCGGCCGTCGACGCATCTGTTGCCGCGACCGCCGCTTTCACAATGTTGACCGCTCGCGGGCTGACCGAGAGCTTGTCGACGCCCATGGCGGCGAATACCGCAGCACCGAGCGGGTCGGCCGCAGCGAGACCGCACACCGACACGCTGATGCCGTTGCGCCTGGCCGCGGCCACTGTGCGCTCGCACAGAGCCAGCACCGCAGGATGGAGCGGATCCTGGAGTTCGTCGAGCCCGGAGTTGGTGCGGTCAGCAGCCATGACGTACTGCGTGAGATCGTTGGTTCCGATCGAGAAGAAATCCACATGGGGTGCCACGGCGTCGGCCACCAGTGCCACCGAGGGGACTTCCACCATGATCCCGATCGGCGGCATCTCATGGCGCACTCCGCTTGCTGTCAACCCGGCCGAGATCTCGGCAATCCGGCTGCGCAGGTCATCTATCTCGGTCACCGTGGACACCATGGGAAGCATCAGACAGATCGGGGAGTCGATTGCAGCTCGCAGGATTGCTCTCACCTGCGTTTCGAACACCTCGGGGAACTCGCTGTACAGCCGCGCGCCGCGCACACCGAGGAATGGATTCTCCTCTGGTGCGATGCTGAGATAGGGCGCCGGTTTGTCGCCGCCGATGTCGAAGGTCCTGATCACGACGGGTTCACTGAAGCTGGAACCGGCAAACGCGTAGAAATCGAATTGCTCGTCCTCGCTGGGTGCATCAGACCGGTCGAGAAACAGGAACTCGGTGCGAAGCAGGCCGATGCCCTCCGCCGCGGCGGCGACGGCGCTCTCGACGTCATCGCGGGATCCCACGTTGGCTGGCACCTGGACCTGATGTTCGCCGAGGGCCACGCTGATGCCCCTGAACTGATCGGCGGCGGCAACCGCGGCGTCGAACGCCTCGCGGCGTGCCGCAAAATCGTCGAGCGTCGCCTCGGTCGGGTGGATGATGAGATCGCCCGTCGCGCCGTCGATGGCGACCGGGTCACCTGCTCGCGTGCGGTCGACGATGCCCGCGGCTCCCACCACGGCCGCGACGCCCAGCGATCGAGCGATGATGGCAACGTGAGAGGTGGGCCCGCCGGCTTCGGTCGCGAAGCCGAGCACCGATGCGGGGTCGAGCGCGGCGGTGTCGGCCGCGGTGAGCGCCCTCGCAACGAGCACCGACGGTTCAGCGATCTGCTCCAAGTCGGGCACCTCGACGCCGGCGAGCGATCGGCGGATCCGGTCGGTGACTTCGATCACGTCCTGAGCTCGTGCCGCGATGTACTGATCGTCGATCGCCGCGAACAGCTCCTCGATCTGCTGGCGCGCCTGATGCAGCGCGGCATCCAGTCCGGCGCCGCCATCGAGCGCAGTGGCAACGGCGTCGGCCAGCATCGGGTCCTGTGCCATCAGCGCCTGGGCTTCGAGGACATCACCCGCTTCGGAGCGCCCGGCCGCCCGAGCCGTCTCGCACAACGATTCAAGTTGTCGACTCACCGCTGCGCTCGCTTCGCTGAACGCAGCGGCAGGGTCTGCCAGATCCGGCACCACCGCTGCTTGCGGGTCGACGACGATCGCCGGCCCGATGGCGACGCCCGCCGAGGCTGGAGTTCCGCCCAGCCTGATCTCTGGTGCTTCGCTCATTGCTCGTCCAGTCGCTCAGTCAAGGCGTCGTACAGGCATGCCCACCCGACGAGCGTGACGCTGGCGGTGACGGTGAGCAAGGCAAGCGTGAGCACGACCGTCAGCACTGATACGGCATAACCGAGCGGGATCGCGGCCAGCAGATTGAATGCTCCGAACAGCGCCAATATCGCGAAGAGTGCAACCCGTCGCTTGGTGCCGAGGCGGACGCTGGTGCCCAGTGCTCGCAGGCCTCCCTTCGCCGCCCGATCTGCGACGACGTAGCCGTAGAACCCGTAGAACAGCGCGGCGAGAATCGACGGGATTCCTGCCAAGTAGCGCAATCCGAGCAAGAAAGCCGCCCAGAAGAAGACTGCGCATACGAACTGGGCGGCGAACTGTTTGCCGCTGCGCCATGGCCCGCCAACGTCGATCGGCTTGTCGCGAGCAGCATCAAGGGCATACGCGAACCACGGCAGCGCAATCGTGCCAGCCAGCACGAGCCCGACGAGATCAAAGACGATCGACTGAAAGACCCTGTCGTCATTGGTGGCAGCCTGTGCCCAGAATCGGAAGACGCCGAATACTGCGATGGTGACCGCAGCGGCGGAGGTCAGCGGGACAACGTTCTTGAAGTACCCCGAGATTCCGGAGCGGAACATCGCCGAGATCGGGAGCGGGAACTGTTCGCGCATGCTCACTCCTCCACGGGCAGATCTCGCGGCACACACTGCGACACGACGACCGCACATCGATCATCAAGGCTGACGCGGGCGCCCGCCGTGCCCACCGATCTCACCGCGGCCGCGGCCCAGGCAAGGCCCTCGGCGAGCGCTGTCACTCCCCGACCGCCTGCAGAGATGAAACCAGCCAGCAGTGCATCGCCCGCTCCCACCGTGTTGCGTACATCGGTCGCAGCGACCGTGCCGTAGGAGATCTCGTCACTCACCAGCACCGCGCCGAAGCGTCCGAGACTGACCAGCACCGAACCCCAGCCGCCGTCGTGCAGATCCCGGGCTGCGTCGACGACATCGCCCACGGTGCACAAGCGCCGGGGTGTGAGATCGGCCAGCTCACTGAGGTTTGGCTTCACCACTGCGCACGGTGTACCGACGAGCTGTTGAAGCGGTTGACCACTTGAATCGACAGCGAGCCGATGCGCCGCGTCGGGAAGTGACGCGGCGAGCTGAGCGTAGAAGTCCGTGGGCGTTCGAGGTGCAAGGCTTCCGCTGGCAATCAGCCAATCCGAGGCCGTCACCGCGGCTCGTATCAGCTCGGCAGCCTCAGCACCATTGAGTTCCGGTCCCGGCTCGTTGACTTTCGTGGTCGTGCCGTCGGGCTCGACCACGGTGATGTTGCTCCGGATGGACCCTCGAATCCGGACCGCATGCGACGTCACCCCGGTTGCGGTCAACGCGGCATCAAAGGCTGCGAAGTCTTCATCGTTGGCCGGGAACACGGCCCTCGCCGGGTGCTCGTTGACAGCGAGGGCGCGGGCGACGTTGACTCCCTTGCCGGCGCACTCGACGCGTACGAGTGATGCCCGGTGCACCTCGCCTCGCTGAAGTGCACTGACGCGCAGTGTCCGGTCGAAACTCGGATTCGGCGTCAGCGTTGTGATCACGAGTCCTCGACGACTCCGCAGATCTCGAGCAGCCGCCGTTCGGCTTCGGAGGTCCACTGGCCCTGCGGTCCCAAGGCGCTGCCGATCTCCGGGAACTTGTCGGCCAGCTCGTCCAGTCCGAGCAGCGGCATTCCGGTGACCTGGGGGAATATGACGATCTTTCCGGCGAACCGGCCATCGAGCATCGCCTGCACGCCGTCCCGGCCGGCTTCGATTCCACCGACCGCGGCCAGATTCAAGTCGGGCGACAGGGAGCCCTGTGCCGTTTTGTCGAGCACCAGCGCCTGATCATCCAGTGTCGAACCCGACGTGCCCGTGTATTGAGCATTGCTCAGATACACCGGGCTCATGTCGAGCGGCCCAGTGGTGCCGTTGGCGACGCCAGCGAAGAACACCAGCATCCCGTCGGGGCTCATCAACTGCGCCGCCGAAGCCATCACCGATGCCACTGGCACCGTGACGATGACATCGTCGGCACCAGCTCCGGCTGAACGCTGATCGACAAGCTCACGCACGCCCGGATCGGACGCGTCGGCATTCAGCACGATGAGTTCGCAGCCAGAGCGTTCCGCGAGCGGGCCGAGCGAGTCGGCCAGCACGTCGAGGCGCCCGCGGTCGGGGTCGATGCCGATGACAACCGCGGGGCCATCGGCCTTCTCGAGCGCGCGCTGCACGTGCATCTGACCCATCGGTCCGCCTGCGCCGACGAATACCGCCAAACCGCCGGGACGGAGATCACAGCGATTGCGCTGCTCGCCGTATGCCGCCGCAATCTTCGGGCCGCGTGTGCCCACAAAGGCCGTGTAGTCGTAGTGCAAACGACCGAAGTCGATAGACGACGGACCGTCCAGCGAGCGTTCGCTGACGAGATTGAGCGTGCCGCGAAACGCGATGTGCCGCGCGATCTCGGTCACCTCGGAGGCAGACCTCGGGTCGAGGAGAATGATGTCGTCGAAGCCCTCTCCATCGGTCTCACGATCGACAAGCGAGGAATACTCCGCCAACTCCAAGGCATCGACGACAGATGTCTCGGTACGCGGACCCGTGGCCTTGAGTACGGCCGTGACGGTGCTCGGGCTCACACCTGTGAGCACGACGCGAGCGGTGTCGCGAAGCGTCTCGCCGAAGTCGTAGCTGCGCTCGTCGTCGGGGTGGCCGATGATCCAGGCCGTGCCGTCGCTGCGCGGCCACAGCCGTCGGCGCTGCGTGTATGCAGCTTCCACGCATGCCCAGGGCTCAGACAACGCTGCTGCCGCGTATCCGATGCCCTCAGCAACCGGAATCACATAGGAGACACCGTCTGCAGCGAGGATCTCGGGACCGATCAGGTGGTACTGGATCAGGCCGCCGGGGATGGTGTAGCCGTAGGCCACACTGCGGCCGTTCAAGTAGATGTCCGGCTGGATGGCGAGACGATCACCGGTGCGGTAAGTGTCGGCGAGGTCGTCGCCCACCTCGATGACCGTCACCGTCGCCTCGTGGCCGAGGCGAATGGGGTCAATCGACAGATCGCGTCCGTACAGCTTGGGATGCTCGGAGCCCAGACGGATCAGCTTCACGTCGGAGAAGCAGAGCCCGACAGCGTCGACCCGCACCAGCAGTTGATCGGGCGCCAGCGCCGGCACATCGACCGGTTCCGGGCGCCCGTCGCGGCCGATGCTCTCGACGCCTCTGCCGTAGCTATTCCATGCCAGATTCGGACGCGGAAGGGGCGCCGTGCCCTCTCGGTATCGGTCGTATGACCACTCGCCGGTCGCCGTCACGGGCAGGTCCTCCCTGCAGGAGCTTCAACCCCAAGCTCCGCAGGCACCATCGTTCACGGGTGCCCGGTTCGCCGCAACCGGCAGTTTGGCCGATGGCAGTTAAGCCAAACTGGTGCGATTGATCACTTCTGTCACATCAACACACGGTGAAACCCATGGAGCGCCACTCGGACAGAAGGGCATAGCGTTACGGGCAGTACTTCCGCGTTCGAGGACGCCGTGAGCGCTGACGTTCCAATACTGAATGGGTATGGATGGATCGGCACAGTTCGTCGCGGGAAGCGAGACCTGACAGGTCGCGATATCGGCACCGTCAAGGACAGCTCAGGACAGTGCTGGCCTGTCATGCGCATCGAGGGTTGGCCTCGACGCAGCAGCGCCGCCGTCGTTACTGACACGCACACCTACGTGACGGCGCGGTGGCCGCGGCGCATCACCGACAAGCAACTACGCGACATCGCCACGGTCATGCTGCGACGACACAGCATCAATCCACCGATCAGCAGGCTTGATCGCTAGTGCTGAAGATGGCCGCCAGGGCGACCGGGGTATCGAAAGCCCGAATTGCCCTACGAGTACGTCGACGGGATCGACCACTGGTGAACCGCCGTGCCGCGCAGTCGGCGTGGACCCTAGAGCGTGGGATGCCGACCCTTGTGGGCTTGACGACTCCACGCATACACCGTGAGCCGCGAAACGCCCGCTGCCTTGGCGATCTCCTTCATGGTCCCACCGGCATCCGCAAGCTTGCGTTCCAGCTCGCGCCGTAGCGTCTGCTGCTGCTCGATATCGCCCATCTGCGAAGACCCATCTGCGATCTGTCGCGCGAGATCGCGCATCTCACATCCGAGCGGAGTGATCACGGCGTCACGATAGGGGACGAGATCGGGAAGCAACAACGAGTCGCTGATTCGGGACAAACGAGCTGTTGCGTCATCCAGTGCGGGGCGCCGCTACCGGAGATCAAGATCACTACGCTCTGAATATCGGATTTCCTACAGTCAGGATGGTAAATTTGCTATATTTGCAGATATGAATTCTCTACGCCCTTGGCGAGTGCCAACGCGACGAGATCACAGGCTGGACGATGCCGGCTGAGCCGGGGTCCGCGCTAGGCGGCCCCAGCGCAACGTTGACGCCGCAGGGATACCGGCAGCGCGTCGCGGATGCGCAGGTGGACGAGCTGCTCCGCATCATGGGCGCGGTGCTCATCGAGGGACCCAAGGGTTGCGGCAAGACGTGGACCGGGCTGCGGCACGCCCGCAGCATCGTCCGCTTCGATGCCGATGCATCGGCACGCGATCTGACCGCCATCAGCCCCGATGCAGTGCTCGACGGCGCCCGTCCCAAGCTGCTCGACGAATGGCAGCTCGCGCCGACGATCTGGAACCACGTTCGCCATGCCTGCGACCGCGCGTCCGAGCCGGGTCAGTTCCTGCTCACCGGGTCGGCCGTGCCGGCGAATGACCGGATGCGGCACTCCGGTGCAGGCCGCATCGCGCGGACTCGGCTGCGGCCGATGTCGCTCTTCGAGTCGGGCCTCTCTACGGGCCAAGTGTCGCTCGCAGCGCTGCTCGCGGGCGAGACCGCTCAGGCCGCGGCCGTTGAACCGGAGTTCCGCGACGTGCTCGACGCGCTGTGCATCGGCGGCTGGCCGTGGCTCGCCGCCGCCACGCCGGCTGAGGCACAACGACGGCTGCGTGAGTACCTCGACGAGGTGAGGCACGTGCAGATCAACGGCGAGTCGGCGCGCAGCCGTAACCCGGTGCTGGTGGAGCGGCTCATGATCTCGCTTGCCCGCAACTCGGCTGCGACAGTGCCGGTCGCACGGCTCGCCGCGGACAGCGGTGGCGAACGCCCGCTGAACCACCAGACCGCAACTGCCTACCTCGACGCTCTGCACCAGATCTTCGTGATCGAAGACCAGCCGCCGTGGCCGACGCATCTTCGCTCGCGGTCGCGCCTCACCAGGTCGCCGAAGCGGCACTTCACCGACCCGTCGCTGGCCGCCGCGATCCTGCGCGCAGACCCCGATGCCCTGCTGCGCGACCTCGAGACCTGCGGTTTGCTGTTCGAGTCGCTCGTGGTGCGAGACCTGCGCATCTACGCCGAGGGAGCCGACTGCGACATCACGCACTACCGCCTCGACAGCGGCATCGAAGCAGATGCCGTCGTCAGCAGACGATTCGGCGGGGAGTGGATCGCCGTCGAGGTCAAGCTCTCGCCCAGCCCAGCCTCGATCGACACAGCCGCAGCATCGCTGCACCGAATGGCCGAAAGCGTCGACACTGACCGAGCCGGTTCCCCAGCAGCGCTCATGGTGGTGACACCCGTCGGCTACGCCTACACACGCCCCGACGGCATCTCCGTAGTGCCCCTCACTGCCCTCGGCCCCTAACAGGCTCCATACGGGCGCACACGTCGCACACCCCGGAAGACGCGCTGAGCCGACCTGCGGTCACTCGAACACTGGCGGGGTTCCGTCGTGGACGGATGGCTCGCAGCACCAGTTGCGGGCGAGATCGCGTAGCGACTCGGTGTCGGGGATTCCGAGCATGCCGGCGGCTGCGTCGTCCAGTGCCGCGCGCGCCGGATCACGGTAGGCGTCACGAGCGGGCATGAGTGTCATGCGAAGGAGTTCCGACTCGTGTTCCAACAATTCCAATGCCTTGGCGTACGTTGCAGTCTCGTTGAATTCTGGGCAGGGCATCTGTCGGATGCCTTCCAGTTGCGTACTGCTGCGTCCATGCTGTTGGCGCTGCGCACGCGACCAGTGGACGACCATCCCAAGCGTCGAGTTCGCCCAGATCGCGAAGCCGAAACGGACGACGGGGTCGTCGTGCAAGAGCGCACACCAGGCCCGTCCACCCATGACCGGTTTGTCGGTGACCGCGGCAAGCGCCACCTGTGACGGCCAGAAGATGCCCCGCTGGTAGAAGAGCGTGGACCGGCAGCGTCGCATCTCGTCGAGTGCGCTCTGCGACCGGGAGCGTTCGGCGGCTTCGGCTTCTGCTTGGGCCTCCTCGATTGCTGCGTCGCTGGGTTTGCCGCCACTCGTCCGTGACAGCTTGCGTTGCAACTGGACGAGAGCACGTTCACGTGCATCGCTGAACCGTGGACCGACGACGTGACCGTAATGCGTGGGGTCAACGGTCAAGGTGGTCTGAGCCTCAGCATCGGATGCCCACAACGACGTGTCGGGGCGTACTTGATCGTCAGCGATCGGCCACAGCTCGAAGGCACCAATTGGCTCATTGCCCGCGACATGGCCGATGCGGTGATGCGTCGGGCCAAGCTCGAACAGCTCGCCGATTGTCGTCATGGCTACCCGGCATACGGGTTCGTGTGCGTCGAGGGGCATGAACTCGCCGCGCCGCGTCAGCCGCTCGGCAACGGCGACGGCGCCGAAGCTCGCCGCGCCGACGGCTGCCCACGGCCCACCCCCGGAAGCAGGCAGCATGGTCCAGCGGCCGCTCACCGCGGTTCCGACGGTGACGTTGCCCTCCCGCTGTTCCTCCCGGCCGCGGAGCGCGGCGTCGACTGAGCGTCCCGTCTCGGCAGCAACGGCGATGGTGCCGAAGGGTTCATCGAGCGCCACCGTCATGATGTCGGCCTCGGAGAGGTCAGCGTGGGGCTCAGATCGCCTGGTGCCGGCGATGATCATCTCACCCATGGCGGTGTCGGCCGAGAGCGTCTTGTCTCCGCCGCGTGTCGCGCCGGGAAATGCGACGAGCAAGAGGTCGTCGAAGTGTGTCTCGAACATGGCCCTGATGAGCGACCACGCGGGAGAGGCCGCAGCGGTGATGGGAAGCACCATGCCGACGCGCCCGCCGGGGCTGAGCTTTCGGCGCGCGAGCTCACAGAAGACTGCCGCAAGCCCGGCCTTGAGATCGGCCGGCGTGTCTCGGACCAAGGCCTGCGCCCGCTTCTGGGCGCGCTTGCGCTCGGCTTCTGTCGCCCCGGCGATGTCGAAGAGGGCCTGACCGCCGCGTGAACGCGAGTACGGCGGGTTCATCATCACGATGTCGAAACGCTCTTTGGGCGCGTACAGGCCTCGTGCGTCTGCTTCTGCGTCAGAGCGAGGTGCCGACCCTGTCGACGACGCCTCATATCCGAAGAGGTCGGCGAGATAATCGGTTTCGAGATACTCGACCGATCCGGTTGCTCCCGTCGGTCCGCATGCCTGCGCGACGCCGATGTTGGTGTGGCGGTAATCGGCAGCGGGCTCGATGTTCGAGAGGCTCGATGCAGTCAGGTGAGCCGCTATCGGCGAGATGTCGACGCCGCAGAAGCCTTCCTCCATCAGGTGCGTATGCAACGCGGACAAGCCTTCTGGCTGCGCTCCCGCCGCTCGCGCAAGGGCGCGAACTCTCCGATAGGCCGCACGGAGCAGAGTTCCCGTGCCGCAGGCGAAGTCGGCGATGCGAAAGACCTCGCCCAGGTGATCCGACTCGCCCAGCGCCACCGCGCGGGCCGAGCGCGGCAGCCGCACACTGTCGTTGACCGTGAGGTGGGCGAGGAACTCCGCGACCTCTGGCCGCGTGTAATAGCTCGCTGCCTCGGACCTGTCGGAGATAAGGCGCTGGAACAGCTCACCGCCGATGTCGAACACGCCGAGCACACCCGATTCGACCCGTCCGGCGATGAGCGCCGCCCGCCCCAGCAATCGAGCGGTGCGCGCCGTTCCGAGATCTCGATAGACGATTCGCAGAGCAGCCTCCGCGGGGTCGAACACTGATCGGTAGTCGATCCTGCGAATCGCCTGCCAGGCCTTTCCGACCAACTCGGGAATCGGGTCGTAATCCGGCGCTGCCTCCGAACGCTCCGGCACATCGGGGTGCGCCTGCGCGATCCGATCCTGGAACAAAAACGCGTTCAGCCACACCACGCCGACCACGCTGAGGCTGTCCGAGCCAGACGGCCGCCCCATCGCAGCCGCCAGCCGGAGCTTGGCGTCGTCGCTGAGGTCGGCGGCGAGGTCTTCTGAAATGCCGCGCATCTTGTCGGCAGCGTCGGCGGCTACCAGCTCCAGTTGACCCGGCGGAACCGAGACCATGACCGCAAGCTCGGCCAGCGACTGCGCCGTGCCGGTGAGCCAGCCCGCCCGAGGCCAGCGGAGGGACTCTGCCGCATCGTCTGATCGAGAGAGGACGGCGTACCGCAGTTGCGCTCCGCCGACGAGGCGGCTCACGGCGTCTTCGTGATCGGTCCACTGCTCAGCCAGCGGGGGCGCGAGCACCGAGATCGCTGAGGAGATCACCCGACCGTCGCCGACGAATTCGAGGCCCAGCCGTGCCTCGGCATCGCGGTCGGGCTTGGCGCCCGGGCGGTCGTATTCGACCTCCACGGCAACCGGCAGGAGATTCTTGGCCCTCACCAACACGTCCACGCGGCGCGAGCCGCCGCCGGAGACGGGCCTGAGCACGCCGACGCGCTCGTGGCTGAAGATGACGCGATCGTCGGCGTGCATCCGCTTCATCGCCTCGGCGAGCGCGGCGTTGAAATCGTGCTCGTGGAGCTTTCCTTCAAGCATCGAAGCATCCCCGCTCGTTCTGGAGGGCCTGCGAACTGTGCGTCTTGGTTGCTTCAGAGAACTCGCCGCTCACTCTACGGCGCGATCACCCCAGTCTCGATGAGCCCGCGATGCACCCGCGATCCTTATGAGTCCCTGTCGGAGCCATAGATGACCGAGTCGAGTTCATCGCTGGGTTCGACATCGAGACCGCCGAGGAGAGCATCGACGGGATCGCCGTCTGTTGTCCCGTCGGACTGAGCTGCTGCGGCCACATAGCGCGCCGTGCGGCGCTCGCCGACAAGACGCAACACAATTGCGCGCCTGCACCCGCTCGAACAGCTCCGACATCGCCCGAAGAAGCGGCACGCAGCTGATGTCGTTCGCCAGAACATCCAGCGCGGGGCTGACATGCTGGAAGGCGACTTCGGCGACGGGGATGTGACGGCGCACTGCGGCCTGTGTGCCGAACAGCAGCACACTGCCGACGCAGATCTGGCCTGAGAGATCGACGAGTTCCAGTGCACGCAGCAGCGCTTCGTCATCCAGAGACGCAAGTACTGCGTCGCCGTGCTCGCTGATGGCCATGTCGCGGAAACGCTGGATCTCCAGTGGGTCCAAGTCATCGGAAGTCGCGGCGGGCAGCGGCGTTTGGGTGAAGTCGGGCTGTCGGACGCATCGCTCGGTGTCGCGGAGCGATGTTGCAGATTCAAAGTTTTGAAATTTGCTGTGAATTTGACTTCTCGTTCAAAACTTTGCAAACCGGGCGGTTGGGGGCTACGGGCGCAGCTCCACGAAGCCCGCTGCGCTGAAGTCTCCGTCGAAAGCAAGCGCCTCGGTGATCCGCTCGCGACGCATGATCTCGAAGCTGGTGGCATCGACGTAGGAGTAGGCGCGCTCGTCATGCCGCCGAAGCCATTCCCACGCCCGCTCGTCAATCGACTCCCCGACCAGCGCGACCGAGACACGCCCAGAGAGGCGCACTTCGGCGATGGCCCGTGCTGCGACCGCATGACCGGCACGGCTTCGCAGCCAGGTCCATGTTTCGCCGAGCACGACGTTCGAGGTCCGCACTGGTCGCCGATTGCTGCGCCACAGGGCCGCAGCGGAAGCGTGGTTGCGATCGCGTCGGACTTGTAGCGCGATCCAGAACGAAGTATCAGCGAATCTCACGTGTCCGTTTCGTAGCCATAGACGACAGCATCGATATCGTCGCTAGGTTCTACGTCCAGCCATCCCACAAGAGCATCGATGGGATCGGGTTCCGTTGGACCATGGGTATCAAGCAGCGCACGCACGGCGTCGCGCATCAAGGCCGAGCGCGAGACGCCTCGCTGCGAAGCCACCACTGTCAAGGCGTCGTCGATGTCAGGTTCCATGTAGAGCTGTATACGCCGCATACCCAGACTATACACCACATGCTGAGACGCAGCCCCGGCGAGTTCAGGCTGGGGAATGCTGCAATACCGCTCGCTCGCTTTCCCGCCGTTTACGCGTCCATACACGCGAGCCGACCACGGTGACGAAACTGCAAGCAACAACGTAGAGCGCCACCGTGACCGTGCCGACGGGCGGGAACAGCCACTCCAGCAGGAGAGGTGACGCCGCAGAGCTGAAGATGAACGCAGGCGCGAATCCGCACCACCACGCCAGCCAGTGACTCCGCGGCAGGGCCTCGTACAGCCGCCGACGATGCGCGATCGTGCGCCAGCCGACGTGCCGGGCCTCCTTCATCTGCGCCAGCGCCTCCGGCGTGATGATCAACGCATAGAGCAATGGGCAGAACGCGGCGAAGGAAGCCAAGCGGATGAGACCGTCGCGCCACGGGTGACGATGGGACGCGACACAGATGTGATCGTCAGGGGCGTCTCCAACGAAGTGGATGCTCGGATAGGCGCGGCACGGCTCATCCAAACAGACTTGGACGGGATTGTCGGGACCGCCGTCCACGGGCGCACCGTCCACCTCGGTCCATCCGAAGAAGCAGCGCTCGGGCGGATGCGCACCGGCTGGACTCGCCGCAACCACGACGAGCGCTACAGGCAACGCAAGCAGAGCCAGCAGGGCGGCAACTCGTCGAGCGGCGATTATCGTCACAGAATCCCGGGGCCGCCAGACTATTCCCGAGCGACGCGACGGCTCGCGTCAGGGGAAGATCGACAGGGCGGCGTCGGCGCTCCATTCGAGGAGCGTCTGCGGCAGGACGCCGACGACGAAGGTCACCGCCACCGCGAGGGCGATGGCCAGCACTGTCGTCAGCGGCAGATCTCCCCAGCGCGGGCGGCTGACACGGGCGGTCGGAGGATCGTCATCAGCCACGGATGCGCCGTCCGGTGCGTACATCGCCAGCACGACGCGCAGGTAGGCGAAGGCGCTCACGAC
Organism: Acidimicrobiia bacterium; assembly: GCA_022828045.1. GTDB lineage: Bacteria > Actinomycetota > Acidimicrobiia > Acidimicrobiales > Poriferisodalaceae > Poriferisodalis. The sequence goes on along the minus strand of JAJEIW010000130.1, from coordinate 19,126 downwards.
CGCAGTGACCATCGCAACGGCCGCCAGGACATAGACGCCCTCGCCGACGGCTGCTCGGATGACTTCGAACTTCGCCACGAACCCCGCCGTGAGCGGCACCCCTGCTTGCGCCAGCAGGAGCACGGCAAAGGCGAGCGCCAGCACCGGTCGGCGGCGGGCGAGCCCGCTGTAGCGGCTGAGATCATGGCGGCTGGTGCCGTCATCGGGATCGGTCGACGATCCGACGACCGCCGACAGCACGGCGAAGCTGCCCAGCGCCATGAACGAGTAGACGACGAGGTAGAAAACGGCCCCCGAGACACCGTCGCCGAGATCGGCGGCGCCGCCGACCGAGCCGGCGAAGTTCGCCCAGAGCCGGTCCACGATGTCGGGATCGATAGCCGCCAAGCCGACCAGGACGAAGCCGGCGTGGCTGATCGAGCTGAACGCCAGCATGCGCTTCACGTCCGACTGGCAGATGGCCATCACCGCGCCGACCGACAGCGATGCGAACGCCAGCGCCACGATGATCGGCGACCAGGCGGTGCCCTGCTGGAACACCGCCACGTACAGCACCCGCGCCAGCGCCGCGAAGCCCGCGGCCTTGGCGATCGACGCCAAGTAGCCGGTGACCGGGCTCGGGGCGCCCTCGTACACATCGGGTGCCCAGAAGTGGAACGGGACAGCGGCGATCTTGAACCCCAAGCCCACCAGCAGCAACGCGACGCCGGCCAGCAGCAGGTAGTCGTTGTCGCGGACCGTCCCGAAGAGGAACTCCGAGATCCCGCTGAGATTGGTGCCGCCGGTGGCTCCGTAGACCAGCGCGATGCCGTACAGGAAGAATGCCGAGCTGAATGCACCCAGCACGAAGTACTTCATGGCGGACTCGCGGGCGCTCGCACGCCGGCCCGCCAGTGCGATCAGCACGTACAGGGCGATCGAGAGCGATTCGAGGCCCAGGAACAGCACGATGAGGTCGTTGGCGCCGGCCATCACCACGGCGCCCGCGGCGGACGCCAGCAGCAACGCCGCGAATTCGGGCGGCGCCATGGCGTAGCGGTCGAGGGCGGAGTGCGCGACCAAGGCGGTCATCACCACACCCGCGCCGACGAGCACGGTGATGAGCAGGCTGAAGCCGTCGCTGACGAATGCGCCCGCCAAAGTGGAACGCGGCGCAGAGCCCCAGTCGGTCCACTGGATTGCCGCGGTGATGGCGGTGGCAGCGCCGGTTGAGATCGTGACGATCGTGGACGCCCAGGCAGGCAGCGCTCGCGGCGCCAGCGAGGCCACCAGCAGCAGCCCGAGCGCAGCGCCGACAAGGATGATCTGCGGGACGAGCACCCACCAGTCGACGCCCGGCGACGCGAACGTCTCGTCGAACAGCTCGTCGAGCGGCGGCATCAGTGGTCGTCCCCGGCTGTGTCATCGACGCGATCACCGCTTCCGTCGCCGGCCGAGCAGGCGCTGTCACGGATGTCGCACCCGTCGAAGACGACGACGGGATCGGCAGGGTCTGCCAGCTCGTCGGCGCTGTACACGGTGACATGCATCACCAGGCAGTCGGCGGCGGGCTCGGTGGCGGCGAGCAGCGGCTTGGGATACACCCCGAGCGCCACGGCTGCGATGACGAACGGCGCCAGCGTCAGCAGCTCTCCCTTGCGCAGGTCGGCCGTCTGGCGGTCGGCTGCTGCCGGCGGGCCGTGGAACACCCGCTGGTACGCCCACAGCAGGTACAGCGCCGCCAGGATCACGCCGGTCGCGGCGATGACCGTCCACCAGCGCCTGGTTTCGAACGAGCCGATCAGGATCAGGAATTCGCCGACGAAGCCGTTGAGACCGGGCACCCCGATCGACGACAGCATGATCAGCGTGAAGACTCCGGCATACACCGGAGCGGCCGACTGGATGCCGGCGAGCTCGTCGATCTGCCGTGTCCGACGGCGTTCGTAGAGCATCCCGACGAGCAGGAACAAGGCGCCGGTGCTGATGCCGTGGTTGACCATCTGGATCACGCCGCCGCCGATGGCCTCGGCGGTGAAGGCGAAGATGCCCAGCACGATGAAGCCCATGTGGGCCACCGAGGAATAGGCCACCAGCCGCTTGAGGTCGCGTTGCATGGCGGCGGTGATCGCGCCCCAGATGACCCCCACGACGCCGACGGTGACCAGCACGGGCGCGGCCCAGTCGGACGCCTCGGGGAACAGGTACAGGCCGAACCGCAGCAGGCCGTAGGTGCCCAGCTTCAGCAGCACCGCGGCCAGCACGACGGAACCTGCGGTGGGTGCCTCGGTGTGCGCATCGGGCAGCCAGGTGTGCAGCGGGACTACCGGAACCTTCACGAGGAAGGCGATCGCGAAGGCCACGAAGCAGAGGCGGGCGGCGTTGGTGGCCAGCTGCTGTCCTTCGGCCAGCGTCACGAGGTCGAACGTGATGCCGCTGTCGGGCGAGCCCAGCACGGCGGTGGCGATGATCGCCACGAGCAGCAGCGCCGAGCCCGCCATCGTGTAGATGAAGAACTTGGTGGCGGCGTAGCGGCGCCCGTCGTAGCCCCAGCCCGCGATCAGCAGGTACATCGGCACCAGCACCACTTCGAACATCACGAAGAACAGGAACAGGTCGAGGGCGACGAATGCGCCGACCGAGCCGGCTTGCAGCAGCAGCATCCATGCCGTGTAGGGCTTGGGGTCGTGATGGGGGTCGACGCCGGCCAGCACGATCGGCACGATCACGCTGGACAGCACCACCAGCCACAGCGAGATGCCGTCGACGCCGACATGCCACGAGATTCCCAAGTCCGGAATCCACGACTGCTGGCTGATGAACTGGAAGCCCTCCCCGACGGACTCGGCGTCCGCCGCTGCGGCGGTGTCGAATTGCCAGGCCATTGCCAGTGCCAGCGCGCCGGCGATGCCGGCAAACAGCGCTCCCACCGGGCGGGCGAGGTCGGGCCGGCTGCGAGGCAGCAGGGCGACCACGAGCGCGCCCACCGCGGGCACGAATATCAACGCGTTCAGTATCGGGAAATCGCTGGCGGAGCCCGAAGCGGCAAGCAGGGCGCCCATGGCTAGGAGACTCCCCGCAGCGCGAGCCAGACGACGAGGACGATCGCACCGACAGCCACGCCCGATGCGTAGTGCCGCAGATAGCCCGACTGGAGGGGCCGCACGGCTTCGCCGAGCATCCGGACGAGCTTCGCCACGCCGTTGACAGCGCCGTCGACGAAGCGTCTGTCAGCGGCAGCGGCAGCCTCGAATACCTTGGTGCCGGGGCCGCCCACGAAGTTGGAGATGATCGAGTCGACGTAGAACGAATTTTCCAGCAGTGCTGGTTCGAGCTTGTCGGTCGGGATACGCGAACGCAGCCACGCCAAGGCAGCCACCGTGATGCCGATCAGCGCCGCGAGCGCCGCGACGAATGCAAGCAACAGCTTCTGCCAGGTAGGCGTCGTGAAGTGATGCGCGTGCGCCAAGGTGGGTTCCAGGAAATGCTCAAGCACCAGCCAGTCAGCCACCAGCGGCAGGTTCATGACTCCGCCGATGGCTGCTGCTCCGGCTAGCACCATCAGGGGCAAGGTCATCGTGACAGGCGACTCGTGCGGGTGCGCGCTGTCATCCCACCGCTGGCCGCCGAAGAACACCAGGAAGGTCTGGCGGCTCATGTAGTAGGCGGTGAGCAGGGCAGTGACGAGGCCCACGGCCCACAGCAGCGGGCCGATGTCGGACTGCTCCCACGCCGCGAGCAGGATCTCGTCCTTGGACCAGAAGCCCGACAGCGGCGGCACCCCGGCGATCGCCAGCCAGCCCACGATGAACGTGACCGCTGTGATGGGCATGACGGCCCGCAGACCGCCCATGCGCCGCATGTCCTGCTCGTCGCCGAGCCCGTGGATAACCGAGCCGGCGCCGAGGAACAGCAGGCCCTTGAAGAACGCGTGGGTGATCACGTGGAAGATGGCCGCCACGTACGCACCCGAGCCGATGGCCAAGAACATGTAGCCGAGCTGGCTGATCGTGGAGTACGCCAGCACCTTCTTGATGTCGTGCTGAGCCACGGCCGCCAGCGCCGCAAAGAGCGCAGTGGCAGCACCCACGATGGCGATGATGAGCAGTGCCGTGTCGGTCAGCACCGGGTTGAGCCGCACCAGCAGGTACACACCGGCAGTCACCATCGTGGCGGCATGCACCATGGCCGAGACCGGGGTGGGGCCCTCCATGGCGTCGGGCAGCCAGACGTACAGCGGGAGCTGGGCTGACTTGCCCGCGGCTGCCAGGAGCAGCAGCAGCGACACGGCCGTGGCGGTGCCGGTTGCCAAGCCGCCCGACAGTGCAGCGATACCGGTGTAGGAGACCGTGCCCAGCGCCGTCCACAGCAGGAACGTGGCCACCATGAAGCCGAAGTCGCCGACGCGGTTGGTGACGAACGCCTTCTTGCCGGCGGTGGCAGCGGTGGGCCGCTCGTGCCAGAACGAGATGAGCAGGTACGAGCAGGTGCCGACCCCTTCCCAGCCCAGGAAGGTCACCACCAAGTTCTCGCCCAGCACCAGCATGAGCATCGAGAAGAGGAACAGGTTGAGGTACAGGAAGAACTTCGAGTACTTCGGGTCGCCATGCATGTATCCGACCGAATAGAGGTGGATCAGCGTCCCGACGCCGGTCACGAACAGCGCCATCGTCATCGACAGCGGGTCCACCAGCAGCGCGGCGTCGACCTCGAGGCCGCCGATCGGCATCCACTCAAACAGCGTTGACTCAAACGAGCGACCGCCGCGCCCTCCGGCACCGCCTTTGGTGACCGACTCGAGCCCCAGCAACCCGCCGAACGTGATGAGCGTGAACAGGAACGAGCCGGCGCTGGCTGCGGTGGCCAGCCAGCCGGCGCGAGGTTCGCCCAGCCGCGGACCGGCCAACAGGAGGATGGCGAACCCGGCCAGCGGCAGCGCGGGGATGAGCCAAACGAGTTCCACCATCGACTCAGCCCTTCAAGGCAGACAGGTCGTCCGCGGTGGCGCGTGGCGAGGCACGCAGCACCGCGACCACCAAGCCCAGGCCCACCACGACCTCGGCGGCGGCAACCACCAGGACGAACAGCACCACCGTCTGTCCATGCACATCGCCGAAGCGATCCGCGAACGCGATGAAGCTGAGATTGACGCCGTTCAGCATCAGCTCGACGCACATCAGCATGATCAGCGGGTTGCGCCGCACCAGCAGCCCGGTGCCGCCGATGATGAACAGCAGCGCGCCGAGGACGAGGTACCAGCTCGTCACCACCTCGAGACCGTTCATTGGCCGGCCTCGCTCGACGTTTCAGCCTTGGCGGCCTCCGACGCATTGCCGTTGTGCTGGCTGCCGCCGTAACCGCTGCGGCGGGCCAGGATCACCGTGCCGATGACGGCAACGATGAGCAGCAGCGAGGTCAACTCGAACGCATACACGTAGTCGGAGAACAGCGACCGGGCGAGGGCGCTCACATCCGCGACGTAGTCCGTCGGATCGCTGCCCGCACCGGCGTCTGTGAGGCCGGCGGTCTCGAGTGCCAGCGACTTGGCGCCCTTGAACAGCCGGTCGACGGCCGCCACCAGCCAGATCAGCACGGCTGCACCGCCGAGGCCGAACGCAGCAGCGGTCCAGCGTTGTGCCGGCAACGCACCCATGGACAGCTCGGCGGCCCGGTCGACGCCCAGCAGCATGATGACGAACAGGAACAGCACGACGATCGCGCCCGCATAGACGATCACCTGCACGGCCGCGATGAAGTGCGCCTGCTGGGCCACGAACAGCACCGCTATGCCGAACAGCGTCATCACCAGCATGAGCGCTGCGTGCACCGGATTGCGCGAGAGCACCACGCCGATCGCGCCGACGAGGCACGCGGCGGCGGCAACCGCGAAGACGGCAACTTCGACCATCAGCGGCCGCTCCCGTGGCTGTGCTCATCGCCGGCGTCGCCGTGATCGCCGCCGACGGGTTGGCCCTCGGGCTCGTCGTCGTCGGTCTCAGCATGCTGGCCCTGCTCGGGCGCCCGCACGCCGTACCCCAGCTCACCGCTCCACGCGACACGCCCTTCATAGGCCGGCTGGCCGGAGGGCGACGTCGCCCGCATCCAGCCCGAGGTGTGCTCGTCGTCACCGTCGTGCCACAGCTCCCACGGCTGGCGCCGGGGCTGGCCGTCGTCGTCGGTGAGGAGTTCGTCCTTGGTGTAGATGGCATCACGCCGGGTGGGGAAGCTGAACTCGAAGACCTTCGTCTCGGTGATGGCCTCGGTTGGGCAGGCCTCCACACACAGATCGCAGTGGATGCAGCGCAGGTAGTTGATCTCGTAGACGTAGCCGTAGCGCTCCCCGGGCGCGACCGGGCTGTCGGGGGGGTTGTCCGCCCCGCGCACGTAGATGCAGCGCGCTGGGCACACCCCCGCACACAGTTCGCAGCCGATGCACTTCTCCATGCCGTCGGGATAGCGGTTGAGCACATGGCGCCCGTGAAAGCGAGGCGGCTTCGGTCGCTTGTCGTGGGGGTACTCGGTGGTGACACGCTCGTCGAAGAGCTTGCCGAAGGTGACGACGAATCCGTCGAGGTAGCCCATCAGCTCCTCCCTGCGGTGTGAGTCGGGAGCGCTTCGACGTCGTCATCGACGGAGTTGCGCTTGGCTGCACGCAGCGCAGCCGCCAGCAGTGCCCAGCCGAGGGCGAAACCGATCGCTGCTGCGATGAACACCCAGATCCTGTTCCAGCCCTGCACGCCCGCCAACTGCACGAGACCCAGGAACATCAGCCAGAACAGCATCACCGGGATGAGCACCTTCCATCCCAGCGACATGAGCTGGTCGTAGCGCAGCCTTGGCAGCGTCGCCCTGAACCAGACGAACATGAACAGGAACGCGACGACCTTGGCCAAGAACCACACCGTCGGCCACAGCCACGTCCAGCCGAAGAACACCGGGCCCGCCGGTCCGCCGAAGAACAGCGTGACCATGATCGCCGACATCGTGATGACGTTCATGAACTCGGCCAGGAAGAACAGCGCGAACCGGATCGAGGAGTACTCGGTGTGGAAGCCGCCCACCAGCTCCTGCTCGGCCTCCACTAGGTCGAACGGCGGCCGGTTCAGCTCGGCGGTGGCAGAGATGAGGAAGACCAGGAACGGCACGATGCCCGTGGTCAGCAGCAGCCAGGTGTTCACGCCGCCTGCTTGGGACGCCACGATGCTCTGGGTGGACAGCGAACCCGCCACGATCACGACCGCCACCACCGACATGCCCAGTGCTGCCTCGTAGGAGATCGCCTGCGCAGAGGCGCGCACCGAGCCGATCAGCGGGTACTTCGAGCCCGACGACCAGCCCGCCAGCATCACGCCGTAGACGGCGACCGAGGACATCGCGAGCAGCAGCAGGATGCCGACCGGCGGGTCGGCCACCTGCAGGATGGTCTCCTTGCCGAACAGCGTGACCGTGCCCTGACGGCCCGGCTCGGCGGCGAACACGCCCCCGACGGGAACGATGGCGAACGCCACGAACGCCGTGACTGCCGAGATGTACGGGGCCAGGCGGAACACCAGCGGATCGGCATTCGCGGGGCGCAGATCTTCCTTGAAGAAGAACTTGACCCCGTCGGCGAACGCCTGCAGCAGGCCCCACGGCCCGGCCACATTGGGGCCGATGCGATGCTGCATGTCTGAGATCAGCTTGCGCTCGAACCAGATCATGAACATGGTGGCGACGAGCAGCGCGGCGAATGCCACGACGACCTTGACGCCCATGACCGCGATGTCGCCCCAGTCGACGCCGTCGGCAAAGAGCGGGTCGCCAGTCATGACAACGCCCCATCAGGGGCCGCGGTGTCGCCCTGCCCTTCGGGGCCGTCCGCGAAAAGCGGGTCGCCAGTCACGACGCAGGCTCCTGGGTGCCGCGGGTCTCGATGCGGACATCGGTCACGGTCGCCGTCGCATCGATGAGCGCCCCCACGTCGAGCTCGGGCGACGGGAACGCCAGCACGGCGTTGTGGCGGCCGACACCGGAATCCGCCACGATCGGCAGACGCAAGGCGCCGCGCTCGGAATGAACCTCCACCTCGGTGCCCGATGCAACGCCCACCCGCTCGAGATCAATGGGGTGCACACGCAAAGCGGTCTCGGCCCGCAGCGACGCCAGGGCCGGTGTCTGGGCGACCGTGACACCCCCGTCGTAGAGCTTGCGGTTGCACACCAGGCGCAAGCCGTAGGCGTCTCGGGGCGGCGCCACGTGCGCGGGCGGCAATGCAGGCTCGAACGCGGCACCGCTCACCAGCACGCCGTCGCCGTCGACGGGCGATCCCATCGCTTCGGCATGTGTCTCGCAGACCGCAGCGATCTCGGCCGTGATCTCAGAGACCGACACGAATCCCAGGTCGGCGTCGCAGAGCATCGCCAACTCGGCGGCAATCATCCAGTCAGGGCGGGACGACCCGGGCGCGGTCACCAACTCGCTCAGCTCAGAGACGCGGCCTTCGAAGTTCGTGGTGGTTCCGGACTTCTCGCCGAATGCAGCAGCGGGCAGGAAGATATCGGCCTCGATCGTCGACTGGTTCAGGAAGGTGTCCACCGCGACGACGGTGCGCGCACCCGCCACGCCGAGCCGTGCGAGCACGCTGTCGGGAAAATCTGTCAGCGGATCGGCACCGAGCAGGAAGAGCACATCGATGTCGCCCGCGGCGGCGGCTGCCAGGATCCCGGCCGCGTCGTGTCCCGGTTCGGGCGGCAGCTCACCCCACGCTGCTGCAAGCGCGGGCGTCGGGTCGGCGCTCAGGCAGCGCCCTGGCAGCAGGCCCGGTGCGAGGCCCATGTCGAGCGCTCCCCGGATGTTCCCCCGCCGGGCGGCCACCAGGAACTTGGCGTGAGGCACGCGATCGGCCAGGACCGATGCCACCTCGGCGGCAGCGTCAGCAGACTCCGCAACCGAGGACCGCCCCAGCACCACCACCACTGATCCGCCGGCCAGCTCGTCGCTCAGCGGGTCATCGCCGTCGAGCAGATCACGCAGGACCGCGGCGGCTTCGCCGCCCCCGCACCGCTCGCTGCGTGCGGCATCACGGGTGAGGCCGGTCTCGGTCGGGGAGACCTCGACCAAGCGTGTCGAGCCCGCCCGCGCCGCTCCCCGCAGGCGCAGATGCAGCACCGGCAGTTCTTCACGCAGATCGCCGCACACCAGCAGCGTGGTGTCGGCAGTGCAGGCGTCATCGATCGTCGCGGTTCCGAGGCCGACGGTGATGTCTGCGGCCAGACCGTCGCCGAGCTGCGCGTCGACATGATTGGTACCCAGCACGGTGCGAGCCAGCTTGGACCAGGAGTACGCGTCCTCGTTCGTGCCGCGGGCGCCTCCGAGCACGGCAATCGCCCCTGGCCGAGCGGTCTTGACGGCGGCGGCAACCGCGTCGAGCGCCCTGGCCCAGTCCGACGGCTCGAAGTTGCGCATCGGCTCGACTGCAGCGATATCGGCGACCCGACCGCTCGAGCGCGCTTGCATCGGCCTCGTGACGCGCTCTGGGCTGCCGACCGATCCGTAGGCGAAACGGCCCTTGTCGCAGAGCCAGCCATGGTTGACCGGATCGATGTCGACCCCCAAGTAGCGCACCAGTTCGTTGCGCGACGACTGCACTGCGATCCGGCACCCGACCGCGCACGTCGTACAGGTGGACTCGGTCTGGGCGAGGTCCCAGGGCCGCGCCTTGAAGCGATACGGCGCTGCGGTGAGCGCCCCCACCGGGCAGATCTGCACCGTGTTGCCCGAGAAGTACGACGAGAACGGTTCGCCGGGGAAGGTCAGCACCTGGGTCTCGTTGCCGCGCTCGGTGAAGTCGATGAGCGGGTCGCCGGCGATCTCGTCCGCAAAGCGGGTGCAGCGGTCGCACAGGATGCAGCGTTCCCGGTCGAGGTGCACCAACTCCGAGATGGGGATCGGCTTGGGGAAATGCCGCTTCTCCTCGACAAAGCGGGACTCTCCCGGGCCGTACGCCATCGTCTGGTCCTGCAGGGGGCATTCGCCGCCCTTGTCGCACACGGGGCAGTCGAGCGGGTGGTTGATGAGCAGCATCTCCAGCACGCCCTCTTGGGCACGCTGGGTGCGCTCGCTGGTGGTGTCCACCACCATCTGCGGCGAGACCTGGACCATGCAGGAGGCTTGCAGCTGCGGCCCGCGGCCGGTGTCGATCTCGACGAGGCACATGCGGCACATGCCGACCGAGCTCATCCGCTCGTGGTAACAGAAGCGCGGGATGTGCACCCCGGCACGCTCGGCTGCCGCGATGACCAGCTCACCCGGCTGTGCATCCACGGCGACGCCGTCGATCATCACCTCGACCGTGCTGGGTGCCGCCTCCGCAGCAGTCGTGTCAGACACTGACCGGCACCTCCGAGACGGGATCTCCCGACAGATCAGCGTCGAGATGGGCGTTCGCAGCCACCCGGGCCTCGAACTCTTCAGGGAACAGCGTCAACGCCGAGTGCACCGGAGCGAACGCCGACGGACCCACGAAGCAGATCGTCGTCATCTGATACGGGAACGGCTTGGCCTCGAGTCCGCGCTCGGGCACCGCTGCATGCGGGAAGTCGCCCGGACTGATCGAAGCGCCGACCTCGAGCAGCACGCCGAGGTCACGCGGTGTGCCGGTGCCGCCGCACACGCGCCGCAGCACGCGCTCCAGCCAAGTGGCGCCTTCGCGGCACGGCACGCACTTGCCGCACGATTCGTGCGCGTAGAACTTCGTCAGGGTCAGCGCCGCGGCAGGGATGTCGGTGGTGTCGTCCATCACCATCACTGCTCCCGATCCCAGCATCGACCCCTGCGGGCCCACCTCGGAGGCCTCGAAGGGCAGGTCGAGCTGTGCGGGCGTGAACCAGGGCGCTGAGCCGCCGCCGGGCACGAAGGCCTTCAGCTCGCGGCCCGGATGGGGGCCGCGGCAATAGTCCTCGCCGTAGATGAGGTCCCTGAATGTGGTGGTGCCGTTGGTGATCTCGTACACGCCGGGCCGCTGCACGTGGCCGCTGACGGCGATCATGCGCGTGCCCGGCGAGGTGGAGGTGCCGATGGCGGTGAACGCCTCAGCGCCGTTGCGCATGATCCACGGCAGGTTCGAGAGCGTCTCGACGTTGTTGACAATGGTGGGCAGGCCGTACAGCCCGATCGCTGCGGGGAAGTAGGGCGGCTTGAGGCGCGGCATGCCGCGGTTGCCTTCGAGGCTCTCGATGAGCGCCGTCTCCTCGCCGACGACATACGCACCGGCGCCGGAGTGCAGCACGATGTCCACCGAGAAGTCAGTGCCGCAGATGTTGCGCCCCACCCAGCCGGCCTCGTAGGCCTCGTTGAGCGCCTGGGCCACACGCTCCTGCGCCAGCGCCATCTCTCCGCGGATGTAGAGGAAGCACTGCGACAGGCCCACGGCGTAGCAGGCAATGAGGCACCCCTCGATGAGCTGGTGCGGGTCGAGCTCCATGAGGAGGCGATCCTTGTAAGTGCCTGGCTCGGACTCGTCGCCGTTGACGACGAGATAGCGGGGCCACACTCCCGGCGGGCAGAACCCCCACTTCACCCCGGCGGGAAAGCCGGCGCCGCCCCGGCCCAGCAGTGTCGCGTCGCGCACCTCGCTGTGCACCTCGTCAGGCGGCCGCTCGAGCGCGGCCCGCAGGCCGTCGTAACCGCCGGTGGCCAGGTAGCGCTCGAGCGTGAAGCTGGCGGGATCGTCGAATCGCTCGGTGACGATGCGCGGCGCGTCGTTCGCCACGAATCCGGGTGCATGGGGAATCGTGTACGACGCCATCAGCCGAGCCTTCCGCCGTCCGACGCAGGCCGCACGCCAACGCGGCGGCTACCAGCCCTCATGACGAACCTGCTCCGTTGGGGGCCGACGCTGCCAGCCACACGGGTGCCTCGTTCACCTCGTCGGGCGGAACGGCACCGACCGCCCGGTCTTCGGGAATGTGCTGGCGCACGCGAGCAGTGATGCCGTGCTGAGGAATCTCGCCGTCGAGGCTGCCCGATGCCAGATCGTCGATGAGCCGATCGAACCCCTCGGTGTCGACCCGGTAGCGATACCGGTAGTTCACCTGCAGGCAAGGCGCCTCGGTGCAGGCGGCTTGGCATTCTGCGGACGCCAGGGTGAACATGCCGTCGGGCGTCGTGCCGCCGGCGCGGACCCCGAGGCGCTCTTCGGCGTGCTCCATCAGCTCGACTGCCCCAGCGAGCGCGCACGACATGGTGACACAGATGTTCACGAGGTACTTGCCGACGGGTTCACGCTTGAACATCTCGTAGAACGAGCAGGTGCCGAGCACCTCGGCGGGCGTTGTGTCGACGAGATCGGCGATCTCGGTCATCGCCTCGGGCGTGACCCAGCCGGCCTGACCTTGCGCGACATGCAGCAGCGGGATCATCGCGGAACGACGCTTCGGGTAGCGGCCGATGATCTCGCCCGCGAGCGCGCGGTTCTCCTCGGTGAAGAAGCTCACTTGGCGGCCTCTCCCTTCACCGGTCTACCCCTTCGCCGTCCGGGGCGGAGTGGACATCAACGCGGCGGTTGCAAACGCTCACCGGTCTACCTCCCCCATGATCGGGTCGACGGAGGAGATGACGGCGATCGCGTCGGCGATCAGGCCGCCGTACATCAGATGAGGCAGGCTCTGGAGGTTGACGAACGAGGGCGCCCGGATGTGCACTCGCTGCGGCTTGGGGCCGCCGTCGGACACGAGGTAGCAGCCCAGTTCGCCGCGCGGCGACTCCACCGCCACGTAGGTCTCGCCGGGCGGCACGCGGAATCCCTCCGTGAAGATCTTGAAGTGATGGATCAAGGCTTCCATGGACTCGTCGATGCGGGCCCGGGGCGGCGGTGTGACCTTGCGGTCCTCGGTGCGGTAGGGACCCTTCGGCATCTTGTCGAGGCACTGGGAGACGATGCGCATCGACTCGCGTATCTCGTTCAGCCGGATCGCGTAGCGGTCGAAGGTGTCGCCGTACGCGCCGACGACGACATCGAACTCCACCTCGTCGTAGACCAGGTACGGCATGGTGCGGCGCAGATCCCACGCCTCTCCGGTGCTGCGCAGCAGCGGCCCCGTGGCCGACATGGCGATGGCCTCGTCAGCCGTGATGACACCGACACCCTGGGTTCGGTCCCGCCAGATCGGTTGACCGGTCATCAGCGTGTCGAACTGCTCCAGCCGGTCCGGCAGCACGGCCAAGATGTGCTCCACATCCGCCTGCCACCCGTCCGGCAGATCCGCAGCGACGCCTCCCGGCCGGATGTAGTTGTGGTTCATTCGCAAGCCGGTGACGCTCTCGAAGAAACGCAGGATCTCCTCGCGCTCCTTCCACCCGTAGAGCATCATCCCGACCGCGCCGAGGTCCATGCCGTTCGTCGCCAGGAACAGCAGATGCGAGCTCATGCGGTTCAGCTCGCACATGAGCATCCGGATCCACGTGGCACGGGGCGGGATCTCGGTGCCGAGCAGATCTTCGACCGCCAAGCAGAACACCAGCTCGTTGAACAGCGGCGAGGCGTAGTCCATCCGGGTGACGTTGGTCGGCCCTTGCAGGTAGGTGAGATCCTCGGCGGTCTTCTCCATGCCGGTGTGGAGGTACCCGATGATCGGCTTGGACCGCAGCACGGTCTCACCCTGCAGTTCCATCGCTATGCGCAGCACGCCATGGGTGGAGGGATGCTGGGGCCCCATGTTGATGAGCATCGGCTCATCGGCGGTGTCTGATTGCGCCGATGGAACATCGGCGGTGTCTGATGCCGCCGTGGACGCCTCGGTTTCGTCGACGACAGCGGCGGCGAGCGCTGCTTCCTCGGAAATGCGCAGCACGGCATCGGCTGGCCGGCGCACGGGTGTCGTGGCGGTGCTCATCGGCCTTCGACCGCCTTGAACTGCACCGGGATCGCGCCGATCGCGTAGTCCTTCCGCAGCGGGTGGCCGACCCAGTCGGGCGGCATGAGAATCCGGCTCGGATCAGGGTGATCGCTGAAGCTGATGCCGAACAAGTCGGCCGCTTCTCGCTCGGGCGCTTCGGTGCCCGGGTACAGACTCACTGCCGAGGGCACCTGCGGATCGTCGGCGGGCACCTGCGTGCGGATGCGCAGCCGCCGCCGGCCTCGCATGTCCAGCAGGTTCACCACCACCTCGAAGCGCTCCGGCTCGACCCCGGCGGGCACCACCCGGCTGCGATTCGTGAGCGCGTCGACGGCACACAGGTCGACGCAGAGCTCGAAGCCGTCTGCCGCAGCCAGAGCGAGCACATCGGGATACTCCTCGCGGGTCGGATAGAGCACTGTCTGGCCGCGTTCGTCCGTGCATGGCACGCCGAACATCATCGGCTGATCGCTCGCCTCACCTTCGGGCGCGGCATCGTCGGTCTCTGCGGCGGCGTCGGCCATCAGTTCGCCGCTGCTCCGGATTGCGGCGCCCTATGCGCCGCCGAGCCTGATTGCGGCGCCCTATGCGCCGCCAGGTCCACCGCAGCGCCGCCGCCGTGCTCGGCGCGCCGTTGCATCAGCTCGCCGGTGCGGATCTTCTCGTGCAGCGCCAGGATGGCGTGCAGCAGCGTCTCGGGCCCTGGCGGGCAGCCAGGTGCGTACATGTCGACGGGCACCACCTGATCGACGCCCTGCACGATGGCGTAGTTGTTGAACATCCCCCCGCTGGAAGCGCAGACGCCCATCGACAGCACCCACTTGGGCTCCATCATCTGGTCGTAGATCTGGCGCAGCACCGGCGCCATCTTCTGACTGACACGACCCGCCACGATCATCAAGTCGGCTTGGCGAGGCGATGCCCGGAACGTCTCCATGCCGAAGCGCGCCAAGTCATAGTGCGCGGTGCCGGTCGCCATCATCTCGATGGCGCAGCAGGCCAGCCCGAAGGTGGCCGGCATCAGGCTCCGGCGCCGAGCCCACTTCACCAACTCCTCCACCGGTGCGGTGAAGACGTTGTGCCCGAGCCCGGCAAGGCCGTCGTCGATGCCCAAGCGTGACTTCAGGCCGTCGATCCCCGCCATCAGCCCGCCTCCGCCATCGCCGCGCCGGGCTGGTCCGCAGTGGCGGGCACGAACTCGCGTCCGGCCAGCCCGACCGTTCGCACTCCGGCCACGCCGCTGCGGGTGGCCGGCGGCAACGGCACCACGCGGCGCTTGCGCGGGCCCCACTCCAGTCCGCCCATCGCCATCTCATAGACGAACGACAGGAAGAAGATCACGACGAAGATCAGCATCGCCATGAACCCGAAGAGTCCCAATTCGGCGTTCGCGACCGCCCACGGGTACAGGAAGACAATCTCGATGTCGAACATGATGAACAGCATCGCCACGAGATAGAAGCGGACCGGGAATCGCTCGGGGATGGCCGCCTGGTCGACAATGCCGCACTCGTACGACGCCAGCTTGGCGTCGGTGGTGCGCTGGGGAGCCAGCAGCCGCGAGGCGATGATGCTCAGCAGCACGAACACCACGGCGAGCACGCCGAGTACCAGCACTGGCAGGTATTCCGCCAAGCCGCTGTTCATGACCCGGTCCCCCTCTGCGCGTCGCCGATCAGATGCCGGTCCCAGTCTGGCCCAAGCGAGGTCGCAGGAAGGCGCCCGGCTAGGTCAACCATCTTGCTGCCCCACCAATTGTTTCCCGCTCATGTTCGCTGCGCTCACGGGCCGCTCGGGCCACGGCTTCGCACCGTGTTTCCCGCTCATGTTCGCTGCGCTCACGGGCCGCTCGGGCCCAGGGCTCAGCCTCTGGGTTCACTGGCCCGCAGCTTCGCGTACCGCCCAGATGGCCTGGTCCCTGCGATGCAGGTGATAGCAGCCCAAGCCGAACAGCAACGCCGAGAAGATCGTCAGCAGGGCCGGTCGAAGCCTGACGCTGCCGTGGTCTCGCACCATCACGACGGAATACACGGGGGCGTCGTCGTCGATCTCGGCAACCGGCAGGATCAGCGCGCCCTCATCGTCGAGCAGGTTCGGGTCGATGTCGTCCACCGGTGCGTAGGGCTGGATCTGCACGACCGCATAGTTGGGGCGGCCACGACTCGGGAAGAAATACTGGGTGATGACATTGTCGGGAACGCCGAGCGGGCGATAGCGCTCACCGCCGGTGACCACCACCCGGTGCGTGAAGTAGTCGGTGGCCGCGGTGAACAGGCACGAGTTCACGGCCAGCAGTCGCCGCGGATCGGCATCGGCGCAGACCACATGGCTGTCTGCCGCTGAGCGCGCATCGGCCTCATCGACCTCGGTCCAGTCAGACGGCAGCCCGTCCACCCCGCGGCCCGACAGCTGCTGTATCTCTTCGACAGGCACAACGGCGGGATCGGTGGCAACCTGAATCACGTTCCATCCCGGCTGGCTGCCGATCCAGCCGATGCCGAACACCCACCACACGATCGCCATCAGCAGCATCCATCCCCACAGGCCGGTCCACGCGACGAGGAAGCCGAGGCGGGCGCCGAGGTTGGTCGCCAGCAGCAGGTACACCGACCCACACAAGACCAACACACCGATGATGACGGCCAAGTAGCCGGTGAGAACTGGGTCCCAGCTGACGATCCCGAGAACGTGCGCGGTGCTCATTCGGCGTCCTCCGGCTGGTGCAGCTGCTCGAAGCTGGGCAGCACTTGATCCTCTGGGTTGAGGCTGCGCTCGTACTCGGCTATCTGGCGGATCTGGTCGTCGCTGAGGACCCGTCCGAAGCCCGGCATGCCGTAGTTGCCGAGCCGTGCGAACTCACCGAAGGGAACGTTGTCGGCCGCGCCGCTCTCGATGAACGAGAGGTGATCGGCAATGTCGGGGAACAGCCGCTCCAAGCTCACCTTGTTGAGCGGCGGTCCGTATCGGCCGGCGCCGTCAGGCCCCGGCTGGACCTCGATGGTGCCGCCGTTGTTCGGCAGCTGGGCGGGACCGCGGCCGGGCCAGCGGGGCGTATGGCAGCGGGCACAGTGCAAGTCGAACAAGATCTTGCCGTCAGAGGCGCCGACGTACTCCTCGGAGGCTTGGGCGGCGTCGAAGCGGGCCTGGGCGCGCGCCTGTGCCTCCTCGTCGGAGACGCGCTCGCTCCACAGCCAGGCCACCAGATCGTCGATCTCCTGATCATTGAGAGGTCCACCGCCTTCGAGCCCCCACGACGGCATGACTCCCCGGCCGTACACGAGGATCTGCCGCACCTCGCTGACCTCGTCCACGGTCTCGGCGTCGGTGTCGAACCGGGTGAACACGTCGTCGAGCGAGGGACCCTCCCACGTCGTGTTGATGATGAATGAGTCCCGGTCGGCGACTTGGTTGCCGATGTCGAGCACCACCGGCGCGAATCTCGCACCTCCCAGGTCGGCGCCGTGGCAGTCGGTGCATTCCTGCTCGGCGGCCAGCGCCGCGCCACGGGCGATCGACGCCTCGGAGAACGAGGTCTCGGCGCCGGAGCGGCGCCCGCCTTCGAGCATCCAGTACACCGGCAAGACCAGCGCCATGATCAAGAGCATCAGGACACCGAACGCCTGCACCTTCTCGAGCCGACGGCCCTCCAGCTCCTCGTCGTCGGGCAGGTTGCCGCGATTGGGCGCCAGCTCGATCTCGCTGCCGACCTCGGCCTTGGCCTGACGGATGTTGATGAAGACGTAGATCGCCCAGCCGATCACCACGATGGCCAGCAGCACGATCGCTATCGAGCGCTCGGTGCTGACACCCAGCAAGTGATGGGCTCCGTGCCCGGCTGACGCGTTCGCGCTCACTTCATGCACAGTGCGGTCCCTCGAGGCCCTGGCCCGTGGTGTCGACGCCGATGGCGGGACCCTGAGACACCCGTCCGGTATCGACGAAGACACTCCCGTCTTCGATCGTCAACGGGAACCGGTCCATGCCCCGCGGCGCCGGACCCGACTTCTTCTCGCCCACACGGTTGTACTTCGAACCATGGCAGGGGCACTCGAACCACTGCGAGCTGCCGCACACCGGCACCTTGCAGCCCAAGTGCGGGCACACTTGCCAGAGCGCCACGTATCCCTGCTGCATGCCTTCGAGCACAGCGCCGCCATAGGTCGCCTCGGCGTTGGACAGCGTCGCCGCGTCGGTCGGGTACGGCTGGATGTAGCTCCGGGCCTCAGAGAAGTACGAGAAGTTCTCCGCGGGAGTCCCTGACGCGATCGCCTCGTCCACTGCATCGACCGTGCCGATCTTGATCTTCGAGCCGAAACCGCCTATCGGGCGCGGCCAGAGGAAGGCGATCATGGCGGCGTTGAAGGTGCCCAGACCGGTCGCCATCAGCAGGACCGACGAGCGGTTCAGGAACTGCCGGCGCGTGACCCCGACTTCCTCGGCAGGCGGCGGCGCCCAGTCCTGCGGCAGTTCGGGCTCGTCGACCGCGACAGGCGGCGGGCGGCGTTCGAGCGCCACTGAGCGCTCGAGCTCGCGTGCCTCTGAGCTCACGCCGAACGCGCCGGCGTCGTCGGGGAGCGCCTCGCCTGCACCGGCGGCCGCCATCTCGTCACGCCGGCGGGTCTCACGCGACAGGTAGCCCAGCCCCGAGACGTCACGGCGACGCAAGGACACGAAGCCGACCACCGCACCGAGCACGACGATGACCGGTATGGCAATCGCGAGGATGGTTCCGGTGGACATGCCGACGTGCTCCTACAGGTGGAAGATGCCGTGCAGACCGGTGTCCCACGGGTAGGTGAAGTTGAATCCCTGCCCGCGGAAGAACGAGCCGATGATGACCAGCACCGCCCAGAACATGAGGTGGATCGTCTGGACGGAGATGGCGAACTTGCGGTCCTCGGGCCGCTGCGACGGGTTCTTGTCGATGTAGGGCGCAAACCCCAGCAGCACCAGCACGACGCCGGGAATCGTCACGCCCGCGATCATCGGGTCGAACATCGTGAGCAGCTCCTGCAGGCCCAGGAAGTACCACGGCGCCTTGGAGGGGTTGGGCGTCTCGTTGTGGTTGGCCAGCTCGAGCAGCGGCGCGTTGATGAACAGCGAGAACACCAGCGTGAAGGCCGTGATGAACAGCGCTGCGGCGAACTCGGCGGCCAGCAGGTGGGGCCAGACGTGCACCTTGTCGCCCGGGGAGGCCTTGACGTCTTGAATCGAGCCCGACTTGACGACCGTCAGCAGACGGTGAGTGTTGCCCGCCGGTCCCGCCATCAATG